>NZ_JBIATN010000011.1:0-304673 GCF_042891825.1 Streptomyces sp. NPDC001852
TCAGCCCCACGTCACGAGCCCGGGAAGACCGTGAAACGAATCGAAACCCTCACCGAACATGTGCGCCTGAAACAGCAGCGAGGTTAATGATCAAGATTAGAGCCTGTGAACAAACCCCGTGTGGTTCCGGAATACGCCAGAGACCTGCCTTCTGCCAACGGCAGAACACTGGCCCGACCAGGCTCGACGATCACTACAGTCCAGGCTCATGACGACGGTTACAACGCGTACGATCGAATACGCGGCCGACGGCCTGACGATGATCGGGCATCTCGCCCTCCCGGCCGGCGTCGACCGCCGGCCCGCGGTCCTGGTCGGGCCCGAGGGGATGGGGCTCAGCGACGTCGAGTGCCGCCGGGCCGATGCGCTCGCCGAACTGGGATACGTGGCGCTGGCCTTCGACCTCCACGGCGGACGCTATTTGGGCGACCCTGAGGAGATGCTGGCCCGTTGCATGCCGCTGCTCGCCGACCCCGACCGAATGCGAGGCATCGGTCACGCGGCGCTCGACGTGCTCCGCGCAGAGCCGCGGACCGACCCCGACCGGATCGCCGCCGTCGGCTACGGCACCGGAGGCGCAATCGCGCTGGAACTCGGTCGCGACGGCGTCGACCTGCGCGCGATCGCGACAGTCAACGGACTGACCACGGGCCGACCAGGCGAGACGGCGCGCATTCACTGCCCGGTGTGGGCCGGGGTCGGGTCGGAAGACCCGATCATGCCGTCCGTGCAACGAGACGCATTCACCGCCGAGATGCAGGCTGCGGGCGTCGACTGGCGCCTCGTGGTCTACGGCGGAGCCCTGCACGCCTTCCACCACCCACCGGTCGACCACACCGTGCGCCCCGGCGTCGGCTACCACCCGCAGCACGCGCTGCGAGCTTGGCGGGATGTCGTCGACCTGCTCGCCGAGTGCCTGCCCATAACGGAGTGATCTGGTCGGCAACCACGATCCCGGGCCGCAAACCAAGCCGGCCGACCGGGGCTTTTCGGCAACCCGCGAGCGTGCGTGCCGGACGCCGCCGCGCAGATGGGGGCTCGTTCACAGGCTCTTAGGCGGTCACACCAGTAAACCGTTGGCTACAGGCCCGCGATCCAGGGGTGTCCTGGGTGTACGCGGGCGAGTAGCTCGGCCAGGGTCTCGCGCTGAGCCGAGGTCATGCGCGGGAAGGTCGCCTCGAAGTCTGTTTGATCCTTTCGGCGGGCGTGCTTGGCCTTGAACAGCAGGACCAGTTCGGGCGCCAGATACGGGATGCCGTCCTGGGTGTGATGGACGATGTCGCTGTAGGGAAGCCGGATCCTCTCATCGCGTCGGCAGATCCAGGTGTCGCCGTCGTGCGGTTCGCGGAACACGTCGAGCAGGTAGCTTCCGGTGGCCGGCTCGCGGAGCCATGTCTGGTGCAGGGCGGCCAGCACCTCCGGTGTGGCGTCCTCCCAGATTCGGCCGCTGCCTACAGCGTCGAAGACGTATCCGGGGAAGCGGTGGCGGACTTCGGGAAAGCTCGCGGCCGGAATCGCGATCTCGATGTCTCCATGAGCGCGCGTCTGCGTGCCGCGGAACAAGTCCAGCGCCCAGCCCGCGGCCACGTACCAGGGCGTGCTGATCCCGGCCAACCGCTGCGCGACCTCACTCGGGGTCCAGCATGATGACCACCTGGCGGGCAGAGCTTCGATCTCGTCGGGTGACAGCTTGATGCCGCCGCTGGGTAGTTCCTCGCTCACCGACGGAATCTATCAGCGGGCTCGAAGGGTCCCTGGCCGTAGTCGATGAACGCGATGAAGGAGTCCTGGAGTTGTACGCCGCTGGTGATCACAGCCGGTCACCAGCGGGCTGGGTTCCTCGGGGAACCGGCGACAGTTGAATACGCGAGCCCGCCAGTATCAACCCCCTAGCCGTGCTCAGCGATGTCCTCCAGCACCGATTCCCACGCGGACACGCCTGTGCCAGGGACGAGGCCGAACCGGGAGACTCAGGCAGCCACGGGGGCGGGCGCGCACGGGCCGGGGTGTCTTGGGCGGGGCCGACAACTGCTAAGCGTCCAGCACCGCGCGCTTGAGCTCCACCAACGTCTGAACCGACTGATCATCATCGACTGGCCCCAGCCGCTGTTCCAGCACCTCCATTACGCAGGGAAGGTTTTCGGACCAGTAGGCCAGCGGCCAGCCGATCAGGCGGTCGAGGAATTTCAACGGGCGCCGGCTGGCCGTACCGCCGTCCTCGATCGCGCGGCGCCCCGCGTAGAGCCGCTCGAAGCTCCAAAGGACCGATGACGTGGTGCTTCGAGCCGGGCCGGGCACGGTCGACCGGGCTCGGCCCGGTTTTGGGTCGCCCCGACGGGCCTGGTGGTGGGGGCCGTCGATCACCGCGCGGGACCAGTCCAGCTTCCCGGCACGGTGCAGCTCGGTCAGCAGCACCTGGTGCAGCCGGTCCCACACCCCGCCCTCGTGCCGGTCCCGCAGCCGGCGCCAGCAGGTCATCCCGGACCCGAAGCCGAGCTCCTGCGGAAGCCACTCCCCCTGGATCCCGGTGTTCAGCACGAACAGGATGCCCTGCTGGCAACCACGGTCGTCCAGTGGCAGCCGGCCGGGATGGCGCGGACGCCGCTGCCTGACCGGCAGCAACGGCTCGATCCGCCCCCACAGGTCATCCGGCACCATCCACGGAGGACCGTTCCCCTCCCCCATGACTCGTTCAACGAGCCGGCCAAGAAGGGGATATGGCTACGCCCAGGCTTTCCATTGGGTGCTCTAACTCCCGCAGCTGACGGCCTGGAAAACAGGGTGCAGTCGGCTGAGCTGGGGTGATAGGTAAGCGATGTGACAGAGAGCCTTGAGTATTCCGCCCTGCTGCAACTGATCGACGAGCGTTCGGCCGCGTTCCGGAGTGCGGTTGCCGCCGCGCCCAGCCTTGACGCGCCGGTGCCGTCCTGCCCCGAGTGGACGTTGTTCGACCTGGTGCAGCACCTGGGTACGGGCCAGCGCTGGTGGGCCTCGATCGTCGCCGCGGGCCCGGCCGAGGCTCCGCCGGCCAAGGATGCCGCGGAGGTGCCGCGCGAGCTCGAGGCGCTGCTGGCCTGGTACGCCGAGTCGAACGAGCTGCTGCTGAGTGCGCTGCGCGAGGCCGGCCCGGAGCGCGAGTGCTGGGCGTGGTGGGGCGCCGGCGTGTCGCCGGCGAATGCCTGGGGCGTTGCCCGGCGCCGGGTGCACGAGGTGCTGGTGCACACCTACGACGCCCAGCTCGCCGCAGGCGCCGTGCGGCCGATGCCGGCGGACGTCGCGATCGACGGCGTGGCCGAGTTTCTCGACACCTGCAACTCCACCCCGGCGGCCTGGCCGCACGAGGCCGCCACCATCCACTACCACGCCACCGAGGGCCGCTCCTGGCTCCTCGCGCTGGACGGCACCGGCGCCTGGCCGGCACCCCTCACGGACGACGCCGCGCCCGCCTCCGCTTCGGCCACGGGCACGGCCGAGCAGCTGCTCCTCTTCGTCTGGGGCCGCCTCACGCTGAGCGACCTGAAGATCGAGGGCGACCAGCAGGTGTTCGAGCAGCTGATCGCCTGGGAGCCCGAGGAGTAGCCAGCCAATACCGCCAGCGGACGGCCTCGATGACGTCCGCGTCGGTGAAGATCGCGAACAGCTCCGCCTCCGCGCGGCGGACGGCCAGTACGGACTCGTACAGCTCGGGCCCGAGCGCTTCCCGTAGCACTGCCGACTCAGCCGGGAAGGGGACATGGCTACGACCAGGCTTTCTGTTGGGTGCTCTTGAAGGAGCGGGTCGCCTGCGGCCGCCCCCTCTGTGCCAAGGGCGACGTCCTCGAAGGACTCGGACCACATTGGTGGCTGCCTCGGCACGCAGTATCCCTCCGATTCGAAGAGCGCCACGTGGCGTGGTCCGAGGCGATCACCCGCCCGGTTCGGGATTCAGGGTTTCCAGGTGCGCAGGAAGGACGCGATCCGGGCGGCGGTGCAGCGCGGGTTGCTCAACTCATGGGCGAGTGCAGTGAGCTGCTCGCGGGTGGGGTTGACCGGGAAGTTGCCGGCCTCGATCTCGTAGACGGGATGCTCGAGGAGTTCGCCGCGGTGGCGGGCGACGGCGGCGATGGGCACGCCACAGCCGTCGGCCGCCGGGGCGCGGTACCCGGCCCGTTCTCCCACCTCGAGGATCCAGGATTCGTCGACGTGCAGGATCACGCAGCGTCGCCCGGCTGCCGCTGGTCGTAGGGAGCGTCGAGCTGCTCCTCCAGATCATCGAGGAACGTGCCGTGCTCATCGATGAGCCGCTGGGCACCGCCATGCCGGCGGCACGGACACCGGTGGTGCCCTCGATGATGAGCCGCTCCACGTATGTGTTGAAGTCCAGCCGCCGGGCGCGCGCGGCGGCGTTGCCGGCCTCCAGTACGTTCTCTTCCAGCCTGACCTGCGTCTGCTTCTTAACGGAAGTCACACCAGAATGGCAGCAGGGTGGTAGCAGGTGGGGCGGCTCCGTGCCCCGGTCCACGAACTCATTGCGTGGACAGAGTTCTGGACCACCCCTGCGAGCGCAGGGATGGTTCCAAGCCCGGTCGTTTCAGTCACTGCCTGATCGGCTGCTCCGCGCTCATGCGGCATGGCGTCAGCGGATCGCGACGCGTGATGCGGGAGTTCCGCGGCTCACCGCCCCAAGAGGATGGTTCCTGGTCCATCGGCCAGTCGTACCCGCTCATCGACAGCTGAAGCACCCCGCTCAAGCGGGGATGAACCGGTTCGTCTTCGCGGGTCATGGGCTGATCCTGCCCGCCCCCCAGCGCGTGCGGGGATGATCCCGGGGACGGAGGGTTATCCCCGCGGAGCGCCGTCCTACTCACCGCGCCCTCCCGTGGGCCGCAGGTCGTCGCCGCAGGAACGCGTCCCGCATGAAACCGGGAGATGGGCTGTCCCACACCCTGTCGGCCAAGGCCCTCGCTGCGGCGAGGAGTCAGATCCAGTCCTTGCGCTTGAAGGCCCAGTAGAGCAGGGCGGATGCGAGGACCATGACGCCGGTGGAAGTGAGGAAGCCGGTATGGGTGTTGACGCCCGGATATGGAACGTTCTGTCCGTAGAAGCCGGTGACGGCGGTGGGTACGGCCACGATCGATGCCCAGCTGGTGACCTTCTTCATGATCAGGTTCATGCGATTCCCCTGAACGGTGAGGTTGGTCTCCATGATGGACGTGATCATGTCGCGCAGCGACTCGGTCCATTCGGTGGCCCTGAGGACGTGGTCGTACACGTCCTGGTAATAGGGAAGCAAGGGCTCGGCAACGACGTGCAGGTCGCGGCGGAGAAGGCTGTTGACCACCTCCCGCATGGGCAACACCACGCGGCGCAGCTTGGTCAGGTTCTTGCGCAGTGCGTAGGAGTCCCGCTGGACGGAGTCCATCTGCTCGCGCCCCTCGTCGAAGAGTAGATCCTCCACTGCTTCGATACGGTCGTCGAGGTCCTGCACGGCGGCGAAGTGCCCGTCGACTATGTGGTCGAGGAGTCCGTGCAGCAGGAATCCCACTCCGTATTTGGCGAGATCGCTGTTGTTGTCCCAGCGTTCGACGACCTTCTCGATGTCGAACCGGTGGTCGGGGCGGATGGTAATCAACGCCGTGGGCGTTATGAATACGGACAATTCACTCGCGGTCAGCTGCCCACTGGTCTTGTCGGCGCTGATGGCATAGGCACTGAGGAAGGCATGGGTGCGGTAGCGGTCCAGCTTGGGCCGCTGGTGCTCTTGACGGGCGTCCTCCACCGCGAGCTCATGCAGGCCGAACTCCTCGCTGATCATCGCGAAGTCGTCGGAGCATGGATCGCACAGGTCGAGCCACACTGCCACGTCCGGATCGTTCACGTATTCCGAGATGTCAGCGGTCGGAAAGTCCTCCAGGATCAGGGAGCCGTTGCGGTAGAGCCGTGTACGAGTCATGACGGCGCACCCTAAGCCGCCCTGGTAAGAAGCCCGTCTCCTTCTTGCGGTCCAGGGGCGCGAAGGCTTCGCAGACTCGGCAGCCCATGCGGATGGTGGGGCGACGCAGGCATTGGGCAGGTCAGGCCGAGGCCGCTGACGTGGGCGAGCCGGTGAGCCTGCCGGGGTCGACGTCATGGCCGACGGCCATGGCGCGGTGGCGCGATGACCGCCCGCACTCGCGGAGTTTGGGGCGGAGCAGCGCTCCCAGGCACACCTCGTGACGCGTTACTGCCGTTTCACGCGCCTGGGTCTCCGAAGCCGACCTCGCGGTGGACTCCGGCCAGGCCCTCCTGGATCTCGGCGACACTACCCGCGCCCACAATCTCATCACCGAGGGCGAACGGCTGCTGCCGTCGGCCCGGGACATGACCCGAAGTGTGTTCCTCACCCACCGCGCCGCGAGCTACCTCGATCTGGAGGAACCCGAACACGCTGCGGCCGCCGCCACCCAGTCCCCGCTTCTGGCCGTCGCATCGACGCACCCCGCCGCCTCAGCCTTGTCGACGACCAGGACGACGTGCCGTTCGCCCAGCGCGACCACCGACACCGTGCCCGCCCCGCCGCCCTGGACGACCGGACCCGGCAGCAGTGGCTCGCACTCCCCACGCGCCTTCCCCGCGGGCACCCGACGTTGATCAGCCAGGCATGGCTCGTCGACCCCCGCCGCTCGCGCCGGCCGGTCCAACTGCTCGTGCGTGAGTACTTCGCCCGCAGCCACCACTGGGACGCCGTGTGCGATGTCCTTGACGCGGTGCTGGACAGGCTCGACACCACTGAGCACGTGGCCGCCATCGCCAGAGCCTGCATGCCGCCCCCAAACACGCACCTGGTACGCCCAGTCCTTGGTCAGTCCAGGTTCGTCGGCCGCTGCCACCGTCCAATTGCCCGAAGGGCCAAGACAAGCACAGTGACGGCCAGCACCAAGTTGAGAGTGTCCACGATCACGACGACGGGGTGGGGCGCCTTCAACAGTCCCGGCATCTCAGCGCCGCTCATCCCCAGCCCCATAAGGAGAGGGAGCCATGTCTGGAAGAAGCGCATGCCCTGGTGGGGATCCGCTCCCCTCCGCCCCTTGCCTTCCATCCACCTGCTGCCGAGTCCCGCGAGCAGTAGCGCGCACCCCATCGCGAGTACGGAGAGGTCCATGTACCGCAGCATGACAGCTCCCTTGATCGTCGGCAGGATCATCTTCTTGTAAGGCGACCACGGTCAAGAGGCGGACATCTCGCCTCGCAACCTGGACTCTTTGGGTCCGGGAAGCTGCGCGCCCCATCCCCGGCGTTGCCATGGGTGGCTGCTGACCACCGCCGCTGTCCGTGGCCGTTGATGTCAACGCTGGATGTCAGCGGAACAGCTCCTGCACCGAACGTGGCTTCCAAGATGAGGGGCGCTCGTGCTCTGACCGGATAGGTTCGCCGGGCTGGGGTCGGGGCTGGTCTGGCGCCTGTGAGGCTGCCATCTTGTGATCATGAGGACGCATGTTCTGGAGGCTGGCGAGATTGGTTGTCCGGCCTTGGTCTTGGTGCACGGTGCCGGGCAGGGCGGTCGGATGTGGCGACGTCAGCTGGGGGCGTTGTCCGATGGCTTTCACGTCGTTGCGCCGGATCTGCCGGGGTTCGGCGGCTCGCCGAGCCCGTTCAGCTTGACGGCGGCGGTCGAATCCGTCACCGAGATCGCCCGAGAGCTACGGCTGGTTCACCTGTGCGGCCACTCCCTTGGGGCGATCGTGGCCGCGCGGGTCGCAGCTGAGAACCCAAACCTCGTTGCCCGGTTGATCCTGTCCGGGGGACCTGAGATCGCACCGGGCACGACGTCACAGCGGCGGCTTCGGATCGAACGGCATCGACCCGGCTGGCTGGTCCGCGCGATCTCCGACCTGCCCGATTGCAATGGATGGATCGACATGCTGGCGGCTCTGCAGACGAGCGACCTCTCCCGCGTACTTCCGCAGATCGCCGTTCCCACACTTGTGCTGTGCGGAAAGCGGGATCGCGCCAGTCTGCCGGACGCCCGACGGACCGCAGCGGCCATCCCGGGCGCCCACCTGGCCGTGGTTCCGCACGCCGGGCATCTCCTGCCCGTGACGGCGCCGCACGCCTTCAATGCCATAGCCCGGGGATTCCTCAACCCGGGATGCCGGCAGACGCGGTGAGGGCATCGTGATCCGGTACTGCTTCATCACGCGGCGCTGAGTGATCGCCCGCCCCAGCGGCTGCCCTTTTCGCTTCGGTTGCGGGCGCGTTCCTCGTGCTGGGCAGCGAGTACGTCGGGGTGGCGGGCGTTGGCGTTGCGCCAGCGCAGACACCTCAGGCGGTTAAGCAGTCAAGCGGCTGCGGGCGGTGGTCTGCCCCAGTCGAACAGGCCGGTGGTCAGACGCTGGCGAAGGCGGCCAGGAGTGTGTCTGTGCGGAACTGAAGCTCGGGCGTCCCGGCTCCTATGACGCTGACGGACACTTCCTCGCCACCGACGGCTTGAGCGAGGACGACTTCCAGAGTGGCGCTCGTGCCAACCAGGGGATACGAGTACCAGCCATTGGGTGCTTCGTCGTTGGTGTGCTGAACACCGGCTTCGATGGCTTTCCAGTCCGTTTCATCGAAGGCGTATCCGGCGTAACGGGACAGCAACTCAAGGAAAGCACGCAGGTTGCGGCCCCAAATCCATCCGGCGATCGACTCGGTCATGCGTCCCCTGTCCCTGTGAGAGGGCCAGCATGGCAGACCTGATCTGCTGTCAGGCTGCGGCAGCGAGTTCGATGGGGAAGGCGGTTTGCTCGTCGAACAGCTTGCGGTGCTGTAGGCAGTGGTAGAGCTGGCCGATCAGGCGGTTGAACAGGTTGCGCTGGGCGGCGGCGTGCCAGTCTCCGTGGTCGTCGCGTCGGCGGCGGCAGTGGGCCTTGGCGCCGGGTGAGGCGGTGATGGCGGAGAAGGCCCATAGGTAGCCGGCGTGGTTGAGGCGGTCGTTCTTCACCCACCGGCGGGTGATGGACGACTTCTTGCCGGAGGCGCGGGTGATGGGTGAGGAGCCAGCGTATGCCTTCAGCCCGCGTGCGTCGGCGAACCTGCTGCGGTCGTCTCCGATTTCGGCGAGCACCCGGGCACCGAGCTGGACGCCGAGACCAGGGAAGCTGAGGATCACGTCAGCGTCCGGGTGCTGAGGGAAGACTTCCTCGACCGCCTTGGCCAGGTCGTCGGCTGCGGTGCAGGCAGCCTCCAGTTGGACCAGTAGGGCCAGCATCTGTTTGCCGAGTGCGTCCTCGACCAGCGGTGGCTGGTGGGCCCACTCGGTCCGGAAGACCTCGCGGAGCCGCTCGGCCTCGGCTTCGATGCCGCGCTTGCGGCCAGCGCGTTCGAGCGCGGCCTGGACCTGCGTGCGGGTCAGCCGGGCGGCCCTGGTGAGGGTAGGGGCGGTCCTGAGGAGTTCGCGGGCCTCAGGCCGGCACAGGCCGTTGCTCCACTTGGCGAAGGCGTCCAGGGCGGCCGGGTAGTACTCACGGAGCAAGGACCGGAGCTGGTTGGCGCACTGTTGCTTGTTCCAGGTCGCGTCCTGCTGGGCGCGGGCGAGGACGGCGACGGCCTGGGCGAGGTCGCTGTCCTGGGGCAGGGGGCGGTGGGCGTGCATGTCGGTGCGGAGGATGTTTGCCAGCACCAGTGCGTCGCCGGGGTCCGACTTCTTGCGGGAGACGCTGTGGCGATCGCGGTAGCGGGCGGCGGCCATCGGGTTGATCGCGAAGACCTGCCGCTTGCCGGTCCGTAGTACCGCGACGAGCAGGCCGCGTGAGGTCTCGATCGCTACCGGGATCGGATCCTCCTCGGTGTCACCGTACTCGGCAAGCAGGTCCAGCAGGATCCGGTATCCGGCCGCGTCATCGGTGATGTGCCGCTTGGCCAGCAATTGCCCGGTGTCGTCGACGAGGGCGACGTCGTGTGTGCGTTCGGCCCAGTCGATTCCGCAGTAGATCAAGTTGCTCCTCCCCTGAGCATTAACTGTTTGCGCTGGTCACGAGCGCATGCGGGCCACGCAGCGACCTAATTCAAGGACTCGACCCCATGGCCGGTCCACCACCTCAGCAGCCGTTCGTGGCACCAGCTCACCCCACGGGCCCCGGTCTATGCGGGAGCTCGAACGGCTCGGGCGATTCGAGAGGTCACCGTGCGGCGGGCTCGCACCGCGAAGATCAACGAGGGAACACAGCAACAGGTGGTGGCGGCCGCGAGGGCACCGGACGCCACCGCTCTGCGCTGAGGCGTCAAGGCCCGGTAGGCATACAGGCATCCGCCCGGCGACCACGCGACCGCCACCACCGCGAGCGTGAGGGCCGGCCGCACGGTCTAACCAGAGGCTTCGCGAGCCCAGCTCCGAGAAGGCGTGATGGCCCTCACCACTCGAACATCCCTGGAACGGCACCCCGCCGTCCCTGGTGCTGTTACCAACGAATTAGGTAGGCGTGCAGGTCCCGGGTCTGCACGGTGCGGTTGGGGGTGGTTGGAGTCGGCGATGGTGAACTGCCACAGCGAAGATCGGTGGGCCGTCGGGCTGGGCGGCGCGGATCGGCTTGAGCGCGGTCAGCGTCTTCGCTGCACCTTTCCTGCGGCGGTTGACGCCCCACAGGGTGTCGTCGCCGATCAGCAGCAACTCTTCCTCCAGGTCAGTTACTTCAACGACATGCACCCTGCGGAAGACACAGCACGCGGCCTGATGGAACCAGTGCTCACGCTCTTCTCGGCGGGCACGAGAGGGGAGCCCCACTGGCCTGGAGTCTCGTGAGCGATCAACGCCGTGACCTGCGGCCGGGCCGTCAGCAGTTGTCGGCGTCTGTCGTCGTTGGCCGCCCTCGGACGGCCCAGTGACGGCCCAGTGACGGCCCCAGGGTGCTGGGTCAGGGCCATCGACGCCAGGGCTCCGCGGTGTCTGGAACCATGCCGGTCATGAGCACGTGGACGTCCATGACCGTGGCAGAGCAGGCGCTGCTGCGCCGAGCCATGCAGAAGCACCAGCTGGCCGGCATGGTGCAGTACTACGGAGCGGCGCTGCGCTGGGCCGGTGACTCTGAGGCCCCGCCCCCGCGTAGCTATAGCCGAGCGGAAGCGCGGGAGCTGGTGCCGCGGCTGGCCGAGGCAGCCTTGGGCCTGGTCGAGCGGGAGCTGCTGGACGTCCGCCAGGCGTCCGGCCCCTGGCCCGCTCCCTCCGACCCGGTCTTGAGCCGCCGGGAGCTGCACGGGGTGCTGACCGACCCGGACCAGTGGATCCCGACTGAGCCATCCCCGGACCGTATCTGGCTGTCGGTGCCAGAGGCCGTCGACGCACGTTTCAGGGCCGACGCCTTCCCGGCGCCACGGTCGGGCGGGTTCCCGCCCGCGGAGGAGCGGACTGCGGTCGAGGAAGAACTGCTGGTCTGCACCTACGAGGTGAGCGGCTGGCTGACCGGCCCCTATGGCGTCCTGCGGAGCCCGGAAGCGGAGTGGAGCCTTGAAGAACGCCTCGCCTGGGTCGAACCGCAGGTCGCGCCGTTGGTCCAATGGGTCGACAAGGGCTGGATCGAGGTGTGCTACGTCTCTGATCCGAAGAAAGGCCACATGGTCATACCTGCCGGTGAGGTCCTCGCCACCCTGGCCGACCCCGCCGTCTGGCACGAGGACGAGGACTGGGGTGCGGGCGTCACCTGTTGCTTCACGGATGCCGGCCTGGGGGCCTGGCGCGCCTGACCACCACTGCCCATCGTGCTGAACGAGCGCCCTCGCGCGGCCAGGGACGGCCCGAGCGGGGGGTGTCGCGGTGGGCCCCTCGATGCGAACTGCGGGCGCGACGGTCGGTGAGGTTCGCTGGGCCGGCCAGCGGCGTACGCGGAGGAATGGCCGACTGCGATCGCGCCGGTTGCTGTACTTCGCTGCTGTACGGCAACCAGCTCCACATCATCGGTCCTGCCGCCGCCGTCCACGACGCAACCCGCCGGCACTGGCGACGGCGAAGTACCAGCGACCATGCGCTCCGCGGGCCCGGCCAAGAAGCCATTGGATCATCATGCACCCGACGTGCCGGCGACCACAGTCCCCCTCGCTTCTCCTACCAGCCGTGCGGGGGCGACGGACCGCCCCGGACGTCGCGCCACGTCGCCAGTTCGGAAGACCGCGTATGCGGACGCGGCGTGACCTGGCAAGGCGCTGACCTGCGCGTTCCTGGGGCCTCTCGCCGTCATTCCACGGCATGCCCCGTTGGTCGCCGCCCCGTCGGGCACATCGGCGGCACGAACCTCGACCCTGGATGCCGTCAGCGGTACGGGCGGCCCGACTGGTCATGACTGGGCGCCGTGAGGTCCACCCAGATCCAAGGCTTCTCAAGTTCGTCCGCAGTACCCGGAGCAACTGGGCGGTCCTGATGAGCCTCGCGTACTGGGTGTTCGGCGAAGACGCGTAGGCCCTACCCGACACAGCCGGCTCTTCGGGCATGGTGCTTCCCCACCGCGGGTGGGTATTCACGAGCAATAGCGGCCTCGGCGAACCGAACGCCGCCGGGACAGAACAGTGAGCGTATTCGTCACACCATGCCCCACCGCGGCGCTCTTGCGTTGCCGAGCGGGCTACGCCGACGCGGGATGGTGATCCGGGCCTCCGCCATGAGGATCCCAGTCGGCGTCGTCGGCGGTGAGCCGGTCTCCGGCCCAGGGGCCCGGGGTGGTCGACAGCTGACGGCCACCGAGAGGGCTGTCGCCTCGGTTCTCTTCAGCCTGGGATCCAGCCCGATCGGCTCCTCAACCCGACAGGGCAGGAAGGTCACCCTGCGCGGGAACGAAGACCCAGCGTGATCAACGGCACAAGTCGGAACGGCGCAATACGCCTGGCGGTCGACTCGGACAAGTAAGTCAAGCCTTACTTTCAGGGGAATTTGACTGCAGAGTGGGGGGCCGAGGCGAGAGGAAGGCTGCAGTTGTCGCAGTTCGATGAGGGTGCCGCAGGGCAGGTCGAGGTGGAGCAGGCCCACGTGTCCGCCATGTACGGGCTGCTCGATGAGCAGATGGCGGATGTACGGGTCGAGTTGGCGGACGTGCTGAGGGCATCGGCCGACGGCGCGGGCGAGGTGTACGCGCGCGATGTGGCCGCAGCGCGTCTGTCGCGGCAACTTCGCCGACTGGAGGGCGCCGAGGAACAGCTGGTGTTCGGCCGGATCGACGGCGCGGACGGGACCGTCCTGCACATCGGACGGCTCGGCCTGCATACGGATGACCGGGACCTGCCGCTGCTCGTCGACTGGCGAGCGCAAGCGGCTCGCCCCTTCTACGCGGCGACGGCCGTCCATCCGATGGGACTGCGCCGCCGTCGGCACCTGCGCCTTGTTCACCGCACGGTCCAGGCGGTGAACGACGAGCTACTGGACGGATCTGCACCCGCAGCCGGCGACGTCGTCGGCGACAGTCCGCTGACGGAGGCGCTGGAGGCACGGCGCACGGGGCGGATGCGTGCGGCGGTGGCGACGCTGCAAGCGGAGCAGGACGCGATCGTCCGCTCCCCTCACCAGGGGGTCACGGTGGTGCAGGGCGGACCTGGCACGGGAAAGACCGTCGTCGCCCTGCACCGAGCGGCTTACGTGCTGTACGCCTTCGCGCGGGCCGCCGAGAGCGGTGTCCTGGTGCTCGGGCCGAACGCGCGGTTCCTCGACTACATCTCCCGGGTGCTCCCCTCACTCGGGGAGAACGACGTGCTCCTGGCCACATGCGCGGACCTGACCGGGATGGCGCCCGAGACCGTGGAGCCGTCGGACGTCGCCCGGCTCAAGGGAGACGCGGCTCTGGCTGAGGCATTGGCGCACCTGGTGCGTTCCCGGCAGGCACCACTGGACCACGGGTTCGCGGTGCGCGTGGGGCAGGAATGGGTTCGCCTGAAGAGCGAGGACATCGCGGCGGCGCGGGAGGCCGCGGCAACGAGCGGCCTTGCGCACAACCACGCGCGGGAGGTGTTCAAGGACCACCTGATCAGCACAGTCACAAGTTCGCTGGAGTGTCGCACCGTCGCGGCCCTCGAGCACATCGACGCCGAGACCGCCGAGAACACCGGCCTGGATCTCGATGCCGCGGCCGTGGCCGACCTGCGTGCTCTCGGCTTCGGCGTCGACGACGCGCCGGCCGCGGACCCGGCCGAGATCTTCGACGCGGACGCTCTCCGTGCAAACCTCAAGGGCGACGCCTACGTGGACCGCGCGGTGGAGGTCCTGTGGCCACGGATGGCGCCCGAAGAGGTCGTCCGGGATCTGCTGACGGACGCTCGCACGATGACCACGCATCTGTCGTCGCTCACCGACGACGAACGTTCCCGGCTACTGCGTTCTCCTGACGATCCGTGGACCGACGCCGATGTCCCGTTGTTGGACGAAGCGGCCAACCTGGTGGACGGGCCGCCGGACCGTACTTTCGGGCACGTCGTCATCGACGAGGCCCAGGAGCTGACCGCCCTGCAGTGGCGGATGGTGCTGCGCCGTTGTCCGGCCAGATCGATGACGCTGGTCGGCGACTTCGCACAGGCGGGCCCCACGACGGCAGCGAGCGACTGGTCCCAGGCGCTGGGTCCGCATCTCGGCAACCGTTTCGTCCTGCACACCCTCACCGTCAGTTACCGCACGACGCACGAAATCCTGGCGCCCACCCACGACCTGCTCGCACGGATCGCACCGGATCAGACACCAAGCCGTTCGATCCGCCACGGCGCCCCTCCACGGCACCTCACCGCCCGCCCGCACACCGTCACCAGCACCGTGACCGAGGAACTCCGGGCGCAGGCCGCAGCCCACCCGGGCGAACTGCTCGCCGTGATCTGCGCGGATGCCCGGATCAAGGACATGGCATCTGCTGGTGTCGCCCAGTGGGCGCGCCTGGTGCCGGCATCCGAGGCCCGGGGCCTGGAGTTCGACGCGAGCGTCGTCGTCGGCCCGGAGGAGATCGCCGCCGCCCGTCCCAGCGGCGAGCGGGACCTCTATGTCGCCCTCACCCGCGCCACCAAGAGGTTGTGCACGATCGCTGTCCACCCCGTGTCACAGTGCGCCTCATAGCTCTCTCTGGCGGACCGAGAGCTGCCTGGATGGTCGTGGGGCGAGTACCACTCCCTTCCACTCGGCGTACACTCCGGTCCCTGCGTGGGGCAGTGACCGCTTCGGCCTTCAGCACCTCGGCGCGCGTGTTGCAGCCGTCCTTGTCAGCGTCGATCCAGTGCCTGAACTTCGTGCGCTCATAACCGGTGTGGCCCTCAGCGCGGACCGGGAGTGCAGCCAGGAGGTCGCGAGCGGGAGCGGTGACAGTCTCACCCGGTACCGCGGCCGCCGGGGCGGCGTGGGTAGTCGTCGGGATCACAGGGCGGCGAACGCAGCAGCAGCTGCGGCGGTCGGGGCGAAGCGCATGAGACGGAGACCTATCGAAGATCACGAACAGTTCGCGATCTTCGTACCGGCCCCCAGCGCCGACCCGCCGGAACCCCGAACGGCTTTACCCGATCGGGCGGTAGGCGCGATAACCAGCCTGCCACACACGCCGCCAAGTGGTCGACGCTGGCGGCTTCGCCAGGAAGCAGTAACCGGCCGAGCCCCGAGTTCACGTCAAACAGCGGGAGTTTGGCCGCCTGTGCTCGTAAGGATGGCGGTCGTGCGGATGGTGGGATCAGTGGGCCTGGTCAGCCAGCCGGTGGGGTGAGGCTGGTTCGGTCGAACGGGCCAGCGTGCGCGGCGGCGTACGCGATGGCGTCGTTGACGGCATCGAGGCTGAACGACCGGACTCGTTCCGGGGCGAGATCCAGAGTGCCCGAGGCCAGGAGCCGGATGATGCCGACGTTGGCTGTGCGCGGGTACATCCACTGCCCGCGCACGGTAATCGAGTTGCGCATGATCCATGGGTACGGCAGTGCGAAGTCGTCGCCACCGAGCATGCCGACGCCGCCCATGAGGACGACGCGGCCGTATTCGCGAACGGTCATGGCCGCCGCGCGCGAGGCCGAGCTGGGTGCCCTCGGCGGGAGCAGGTCGATCACCATGTCGATCGGGCCGTCGGCCGCCGCTGACATCGCCGCGCGGTCGGTGGCCTCGTCTCCGGTCAGTGGAACCGGGCGCAGCCGCGGACCGAACCGGTCGGCGAGGAGGTCGAGCGCGGCCCGGTTGCGGCCCGGGGCGACCACGCGGCCCGCTCCCATCGCGAGCGCTACCGCGACCGCGCTGCTGCCGAGGTTGCCGGTGGCCCCGCTGACGAGCAGCGTCTCGCCGGCTGCGAGCCCGCCTGCCAGCAGCCCGCCGTAGGAGATGACGTGCACGGTGAGTGCGGCCCAGCGCGCCGGATCGTCCCCTGCCACGGTGGGCAGCGGGAAGACGTTCTCCGTCGGGACCCGCATGAGCTCGGCGAACGAACCGTCGTGCAGGTATCGGGCGAGCCGCGCGCCGCCCTCGCCGCGCGAGCTCCAGCCCTGGAGCGTGATGTCGGGCGTCAGGGCGTCGTCCCGTGAGCGCACCGTCGAGTCGCACCACACCAGGTCGCCGACGCGCAGTCGGGTGGCGTCCGGGCCGACGTGGATGATCCGCCCCACGCCGCCGACACCGGGCACGACAGGAGGGACAAGGGGGTAGTTCCGCTTGCCGCCGAAGACTTCGGCCGCGTAGGGCGCCACGCCGGCGGCCAGGACCTCGACCACCACCTCACCGCCCCCGGCCTCGGGCGCGGGCACCTCCCGCACCGTGAGCGGGGCTCCGAACTGCGTCAAGACCGCTGCTCGCACCTGATGACCTCCGTGTTCGTCCGACCTCCGGGGATCGACACTAGGAGCTGGGTGGGCATGCGGGAAGCGATGATCTGGCATGTGTGGTATGCGTATGTCGCATGGACGTCTCCAGCGCGGGACTGCGGGTCCTGCGGCAGATCGCCGAGTCCGGCAGCTTCACCGCGGCAGCTGCCCGACTCGGCTACACGCAGTCGGCCGTCTCACGCCAGGCCGCCGCCCTCGAACGCAGCGCCGGCACCACCCTGTTCGAACGCCGCCCAGACGGAGTACGGCTCACACCATCCGGCTTGACCCTGCTGCGGCACGCCCACACGGTCCTGGCCTCGCTCGCAGCGGCCGAGCGTGAGCTCACTGGCGCCGTTCCGCGGACCGAACTGGTGCGGCTCGGGGCAGTCCCGAGCGCGGGCGCCGTGATCCTGCCCGCCGCACTCGCACACCTCGCGGCGGCCGACCCGCAGATCACGGTCACCACCCGCGAGGGCACCACGCCCACCCTGATCCGGGCGCTGCGCGCGGGCTCGCTCGACCTCGCCGTGCTGACGTCCCGCCCACCCCACCGGCCCTTCGACGGCGACTCGCCGCGCCTGCACGTCGAGACCGTCGCGGACACCGAACTGGTCGTGGCGGTGCCCTCGACCGCAGAGTTCGCCGGACGCACCACGGTGCACGTCGACGAGTTGGTCGATGCCGCGTGGATCGCCACCCCGTCGTCGAGCGCTGAGCCGCTGCTCGGCGTCTGGCCCGGCCTACCCGGACGGTCTCGCGTCATCCACTCCGCGCGCGACTGGCTGACGAAGCTCCAGCTGGTCGCCGGCGGCTTCGGCGTGACGACGGTGCCGTCCCCGCTCTCACCGGTGCTGCCGCCCGGGGTGACCCTGCTGCGCGTCGACGGCGCACCCCCCGAGATCCGCCGGGTGCTCGTGGCACGCCTCCCCGGCCACCCGCCCCCGGCGATCACTGCCGTCATCCGAGCGATCACTTCGACCGCCTGAACCGCCGCCAAGGCCGCGCACGATCGCGTGTACCCCTTCCCCCTCAGGGTGGGCACCACGGTCACCGTCGGCCTGTCCTTCGCGGTACTGGCGATCGGCTTCACCGTCGTCGCGGGCCTGCACCCACTCCTCACTCGCCGCGGCCGCGCACAACGGCCGCCGGCAGCCGGCCTTCCGACACGGCTGGGCGCGCGCTTTCGAGGCACCAGCCAAGACGGACACGCTGTCGACCTGGTACTGACGGAGATCCGCCGCTACCCCATGGTGACGGTCGACGAAGTGGGCGCAGAGCCTCAGAGGTCACGAGGACTGTCCGGGCACTCCGGCCCTTTTGAGTACGAGACAGAGTAGGGCGACGGTGCCGTCGGCCCGGGTGGCGGTGTTCGGACGGCTTCATGAACAAGTAGCCCGCCGCACAGCGCGGGTCGCCTCCTCCGCACCCGGAGGAGGCGACCTCCGCGCCTTTCACCCGGAATGAGCCGACACCACCAGAGCACCCACCTACCTGCGCGGGCTCTCAGCTGATACGAGTCCCTGCGCCGCCGACACGGACGCGCGGGTCACCCTCGCGCAACGTCACCGTGAGCTCGCCGGGGCGGCCCATGTCTTCGCCCTGATGCAGAGTGAGGACAGCGTCCCCGGGAACCAGGCCGAGTTCACGGGCGTAGGCACCGAACGCGGCGGCCGCAGCGCCGGTTGCCGGGTCCTCCACGACGCCGCCGACGGGGAACGGGTCCCGGACATGGAAGACGGTGGCCGATTCCCGCCACACCAGCTGGAGCGTGGTCAGGTCCAAGCGGTGCATCAAGGCTTCGAGGCGCGCGAAGTCGTACGCGAGATCTGCCAGACGCTCGCGCGTCGCCGCCGCGAGAACGAGATGACGGGCACCGGCGAACGCCACATGGGGCGGGAAGGCCGGGTCGAGATCGGCGGCCGGCCAGCCGAGCGCGGCGAGTGCCTCCGTGAGGTCGGCGTCGGCGATCTCCTCGATGTGCGGCTCGACACTGGTGAGTGTGGCCCTGACCGTGCCGCCCTCTTCGGCCACCTCCACCGGCACGGTGCCGGCGCGCGTCGCGAATACCAGTTCCCCGGGGCCTGTCCGCTCGGCGAGCGCGACGGCGGTCGCGACGGTGGCGTGTCCGCAGAACGGCACCTCGGCCTTGGGGCTGAAGTATCGGATGCTGTACGCCCGTCCCTCCTGGCCGCCGAGGCCCTCCGGAGGCGCTGTCAGGAAGGCGGACTCGGAGTATCCGAGGCCGGCGGCGATGGCCAGCATGTCGCTGTCGTCCAGGGCGGTGGCGTCCAGAACAACGCCGGCGGGGTTTCCGCCCTCGGGGACGCTGGAGAAGGCGGTGTATCGCAGCACCTCGGGCTGCGGCGCGTTCGTCGTCATGCCCGTAGCAACGACAGTCGGCCACCTGCTATTTCACAGAAGCAGCCGAACCGAGGACGCGGGCCCGCACTCCCCCGGCGTCGGCCCCGCCACCAGAAGGAATTGAGCCGTGGCCACGCGACCCCGGGCCACCCTTCGAACAGTGGCCGGGCCTGGCACCGCAGATGCCGTCCACGTCCGCAGGCCCGATGCCGGCCGAGGCTGCGGTAAGCCTGCCGGGCTGGCTCATTGAGGCCGGCCGGTTCGGGCTGGACGAGTGCCGCCTCGCGCTCGTCCCTGCCCGTCGCGGCATCCGAACTCACGTGGACCCGTGCACGGCACCGCGGCATGGCGTGGCCTGGTGGCCGGAGCACCACCGTTGGCATGGCGTACTACGACGCACTTCCCGAGCCGGGCTGGACCGCGCTGACGCTCAGGAGGCCGACCGTCCCGGCGCATGCCGTCGAGGTGTAGGCGACGTAGATCGGGGTCGTCTGGCCCGGCGGGTAGACCTGCAGGTACTGCGCGGCGGTCGGGTGGCACTGCGCCGTAGGGTAGTTGCCGGCGTCCGTGATCCGCAGCAACACGTTGCCGGTGGCCCTCGGTGCCAGCGTCACCAGCGCGCGGGGGGCGGTGGTGTTCCGTGTGGCGGCCGGGCCGATCTGACGGACCGGGCTGCCTCCGGCGAGTGACACCCCGGGGTAGCCATACAAGGTGCAGGTGCTCTGGGAGATGTTGGTGAAGTCGATCACCTGGTAGACGCTGCCGGCGGTGCCCTGGCTGACACCCGCTCTGGCATTCAGGTAACGGGTCGGGCAGGCGGCGGTGGGTCTGTAGGTTGTTCCGGCCGGTTGCGCCTGGGTGTTGGTGCCCGAGCTGCCGGCCTGCGCCGTGTTGGTCGCGGCTGGCGTTGTCGCAGCTGGCGCGCCAGAAGGCGTGGCCGCAGCGGTGCCACCGGAGGTGGCGGCTGGCGTTGTCGCAGCTGGCGCGCCAGAAGGCGTGGCCGCAGCGGTGCCACCGGAGGTGGCGGCTGAGCCCGCGCTGCAGCCGGTGGCGAGCACCGCGACGCAGGTGAGTGCGGTGGCCAGGAGTACTCGCCGGAGCGTGAGTGGAGATGACATCGCGGTTGCCCTTCTGCTGCGCACGGCGGCTTATCGGCCGTGTGACACTCAGGACGCCGCAGGTGCCGCGCCGGTTGTACCGGACGCGTCCCAACAGTTTCACTGTCATGTCACGCCACTCGGCGGCCTGGACGGTGCAGCGCCCTGACTGCCTGAGCAGGCGCGCAGGCCGAGACAGAAGCCGTTCGGCCCGCGGTGCGTGAATCAACGCTCCCGGGCTTCCGGCCTTGTGGCAGGCCGGGGCGCCGGTGAGGCACTGGTCTTTCCTTGTCCGGCTCCACCTGGAGGCCGGCCGCACGCTGCCGATGGATCCGGGCATCGTCGTACACCAGGGCGAAGACACCGGCCGGTGGCTCCGCGCGCAGCGCCTCGGCTTCGACGAACTCACCACCGTCCAGCAGCGGATGTGCGAACACATCCTTGGAATCGACCCCGCCGGCGAGGACGAGAAAACGTAGCCACGCCGAACGCAGGCCGAGAAGTGGGCCATGAACCACGCGCCGCGAACCAGTTCTACGAACGCGAGGGACACCTGCACCTACCCCGCAAGCACGTCGAACGGACCGTCGGCAACGGCCAAGAGGCATGGGAGCTCCGGCTCGGGACATGGATCGGGAACCAGCGGAGCAGGGCTGCGACGCTCTCGCCTGTAGCGCGTGGAGCAGGTGTCCGCCATCGGCATGCGCTGGATGTGGAGGAGCGTGTGGCATTGCGGCGTTGGCGGGGGCGATCGTCAGGCCGTGTTCGCGGCGGCCGGCCGTCCGGGGGCCGGGCAGTGTGGTCGAGTTCTGGCGTTGGCCGTCCGCGGCAGGCGCCCAGGGGCCTTCTCCCGGGCAGCCGCCGCCCGGACGGTCAGGAGGCTTTCCCTCCCGCGCTCGGTGTCGGCCCGGCAGCGATGGAGAAGCCGAGGGCAAGGCCGTCGTCGGCGGCGTGCACCGATGCGAGCGCAACGCCGTGGGGCAGTGCGGTGACAGCCACGGTCATGGGACCCAGCTCGTCGCGGAGTCCGGAGGTGCCCGGCAACGCGGCGAGGTCGTCGACGGCCACGCTTCGACCGAGGACGCTCACCGTGGTGGGCGTGATGGTGAAGGCGTGCGCGGTCGTGGCCAGGGTCGCCCGCACGGTGACTGGCAGGCCCAGGCGGCCGACGCTGCCTGCGAGGATCAGGTCGCCGTCCTCGCCGCCGGCGGTCAGGCCGTTGCCCAGCGCGCCCAGGCGCCGGGTCACCTGGTCGTATCCGACGATGGCGGTTGCGGTACCGCCGGCGCTGTCGCCGTTCGTCGTGACGTCTTTGAGGCGGACGGTCACATCCAAGACAGCATGCTGACGATGCACGCCTTTCGCGTGCACTTCGACGTCTCCGACCTCCCCTCCCAGGGTGCGCAGGCCCGCGAGGGGGGTGGTGAGGTCGGCGTCCACCGGGCCGCCCGGCTTCAGCCGGCGTGCGGCCTGGGCGACGATGCGCTCCTCGGTGCGGTGCTCGATCCAGAGGTCGGTCGCGCTGGTGAGCAGGGCCAGGGTCGCAGCGGTGCCGGCCAGGACCAGGCGGGTCCTTCCGCGGGGGTTCGGTCTCACGTCGTCACTGCTCCGGATCGGGTCGGCGGGTGGTCAGGCGTGCAGGCGCGGGAGGACCCGGTCGAGCCGGCGGGGTATCCACCAGTTCGCCCGGCCGATGAGGAACATGGCGGACGGCACCAGGATCAGGCGGACCACCGTGGCGTCGACGATCACGCTGATCGCCAGCCCCAGGGCGAGCATCTTCACGACCACGGTCGGTGAGGCGGTGAAGGACAGGAACACCGCGGTCATGATGAACGCGGCAGCGGAGATCACACGCGCCGTCGCGGACAGCCCCTCCCCCACGGCGAGCCGGTTGTCGCCGGTGCGGTGCCAGGACTCGGCGATCCGCGACAGCAGGAAGATCTCGTAGTCCATGGACAGCCCGAAGACGATCGCGAACATCATCATCGGCACGTACGACTCGATGGGCACCGGCTCCGAGAGTCCCAGCAACGAGTCGCCCCATCCCCACTGGAAAACCGCGACGAGCACGCCGTAGGACGCGGCCGTGGTGCACAGGTTGAGCGCCACGGCCTTGAGCGGGATCACCAGGCTGCGGAAGACCGTCATGAGCAGCAGGAAGGCGAGGAGCAGGACGATGCCGATGACGATGGGCAGCCGTTCGCCGACCGTGTCCCGGAAGTCGGCCTGGCCGGCCACGGTGCCGGTGAGATAGGCCTTGGCGCCCGTGCCGTGCAGGGCCTTCGGCAGTGTCCGCCCGGAGAGGGTGGCGAGCAGGTCGCCGGTGGCGGCGTCCTGTGGGCCGGTGGTCGGGGTGAGCGTGGTGACGAGGATCCTCCCGTCGGCGCTCGCCCTGACGGGGGTGAGGGCGGCCACGCCGTGGGTGGTTCTCAGGGCCGTGGTCATGTCGCGCGTGATCCGGTCGACGGGCGCCGTTGCGCCGCTGATGTCGACGACGGTGTCGATCGGGCCGTTCGCCCCCACTCCGAAGCCCTGCCCGTCGGCGTGCGCGATCCAGTCGTAGGCGGTTCGGGTGCTGCTGCCGCGACGGTCGGCACCGGCGTCGACGTGGCCGAGGCGCATGGACAGCAGGGGCAGGGAGCACACACCGAGGACGACGACGCCTGCGGCGAGAAACGTCCACGGGCGCCGGGCGACGAGGTCGGCGTAGCGGTTCCGGCCGTCGTCGGCCCCTTTGCCCTCGGCGACCGGGCGGCGCAGCCGGAACCGGTCGATGCGGCTGCCCACCAGCCCGAGGGCCGCCGGTACGAGGGTGAGGGCGGCAGCGGCCGTGACGACGACGGCCAGGGTGGCCGCGAAGCCGATCTTGCCGATGAAGGTCAGCCCGCAGGCGTAGAGGCTGAGCATGGCGACGGCCACGGTCACAGCGGCGACGAGCACGGCACGTCCGCTGGTGTGCGCGGTGCGGGCCGCGGCATCGGCCGGGTCGCGCCCGTCGATGAGGTCCTGTCGGAAGCGCGTGGTCAGGAACAGGGCGTAGTCGATGCCGACGCCCAGGCCGATCATGCCCGCCAGGGTGGTGGCCGAGGTCGCGAAGGAGAGCGTGGCCGCGACGATGCCCACGATGCCGAGACCGACCCCGACGCCGATCAGCGCGGTGATCAGCGGCAACAGCGCGGCGAGGACACTGCCGAAGGCCAGCAGCAGGATGACGAGGGCGGTGACCACGCCTATGCCCTCGCTCAGCTTGTCGTCGGCCGGTGCACGCACCACCTGATCCAGATCGCCGCCGTAGGCGACGCCGAGCCCCGCCGTCCGGGCGGGGCCGGTCGCCTTGTCCAGTCGCACGGTGTAGTCGTGGCCGAGGTTCTTCAACTGCTCGTCGAAGGAGACGACGGTGTACGCGGTGCGTCCGTCGGAGCTGGTGACAGGCGCGGAGACGGCAGTGACGTGCGGCAGATCCCGCAGGTCGGACAGGGTCCGCTCGAGCGCGGACCGCTGGGCGGCCACGGCGCCGGAGCCGGTGTGGAACACGACCTTGCCGACCGGCCTGCCCTCCTCGGGCATCGAGGTGGCGAGGAGATCCGCGCCGGTGTGGGAGGCGGTGCGGGGCAGGCTGACCTGGTCGCTGAAGGTGGGTGCGGCCAGATGCCGTCCGGCCAGGGCGGCGACGAGGACCAGCAGCCAGGCGGTGATCACGGCTGCCGGGTGCCGGGCGCAGAAGCCGCCGAGGCGGCCGAGTCCGCGGCGGGCCGCGGCGAAGTCCGTCGCCGGCTGGGCGGCGGTGTTCGTCCCGCCCGGCGCGGGTGGGTGGTGCAGTGGTCGGGCCACCATGGCCTCCAGGAAAAGTGTCACGAGTGACAGAAACTCTAGAGAGGAAGTGGCATGGATGACAATTGGCACAACTGTCATTTGCGACTGCTACGCTCCCCGGGTGCACACAGCACGTCGGTCGCGGGGGCGGCACGTTCAGCCGTGGTGACATGTGTGTCAATTGACAGTCATGACACCTGGGGGGAGGCTTCTGCCATGCCCAATGAGATCGCCCCCGCCGGACTGCGCGAACGCAAGAAGGAGGAGACGCGGCACCGCCTGCTGGAGGGGGCCGCGCACCTGTTCAGGGAACGCGGCTTCGAGGCCACCACGGTCGCGGACATCGCCGCATACGCGAACGTCTCCGTGCGCACCTTCTTCCGCTACTTCGAGAGCAAGGAGGCACTGCTGCTGCCGGACGGCATCGAGATCTTCGCCTACGTCGAGAACGCCCTGGCCCGTCGACCGGCGGACGAGGAGCCCCTCGACGCGGTGTGCAACGCCCTGTTGGAGGCGGTCGAACCGTTCGCCGCCTCCACTCTGACCGCCCTCAGCCATCCGGTCCAAGGCATCGAGAACGTCGTCACGGCCCGGCTCGTGCAGGCCTTCTCCGACTTCGAGGAGCGGCTCGCCGTTCTGGTCGAGCGCAGGCTGCCGCCGGACACGCCGGACGCCGACCTCACGGCCGCCGTGGTCGCGTGCGCCGCCCTGTCCGCGGTACGCGCCGTACTGCGCACCCGCAGGGCGCGCCGGGCGTCCGGCCTCATGGACACAGGCCCGGCACCCCTGCTGCGGGCCTTCGGGATCCTGCGCGAAATCGGCTCACCCGAACGGCCCTGACAGCGGGAAAGGCTCCGGCGACCGGGTCCCGGCCGGCACCCCCGCTCCGGCCCGGTGGCGCTTCAGCTGTGCGGCCCCCCCAGCATCACGCCCGGCTAGCGGCGACCGGACTCCGGACGCGTCTGCCGGCCGTCGGCGTGGACGTCGGCGGCGAAGGCGATTCCATACATGAGCGGCAACAGGTCGTCCCAGGTGACCACGCCGCGTACGACGCCTGTCGCGCGTGTGCGGTCGAGCGGTTGGCCGATGAGCGAGTCCAGCAGGGTGGCCAGGCCAGGTCTTCGGTGCGGCCCAGGACGCGTTCCGGCGCGGCGCGCACGATGGTGAGCGAGGGGTCGGTCGGCTGCGCCGGCAGGATGCTGCCGGCCTGACCACCCTGATCTCATCAGGAGCGGCCTCTCCCCCGTGACGGCAGCCGGCGCCTGTCCGCATCCGGAGATGACCGCCCCTCTGACTAGCAGGGCGGCTCGGCGTTCGAGACATCGACGTCGTCGAAGAGCGCCACCATCCGGCCCAGCACCCGGACACAGGCGGCGACGTCCGTGTCGGTGAGGTCGCCGACCGCCTGGCGCAGCAGGGCGTGCTCGTGGGCGGCTATGGCCGTGATCGCCGCGTGGCCGTCGTGGGTCAGTCGGATCAGCGAGGAACGCCGATGCGCGGGGTTCGGGATGCTCTCGACGAGCTTCCTTGCAACGGCATCATTGACCACCCGCTGCACGAACTGGCGGCTCAGCGACTGGGCTCGACCCATCTGGGGGACGGTCATCGGCCCGCGCTCGCGCAGCAGGTCCAGCACAGCGCGTACGCCGACGGAGAGACCCTGGGTGGCCTCTAGCTCGATCTTGCGCTGGACGCGGCGGTAGAGCGGTCCGACGTCCACGGCGATCTGGTCCAGGGCGAGAACGGCGATGCGGTCGTAGGCGTCCAGTGCGATCTGCTTCAGCCTGGCGAACGGACCCAGGCGTATCCACTCGTCGCGGCGGTTGCGGATCGTGGTGGCCGAGCAGACGGAGTCCGCGATCGCCTCGCAGAAGCAGCCGGACCGCAGGACCTGTAGCTGCTTGTCGAAGACGATCCGGTCACTGATCCGGCGTCGGCGGCAGCCCAACGGGTGGGTCGGATCCGACTCGGGGCGCTGTTGTGCGCCCTCCTGGCGGCGCGTTGTGAATAGGGGGATGTCAGCCGGAGCCGTGTGGTCACCCACGGCCCCATCCTGGCGGACGCCGTTTGGTGAATGATCTCTGCTCGCGACCTTCGGCCTGCACGAGGTCGGGTGCCGGAGGATCAGCCCTGCGGCATGCCACCGTCTGCC
This sequence comes from Streptomyces sp. NPDC001852, assembly GCF_042891825.1. Classification (NCBI taxonomy): domain Bacteria; kingdom Bacillati; phylum Actinomycetota; class Actinomycetes; order Kitasatosporales; family Streptomycetaceae; genus Streptomyces; species Streptomyces sp. NPDC001852. The sequence continues at coordinate 26,146 of NZ_JBIATN010000011.1, forward strand.
GCCAGGCGGGTGAGCCACTCGCGCAGCAGGCGCTGCTCGGCGTCGCTCAGGACGTCGGCGTCGTCGGGGAGGGCGGCGCGCAGTGCGCGGGCCGCTGGGGCGGGGCCGGACTCCGTGGCGGGGACCGTCGGTTCGTTGCGGGTGACGGCGGCGACCATGGATTCGCGAAGGACGGTCAGCAACGCCGGATTTCTGCGTTCTGCGGGGGTGGCGTGCCAGGTGGCGACCCCTCCTTGGCCGGTGGCCTGGATGATCTGGACGGCTAGTTCCTCGTCGACCCGCAGCCATCCCGCGGCCGCCAGCCGACGCACCCGGCCGCGGAGGATCTCCAGGCCCGCACGGTGCGCCGCGTCCGACGCCGAGCCGGTGGCCCTGTTCATCACGGCGAACAGTTCGGGGCGCGAGACCCCGAATTCCACCACCATGTCCCAGCCGCGGCGCAGCTCCTCCACCGGGTCCTCCGGTGCGGGGTCGAGCTGCGCGCGCTTGCTCTCCAGGAACTGCGCATAGCCGTGCTCGGCGACCGCCTCCAGCAGCCCGTCCTTGTCGCCGAAGTGGCGGTAGATGGCCGGCGGCTGCATCCCGGCCGCGGCGGCGACCGCGCGGGTGCTCACCGCGTCGGGGCCGCCGCTCTCCAGCAGCTCGATGGCCGCCTCGATGATGCGTCGGCGGGGGCTGTCGGTGGTGTCACGGATAGGCATGTATCGATGATATCGATAGTTTGCTTCCAGCGTTAGTTTCGATGTTATCGTTGAGTGGATTCCACTGGAAACAACACTGGGAGAATCCCGTGCTCATCGTGACCGGAGCCACCGGAAACCTCGGCCGCCGCATCGTCGAGCGCCTCCTGGAGCGCCTGCCCGCCGACCGCGTCGGCGTCAGCGTCCGCGACCCCCGCAAGGCCCAGGACCTGGCCGATCGCGGCGTCCGTGTCCGGCAGGGCAGCTTCGACGAACCCGCCTCGCTCGTCCACGCCTTCGAGGGCGCCGAGCAACTGCTGCTCGTCTCCCTCGACCGCACGGGCGAGGAGTGCGTCACCGGGCACCGCGCCGCGATCGACGCCGCCGTGAAGGCGGGAGTCGGCCGCATCCTGTACACCAGCCAGATGGGTGCCGCCCACGACTCCCGCTTCCAGGCATGCCGTGACCACGCCCAGACCGAGGACCTACTGCGCGCCACCGGCCTGCCCTGGACCGCGCTGCGCAACGGCTTCTACGCCGCCAGTGCCCTGCAGTTCCTGGAGTCCGCACGCCACACCGGCGACATCGCCCTCCCTGCCGACGGTCCCGTCGCCTGGACCGGCCACGACGATCTCGCCGAGGCCACCGCGGCGATCCTTACCGACGAGGGCCGCTTCGAGGGGCCCACCCCGCCGCTCACCGGTCCGGCGGCGCTCGACTTCGACGCCGTCGCCGAGACAGCGGCCCAGGCCACCGGGCGGCCCTTCACCCGTACCGCCGTCCCCGACGACGCCTTCCGCGAGCAGGCCCTGGCGCACGGCGCCCCCGCCCCGATCGCCGACCTGATGCTGAGCATCTTCGCTGCGGCACGCAATGGTGAGTTCACCGCCGTCGACCCGACCCTGGCCGAATTGATCGGTCGAGAGCCCACCACCTTCCGCACCTTGCTGGAGCACGCCTGGGCCGAATAGCCCCAGGGGGGCGCGCACCCGTCCCCCATGTGCACCATCCTCGGCCCGTGCAGCCAGCAGGCCCGCCTGCTCGACCGGGGCAGGGTCAGATCGGCGGCACCTCGCTGTGGTCCCTGAAGAAACCCGAGTCCCTCACGCCCCGGTCCTCCCCGCCGACGCGGGATGTTCCGTCCGGCGACGTCTTAAGCCTGCTGAACCAGGCGTTCAGGGCGGCCATCAGGTCGAGGCCCTGGGCCGACTGCTCCTGCTCGGGCGCCTCAGGCAGCGGCCTCTTCTCGCGCTCGGCCTCGATGATCTGCGCGATGGCCTCGGTGTAGCGGTGTAGCGGTCGGTGAACTCCTCGCCCTCCAGCGCGTCGGCCGTCATGCCGTCCACGCGGGCGAGCGCGCCATCGATCTCCTCCTCGGACACCGTGGTCGGTGACAGGAGCAGCTCGGTGAGATTGCGGAGCTCATCGGCCACAGCAGTTCCTGCAGGACCATGGCGCCGCCACGGACCCGCAGCATGCCAAGCCTCTCGCGGCCGCTCCACGCGTGCTTCGCGATGGCCACCCTGCTGGAGCGGCGCAGCGCTTCGACAAGAAGCTTGTACGGCTTCGCGGCGACCTGCCCGCCGGCGGCGAGGTAGTACCCGGCCCCCATGTGGGTGTGGGCTGTTTGAACGTACCCGTTGACCCCCTTCTGGCTCAGGCGGTCGACGTGTAGCCAGGCCATGGGCAGGGCGCGCCCGGCTCCGGCGATGCGGACCACCGACCGAGCACATCCGCCGCTTCGGCGAATGCCCCTGCCACGAGCTCGCCGACGAGCCCGGCGCCTACGACCCGCACCTGGACGTCGAGTTCACCCCGATCCGCGGCGACCGCCCGCGCACCGACAGATCCAGCCAGGCCGTGTGAGCCGGCCAAGGGTCGGATGCCGAGCGGGCCGGGCGCGTGTCGTGTCGGGAGCACCTCACGGTGCCGTAGCACTGCGTCCGGGGGCTGATCCCGGGACCGGATTGGGTCACAACAACCGGTCGACCAGATCGTCGATGTAGTCCGGGGTGAGCGGGCCGATGCCGAACAGGACGCGGATATACATCGGGGCCAGGATGTGGTCCAGCACGCCGAGCGCGTCGGGTGCGGGCTCGCCGCGTTCGCGGGCGCGATCGAGCATGGACTGCAGTTGCCGGGTGCGTTCGGCGCGGAGGTCGTCACGAGCCTGCAGTCCCCGTTGACCGCTGCTGGACAGGGCGACGGCCAGGTGCAGCAACGCCGGACCGTCGGGTCCGGTGATCTCGCGGGCCACTTGGGCCGCGTACGTGCGCAGGTCGCCGGCGAGGCTCCCGGTGTCGGGCATCGGCGACTGCGCGTTGAGGCGGGTGAGCGCCACGTCGGTGAGCAGGGTTTCCAGGTTGCCCCACCGGCGGTAGATGCTGCTGTCGGCTACGCCGGCGCGGGCTGCGACCTCGCCGACGGTGAATTTGCCGTAGCCGCGCTCGCTGATCAGGTCGGTGACGGCCTGGTGCACCTGCGCGCCGACGCGGGCGCTGCGCCCGCCGGGCCGCCGGGCTCGCTGTCGATCGTTCATGCCCCCACCTTAACGCAGTTGCGACTTGCGTTTGTGAGGCGAGCCCTCTTATAGTCGCCTAACGCAGTCGCCGACTGCTTTAGGGCGCTCGGTGCATCGCCACCTGCGTCGACCGCGGTCGGGCGTAACTAACGATTGAGGGGGACCTATGGCTGCATCGCATGCGACCGAAGGCAGTCGATCAAGCCGGACCGTGCTGCTCACGGTGACCTGCCTGGGCCAGTTCATGGTCCTGCTCGACAACACGATTGTTGGAGCGGCACTGCCCGATATGCAGCACCGGCTCCACACTGAACTGACCGGTCTGCAATGGATCGTCGACGCGTACGTACTGCTGGTCGCCATGCTGCTGCTGTCCGGCGGTGTCTTCGCCGACCGGTTCGGCCGCAAGCGGGTGTACCTGACCGGCGTGGCGCTCTTCACCGCCGCGTCGCTGCTGTGCAGCCTCGCTCCCTCGCTCGGCTGGCTGGTCGCCGGCCGGGTTCTGCAGGGCATCGGGGCCGCGGCGCTGAGCCCTGCCTCGCTCGCCCTGCTCGCCGCAGCCCATCCCGTGCCGCAAGAACGAATCAAGGCGATCGGGCTGTGGGCCGGATTCAGCGGCATCGGTCTGGCCGCAGGTCCCGTGGCCGGCGGCGTGCTGACAGAAGCCTTCGGCTGGCCCGCCATCTTCCTGGCCAATCTGCCCATCGGCGCCGTCCTGCTGCTGGTCGGCCTGCGCCACCTCGGCGAGTCCCGCAATCCGAGCGCCCCCGCGATCGACATCCCGGGCACGGTGCTGTCCGTTCTGGCGGTGGGGGCACTGACCTACGGGCTGATCGAGGGCGGCGCCCGCGGCTGGACCTCACCGGTCATCCTGGGCAGCTTCACCGCCGCGGTGATCCTCCTCGTCGCCTTCGTCGCCGTCGAAGGGCGTCGTTCCGCTCCGATGCTGCCGCTGCGGCTGTTCGGGCAGCGCCTGTTCACCGTGTCCAACACCGCCATGATCGTGGTGGGGTTCGCGCTCATGGGTTCGTCGTTCTTCTTCTCCCAGTTCTTCGTGTACGTCCAGGGCAGTTCGATCCTGCGCGCCGGCCTGCAGACCCTGCCGGTATCCCTCGCCATGGTGATCGTCAGCCCCTACGCGGGCCGGCTCGCCGCCCGGTACGGCTTCCGCATCGTGGTCACCACCGGCCTGGCCCTGGCCGGCCTGGGACTGCTGGCACTCGGCATGGTGCACGCCGACACCGGCTACGGGAACGTATGGTGGCGGCTGGGACTCGCCGGCATCGGCTTCGCCCTGGCCATGTCCCCACTGACGGGCGCCGCCATCCAAGCAGTCAGCCCGCACGAGGGCGGCCTCGCATCAGGCATCAGCAGCACCACCCGGCAGATCGGCGCGGTGCTCGGCGTGGCGGTACTCGGAGCCATCGTCCGCTCCCGGCAATCCGGCGGCGCCTCCTTCGAGACCGGCCTCAACAGCGCCTTCCTCGCCGCCGGCACCGTCACTTTGGCCACCGCCCTGTTCACCGGCCTGTGGCTGGCGAGGTCCAAGCCCGCGGAAGGCTCCGCAGCGCCGCATCGTTCCACCGATCCAGACACGGTCACCACCTCCAACGAGGCATCCGTGAACAGCCGTTGACAACAACAGCCGCCTTGTCCGGGAGGTGTCCCGCGCCTCTCCCGCCCGGCCCCGAGAACACCTGAAGCTTCACCGGGCCAGGGTGATCCGACCCTGGCCGGCCCACGCCCCGCCAAGGCCGTGTGCGACATCCCGCAACCACGCGAAGGACCCCGACCTTGTCACCTGACCCGACCACCGTGCACCCGCTGCCCGCCCACGAGCGCGTGGTGTTCCTCAACCCGCTGGTCACCTCACCGAACATCGCCGTGGGCGAGTACACGTACTACGACGATCCGGACGGCGCCACGGACTTCGAGCAGCGCAACGTCCTCTACGCCTATGGGCCGGAGCGCCTCGTCATCGGCAAGTACTGCGCGATCGCCTCGGGGACCACGTTCCTGATGGCCGGCGCCGAACACCCCACGATGGGCGTGTCGACGTACCCGTTCACCATGTTCGGCGGCCGGTGGGCCGAGCAGACGCTGGACATCGTCACCGCCATGCCCAGCCGCGGCGACACGGTCGTCGGCAACGACGTCTGGTTCGGGTACCGGGCGACGGTCATGCCCGGCGTACGGATCGGTGACGGGGCCATCATCGCGGCCGGCGCCATGGTCACCGCCGACGTCCCGCCCTACACGATCGTCGGCGGCAACCCGGCCAGACCGATCCGGCAGCGCTTCGACGACGCCGACGTCGAGCGGCTGCGGCGCGCCGCGTGGTGGGACTGGCCCGCCGACCTGGTGACCGAACACGCCCGCACCATCATGGCCGGGACACCCGCCGACATCGAACGCATCGCACCGAGCACGGACAGGGGAAGTCCCTTTGAACCACGTGACCCAGGTATCCGTCGAAGAGCACACGGTGGCCGATCACGCGGCCGGACCCTACGCCCTCACCACGGGACCGGACGGCGCCCTGTGGTTCACCCTCGTCCACAGCGGTCGGATCGGCCGCCTCGTTCCCGGCGAGAAGCCGACGAGCCACCGGCTCGACCCCGACAGCGGGCCGACCGTCATCACACCCGGACCGGACGGCGCTCTGTGGTTCACCGAGTACCGGGCGGACCGGATCGGGAGGATCACCACCGACGGCGTGATCGACGAATTCGACGTGCCCACACCAGGGTGCGGGCCGTTCGGCATCGCGGCGGGACCCGACGGTGCGCTGTGGTTCACCGGGACCGCCGCCGACCGCATCGGCCGCATCACCGTCGACGGCAGCGTCACCGAGTTCCCGCTCCCCGTCACCGGCGCGTTCCCGTCTGCGATCACCGCCGGCGGCGACGGAGGGATGTGGTTCACCCTCAACCAGGGCAACGCCGTCGGGCGGATCGACATGGACCGTGCAATCACCCTACACCCCCTGCCGACGGCAGCCGCAGGGCCTGTCGGGATCGCCGCAGGCCGTGGCGGAGCGCTGTGGTTCGTCGAGATCGCCGCCGGTCAGATCGGCCGGATCACTCCCGACGGGCGGATCACCGAGTTCCCGTTGCCCGACCGCGCCGCCCGACCGCACGCCGTCACCGTCGACGGACAGGGCACCGCGTGGTTCACCGAATGGGGAGGCAACCGCGTCGGGACGATCACCCCCGACGGCTCCCTCACCGTCCACGACCTTCCCACCCCCCGCTCCGAACCGCACGGCATCACCGTCGGTCCCGACGGCGCCCTGTGGACCGCGCTGGAGATCGGCGCACTCGCCCGCATCACCCCAGCCGACAACACCGCCTGACCAGGCCGTTGTTGAGAGCCTGCTGGGTGGGTTCGAGGGATGGAGATCTCCTCCGGTCCCCAGGACGAAAACACCTTGTCGTTTTTGCAAGTTGGCGGACTTGCACAGGGAGGGCAACCGCATCCTTCGCAGGATCTGGTCGAGGTTGTGGGGGATCGACGGGGCGATCGGGTGGGTGGTCACCGGCCGAACCCTCTCCAGGAGAGCGTGCCGGGCCGGACGGAGTGGCGTCTGCCCGCGACGACCAGGGCGCAGACGGCGGCCGCGGAGGCCAGGTGATCGAGGACGGAGGGCAGGTCGTCGTCGGCGAAGCGGCGCGCGACGGTGGCCATGCCCTGTGCCTCGTCGACCGCCTCCGCCCCGAGGGCGACGGCGAGTTCGACCGCGCGGGTCATCTTCGAGCGGATGCGGGGCACCCCGGCGGCGCCGGCCTCGACCAGTCGGCGATGGGTGCCCTCGCTCAGGACCGGGGTCGAGGCGGCCGATGTAGCGTAGCCCTCGTCGCTGGGACCGTGAGTGCCGGCCGGGATCCAGCGGATTGCCAGAGTCGCTGTGATGCCGTAGGTACACGGGTTGGCAGCTTGACCAGCGTGGCTTTGCCCGCGCCAGTCAGCCCCACCACGGCCACCGAACGGGCCGCTGGCGGGACGGCCCAGTTCAGGCCCACGAACGCCAGGGCGACGGTGCCCACCGCTGCCTGGGCGAAGGCGATCGCTGCACCGGGTGCGAGGGCGCCTCGGGAGGCGTCTTGGGCGAGTGGCCATAAGAACAAGCCGTTGGCCGCGGCAAGGACGGTGATCGTGGTCGCCAAGGAACCTCTTCTGAGTCGGCTCGCGCGCCAACGCAGGCCCACCATCCGGCGGCGGTTCTCCGCGAAGCGGTCGACGAGCCACTCGCCCCGGCCGAACAGGCGCAGCTCGCGGGCGGACGACGGCGCGACAGCCCGCCGGTAGTTGTACTCGGCGTGCCCCTGGGCTTCGAGGGCGCGCTTGTCGTCCTGGTCCCACGTTGCGCTCTTGCGCACCAGCCAGTGGGTGGAGCCCCAGGCGGCCCCTAGCAGCAGCGGCGCCCACCACCGTTACCCGAACAGCACAACGGCCTGCGCGCAGCCGGCCGACAGGTCGACCAGTCCTGTAGCGATGAGCCCCACCGAGAGGGCCGACGAATCGCGGCACGTTCCCTGGACGCCCTCCACGCCAGGTCCACGACGGGGATGAAGTCCCGTGACGGTGCAGCGTCTTGTCCGCCAGCGCCCAGGGAGGTTCCGTGCTCGGTTGTTGCCATGTCCTCGTCCTTCCTGGGCGTCCTGTCGGCCGTTGGCGAGCCGTCACCGCGGCTGGCTCTATGGGCTGAAGCACGCGGCCATGAAGTGCTCGTCGACCAGCAGGGTCAGTGCGCCACCGATGAACAGCTTGACGCGCCTGCTGACGCTCACGGTTTCCCGCACCTGGTCGTCGCCGTCGTTCCGGGCTCCCCTGTGTTGTGCTCGTGGAGACGCCGGCCCATGAGTTCTCGGAAGGACTCGACGCGGTGGCGACGCTATAGACGGCGGCCTATAGGTTCGTCTGTCGTCATCAGGCCGGCTCGGACGGCCGCGGGCAGCAGGTCACAGCCATGCTGGTTCTGGCTTGGACGTACGTCGCCCCCGACATCGCTCCCCCCAAGTGGGCGGAGCGACGGGTGACTGGTCCGGGCACGAGTTCCCGCGGTGCAGACCGGAAGTCGGCGAGTGGGATCCTCCCGGCGCGCACCACTGCCGACCACCGCTGCGGACGCGGGTGGAGACAGCTGGCGCGGCCGGCCGGCTCGGCCGGCTCACCTGCTCAGCCTCAGCCTCCACAGACCTCGGCCGTGTGTCGCGGCGACCACGGTGTCACCCGAGGGAAGGAGGGTGATGTCGGTCGTGACCGAACTGGGCAGCCCGTGGCCGAGCCGGGACCAGCGGGTCGGGTTCCTGACGTCGGCGACGTAGACGAGGTGGTCGGTGGCGACGATCAACTGTCCCTTCGCGATGACCATCGCGTCGGCCGGGACGTCGGGCAGGTTGCCGCTGATGTCCCTCCAGGTCGCCCCGCCGTCCAGTGACTCGAAGACGTGCCCGACCCCGCCACCCGGGATCCACTTGCGTGAGTACGCGCCGTAAACGGCATATACGTGCGCTGGATGGGCCGGGTCGCCGACGATCCGGGTGACGTAGCGGTTCGGCAGGTTCGGTGCGGTGACGGCGTGCCAGGTGCCCCCGTAGTTGGTGGCGATGCCGCTCTTGAATCCGCCTCCGTCCTCGTCCGAGGGCAGGCACGGACCGCACCAGCCGACGTAGTCGACGCCGTTGTCGGCTTCGACCGCGGTGGTCGAGGCGGTGTCGCCGAGGTCGTAGACGGGCTGCCAGTCGCATGTCCCGGCGGCCTTCGCACAGACAGTGTCGAAACCCTTCTGGCTCTCCCACACGTACCGGCCCGAGATCACCCAGCGGTTGCCGTTCGCCCTGTCGGCGGTGAACGGGGCGATGAACTGCATCCTCGGATCACAGCCGGCGATCGGCGCACCGATCTGACAGCTGGGGCTGATCTCCCGGAACGCCGCGGCTGTGCCGTCGGAACGACCGCCGACGGTGGTCACCGCCATGTCGCCGTAGGTGTATTCGACGGCCGCGCGGTCGGCGTTGTCCGGGTCCACGATGACATCGCCGCCGTCACCGGCGAACGGCTGGATCACGTCGTGGGAGTCGCCGCGCACCAGGGTTGCGCCGTTGTCCTGCAGACCTCCCCACAGTGCCGTTCCGCCCTGGGGGTCGTGACCTGCGCCGACGTAGAAGTACTGGAGTGCGTGCAGGCCGGCGTTGAGGTCGTGCCAGCCTGCCGTGGTGTGGTCGCTCGTCAGCCGCGTCCACACGCCGCCGTCGCTGCCCACATACAGTCGGCCCTCGTCGTCGATCGCGATGGCATGCTGGTCGGTGTGGACGGTGGGCGGGCAGCCCGTGGCGGTGCCGTGGCAGGGCAGTGTGTAGTTCCAGAAGGGCGCGATCGTCGTCCAGCTCGCGCCGCCGTCGCGGGTTTCGTAGATCTCCTCCAGGCCGACGTAGACGTGTTGCGGGTCGCGCGGGTCGACCTTGACGTACTGGTTGTACCAGGAGCCCACCCCGGGTTCGTACGTGGACGGGAATGACTGGGCGGATCCGGATCTGCCCAGCGTCCCCGCGTCCGCGACGAGCGTCCACGGCCCGTTCGGATCGCCGTTCGCCGACTTGTACACGCCCTTGAGCGAGGTCGACTGCATCGGCGAGGGGCGCTTGCCGGCGGTGTAGGCGGGTGACTGGATCACTGCGTACAGGGCGCTGCCGTCGGGGGCGTAGGCGAGGCTGGTGCGGCCGATGTCGGAGTCGTCGAGCCCGGCCGGCCGCATCCGCTGGAAGGTGCCCGGTGCGCCGCCCTTCGTGGACAGGTAGAGCCCGTCGTAGGGCGTGCCGTTACGGAAGCCCAGTGCCGCCAGCACGGTGGCGCCGTGAGTGCCCGGCCGGACGGTGACGCTGGAGATGATCGAGGTCCGCGTGGGGTCCTTGTCCGGGTTGGGGTCGGGGCTGAGCACGCGTTGCCACGGCTTGTCCGGCCCACCGGAGAGCGGGCGCCGCCACAGGCCGTGGCTCGTCGCCGCGAACAGGTCCGGGCCGTTCGACGCCAACGTGCCGACCTGGGCGTTGAGGAACTCGGAGCCGCCGACCCGCTGGAAGGTCCGGCCGTGGTCGGCGGAGCGGTAGACGCCCTGACCGGTGTAGTTGTCGGCACTGGTGTTGGCCTCACCGGTGCCGACCCACAGGGAGTGGTCGGCGGGATTCACCCACAGGGAGCCGATCGACTCGGTGGACGCGTGCTGGAACCCGGGGGTCCATGTCTTGCCCGCGTCCTTGGACCGCCAGACGCCCCCGTCGGCGAACCCGGCGTAGACCCACTTGCCGTCCGTGGCGAGCGCGGACGCCCTGCCGGTCACCAGGCCCCAGCCGGAGCCGTAGTCGGAGTAGGACGGGTCGGCATAACCGGGGGTCTCGCTGTCGGCCGACCCGCTGGTCGCCTCGGACCAGGTGCCGCCGCGCACCGGAAGCCGGTCGCCGGCGGCCGCTCCCGCGGCGAGGGCGGCGCCGGAAACCGTGGCGGACGGGGCCGTACGTGCCGCGGCGAACTGCAGGGTTCCGGCGACCGGGTCGTCAGGGTCGCCACCGTCGTCGTCGGCCGGTCTCATGCCGCCGGTGTTGCTCAGGTGCACCTGCCTGGCGAGCGCGGCGAACTGACGGTCGGCGGAGGGATGGTGGGTTCGGGGGACGGCAACTCCGGGTGTGCCGCCGGTGAGAACCGCCGTGGCCACCATGGCGGCCACGAGCAGGCTGGGGCGAGGGAGCATCACATGCCTCCTGGGCATCAGAGCGCGTGTTGTGTCGCGCGGTGCTCCCGCCACCACAGGACGCGGGTGAGCGTAAAGGATCAGTCCACGGCTCGCATAGCCTCAATTCGGTTTCCCGCGGTCGGGGTTGGCGCGGCGCAGGCGTCACCCACTGGACTGAGCCCGGGATGGTGCCCACCACCCGCCCGGTCCCGGTCGCCCCAGGAAGAAGGTCCGGGATCCGCGCTTTCGATGAGCGCATACCGGGGATGACGTGCCCGGACACGGCTTACCGTGTGGCTGCGCGGGAACCGTCGAAGGTGCCGGGAGGAGCAGTCACCCATCGTTGGCGGCAGTGCGCCGGAATTCTCGACGCACCATCCATAACGCCGAGTTATGGATTTCTGACGTCTCCCCGGCGGCACACAAGCGGCCGAATACTTCTCCTCAGGCAGACCGCCTGTCGGAAGTGCGCTGCCTACCAGGCCAGGGTTCCCGTCCGGACGACCAGCTCCCGCCATGCCGTCCGGACGGGAACCACGGCCGCCGTCCGGAGCGGCCTGCTGCACGCGCCTGGCGAGTCACAGTTGAGTAACGCACGCCGGAGGGTGGTATGTGACATTGCATAGACGGCATGATGCTTCCATGACAAAAGCTAGAGTCCTGTTATCGGTCGTCGCCGTCCTCGGCGGAGTCTGCACGGGCATCGCCCCGGCTTCCGCTTCCACGGCCGCTCCAGGGGACACCGGCCAGGGCAAGCTCGCCTGGAGCCCCTGCCACGACGCGACCACTCCCGCGCTGCAGTGCGCCATGCTCGAAGTGCCGCTGGACTACACGCAGCCGAACGGCACCAAGATCAAGATCAAGGTGAACCGGCTCCCGGCCACCGCGCCCAAGAACAAGCGGCAGGGGCCCATCCTGCTGAACCCCGGCGGTCCCGGCGACTCCGGTCTATGGATGCCCGCCTACGTCTCCGGAAAGATCCCCCAGGACGTCGCCTCGACCTACGACTGGATCGGCTTCGACCCACGGGGCACCAACGCCAGCGAACCCCACGTCACGTGCGACGCACACTACTTCGACGCCGAGCGGCCGGACTACCAGGTCAGCCAGGGCACGTCGCAGGCATGGCTGGAGAAGTCGGCCACGTACGCCGCCGACTGCGCCGCCAACTGGAGCTGGTTCCTGCCCCACATGACCACCGTCGACAATGCGCGCGACATGGACAGCATCCGGCGGGCGCTCGGCGTCCAGAAGATCAACTTCTACGGTGGCTCGTGGGGCACCTCGCTGGGCTCGACCTACGGCCAGCTTTTCCCTTCGCACGTGCGCCGGATGGTGCTGGACAGCATCGTCGGCCCGACCATCAGCTGGTACGACCACAACATCCTGCAGGACAAGGAGCACCAGCGCCGATTCGACGCCTTCGCGGCATGGACCGCCAAGGCCGACTCGGTCTACCACCTGGGCATTGACGCCGCCGGTGTGGAGCAGAAGTACTACCAGGTCGAGGCCGCGTTGCGGACCAACCCCGTGGCTGCCACCCCGGCCCCCGGCAAGATCGGCCCCGCAGAGTTCGAGGACACCTTCTACGGTGGCGGCTACAACTTCCTGCGCTGGCCGCAGATGGCAACCGTGCTGTCGGCCTACCTCACCAAGAACGACACCCGCCCGCTGCAGACCGCCTACAACCGCTATGCGGCCCCGGGTGCCGACGACGGCACGTTCCCGGCGTACAACGCGGTCCAGTGCACCGAGAACAACTGGCCCCGCGACTGGGAGTTCTGGAAGAAGGACCAGGCCGAGGTCAACGCCGTCGCGCCCTTCTACACCTACAACAACATGTGGTACAACGCTGCCTGCATGTTCTGGCCCTACCAGGGCAACCGGGCCGGCCGACTGAAGATCACCGGCAAGGGTCTACCACCCGTCCTGCTCTTCCAGGCCACCGAGGACGCCGCCACCCCCTACCCGGGCGCCATCGCCATGCACAAGGCACTGCCCGGATCCACACTCGTCGTCCAGAACGGCGGCAGTTTCCACGAGATCCTCTTCCACGGCGACGCCTGCCTGGACGACACCTTCACCGACTACCTGCGAGACGGTCGGCTCCCCACCGGCAAAGGCCTCATCGCCAAGACCTGCGCACCCGAACCGGACCCCACCCCGGTCTACGTGACGCCGCCCCCCGCCGGCATGAAAACCGAGCCCGCCCTCCCGGCCGCAGACCCCCAAGCCGTCCACGGCATCAGGTGACGCAACGCAAAGCTCCCGTTCGGTAGGAGGGTCGGGCAGCCCGGGGCAACCGCTCCCCCCTGGGCTGCCCGGCCACATCGTGCAACTGCAGGGGCACACTGTCTCGTGCGTCAGCGTGATGCCCTCCTCCGAATGGGAGATGCCATCGACGCCCCGTTGTCCTCGGAGCACGGTCGAGGCAAAGACGCAGGATGCCGAGCCTGAACCCGGGCGGCCGCGCCAGGAGCGGGTCACGGACGACACCCTCGAGGTGGTGATCGACCTGGTGACCGAGCAGGGCCTGTTCGAGCCGAGCCCAATTCGCATTTCAGGGGCTGGTACTCCCGTAGCAGCCTCGGGAGTACCAGCACCCCGGACGCTCCGTCAGGCTCAGCGCACGTCGATGGTGGAGGTACGGGACACCTGGTACACCTTGGGGTGCTTGTCCTGTGGGGACGAGCCCTCGGTCAGCACGCCGCGGAAGTGCACGGCGCCCCTGTGCTGGGCCCGTGTCGACATGTTGAGGCTGCCCCCGCCGTTGTAGTCGCCGTGCGAGCACTTCAGCGTGCGCCAGCCCCCGTGGCCGGAGCGCTCCTGTATGCAGAACCTGTTGTAGGTGGAGTTGTCGTCGTCACCATGACCGGTGAGGTGGATCAGCTTGCCTACGTGTACGGCGTTCGGGCTCGCTGTGAAGTAGATGTCGGCCTTCGCCCAGGCCGAGGTGCCTGCCAGGCCGATCGCGGAGATGCCGACGGAGACGATGACAGCGGCACGCAGCGAGTGGCGATGAGGGTTGAACATCAGCTTCCCTTCGCTGAAAGAGCTGGTCAGACGGACTGGGCGCCGACACGGGCAGTCTTCCCCGTTGGCCAGGGCCCGTACTGCGCGTGTGCGTAGTCCGTGTAGCTATACAGAGGGGCGGAACCACCGGCTCCGTCGCGCTCGCTACCGCACGGCTCGCCGTCGGCCTTGTCACCGTCGTGTAACAGGCCCCGTCAGTCCTTGTAGTTCGCTGCACGCACATGCGTCTCTGCCGACTCTGAACCTGTCGCTCGAAGAGATCGAAGCCGCTCGCACGCCCATCGGCGGCTGGAAACGTGCCAACTCGCCGCCCGACCACCCCCTGACGTCCCCGCCGAGGCTGGATGGACGAGCAGACCGAGCGCTGAGCCTGAGATCTAACTCGTAGGAGCCTTCGGTCTTGGTTCGCATACTGGTTCGACAAGTCCGTTTTCCTCGCATCATCGGTTCCGGAACCCGCGGCGCACGAAGTACGACTTCCTTACGTCAGTCCTTGCGTCCTGCCCCGGATGCGAGAAGGTCGCACATGTCGGGACAGCACCAGACCCGACCGGAGGGCATGGCCGAGGCCTCTTCGCACCAAGGCGTCTCGCCTGCCGGAACTGCGGTACGGCGAAGGAAGCCGTCCCGGCGCCTTGTCTCTGGCTCACGCCCCGTCTCCTCGCCTGCCGGGCCGTGGAGTCGACCGACCACCGGCTGCGTACGGCGATCCTCGACTGACCGCGCACTTTCCGCACCTGGACCGGCCCGGCGCCGCCGAACCATGAGGCGACGCGGACTCGGTCACGGGACCGGGCCATCCGACCATCGCCCGGACGTGGGCCACGTGGCGGACGGTGAAGACCATCGGGACGACGAAGCCGGCGATCTGGACGCGTGTCGCCGTGCTGGAGTGGGCCTCTCCCCCGTGTGGCACCTGGGCGAGGACGAAGGCGGTGGTAGGGGACGAAGGCCGCGGCCCATTATGGCGTGACGACGTGACGGAGTGAGCGACGAAGCCGTCGCCAAGCAGGCCCGCAAGGTCATCGCGGGCCGCCGCCGACCGTGGACCCGCTCGTGTCGGGCGTGAGGACGGCCCCGGCGGCGATGGTGGCGGCTGTCCTCAGCGTGGGCACGGTCGCCCTGGCGGTGCGCTGCACGGCGGGGGCGTGGTGGTCTTCGCCGTGCCGGCGGGGGCCGTGCACCGTGCACGAAGCCCCCTCAGTGCGTCCGAATGCCTGTGGGCGAGGGTGGCCATCCCTTGAACGAGTGACGTGAAGCGTGCTTGGGCCCGGCGGGTGGGAAGTCTCTTGCCCGTCCACACGTCAAGCGTCTCTCCCCATCGAGGAGGAAACACCGTGCTGTCTGTCCGCCGCATCGTGACCGTTGCGGCAGTGAGCGCACTGCTTTGCTTCGGAGCGATCGTCCCCGCCATGGCCGCTCAGGCACCGGGCCCCGACGACATCACCGACGGTCTTCTCGAACAACCCGTCAGCACTGTTGTGGGCTCCCCCCTCGGCCTCCCCCTCCGCATCTGAAACCGCCGGTTGGGCATGAGCCCGCAGCACCGGCCGGCTTCCCCCGTGGCCTGCTCGTCAGCCCCGTCACCAACTCTGACGGGGCTATTGCGCGTGCGGTCGGAGGACACGTCAGGGAATTGCGGCCTCGATCCGGGCGAGGCGGACCGCCCCGGCCGATGAGGGAGCACCGCAGGCCTGGCAGACGCGGACCGGCGTCCTGCCGTGCCCGCTCTGGCTGCCGCGGTGGTGGTCATGCGGGCTGCGAGGCAGGTGCTCCAGTCGTCCTCGGCACCACCGTCACCGACATCGCCAAGGCCGCCATCGACCACATGGTCCCCCTCGCCGCGAAGCCTGGCGCTCCGACGCCGACACCCGGACCGCGGACCAACGCAAGACCTTCGGCAACGACCTGAAAGACCCCCAGCTGCTCATTGCCTCGGAGTCCGTGTTTCTGTTCACGAGTTTCGGCTCTGGCTCAACTTCTGTGACGTTGGGGTTGTTTGCAAGGTCCGAGGTGGCTTGGGAGGAGGGCACTGGGGAATGCCCTCACGTCTGTGGCAAGCTCGCGCCACGTGGATTGCACTTTCTGCCGACTCATCGAAGAAGGCGCTGCGCGCTGGGTGGCGTATGAAACCGGGGCCTGCGCGTTCCTGCCGCTGGACCCGTTGGCGCCCGGCCACACTCTGGTCGTTCCCACACAGCACCACGCGGATGTCTTCGACACCCCACGCGACGTCCTGGCCGCGACGATTACGCTGGTCCAGCGTGTGTCCGGCGCCATGAGGGCTGCCCTGGACGCCTCAGGCGTGAACATCCTGAGCGCCAACGGACCGGCATCCGAACAGTCGGTGCCGCACCTTCACTTCCATGTCGTTCCGCGGTGGGCGGACGACGGGATCTCGACATGGCCGGCAGGGCGGTCCGAGCATCAACTGGCCGGCGACCCCCGCACGAGGCTTGCCGAGTACCTCGCTGGAGAGCAACACCACAGAAGCTGAGCCAGAACCCGAGTTTCGACGGCGGACGTGCACGACTTCGGCAGGCGCCGCCGCCCGGGCCGTGGGCGATCTCCACGAGAGCGGGAGGCTCCCTCGTCGTCGCTCCCCCGGCCGGGTAGAGGTAGGTGTCGGCCGCGCCACGCTCGACGTCGGCGCACCCCATAGGGTGGTCCGATGTTCGATCGTTTGGAGATCCGGGTGTTGCCGCCGGGGCCCCGGTTCGCTGCCCAGTTGCGGTTCTGGGTCAACGGCGAGGATGTGATCGAAGGGGCGGTCAACGAGGGCGGGCGTGGGCCGTTCGCGGCTGATGTGCTACCTGCCGGCCGGCCCAGCCTCCTGTGGGCGACCGGCGAGGCACGCCGTCTGGAGCTGGGAGAACCGGAGTGCAACGGCGGTTGCTGCGGTTTCCTGTCCGTCGTCGTGCAACGGTTCGGGGACATCGTGCAGTGGTCGGGCTGGGAGGTCCCGCACGCCCTCGCCTCGCCGCCGCCGGAGTTCCACTTTGACGCCAGCCGGTACGACGCCGAAGTGGCTCGCGTTGAGGCGGACCGGCGGTGGCAGGTCCACACGTAGTCCAGAACGGCGCGTCCTTGCCTGGCTGCGGGCTCTTGCCTTCGCCGAGTCCTTGGTCGAGGGGAACGCCCCTAGCTGTTCCGGGACATGGCGTTGCTGTCACAGGCCACGCCCGTGAAACCGAGGTGCCTCGGCCGGCGTAGGTCGGGTAGCGTGCGGGCCATGTCGAGTCCTGAGTCAGACAGGGTGGGGGCTTTCGGTCACGCCGTCAGCCCCCTGAACCACTGAGCTCGTAGCCCTGCCGTCGCGCCGCATTCTGCGTCGGATGAACGTGTCCACGGGGCTGGCCGCGGTGACGAGATGACCTTCTCGTGCTTCTCCTCACCCCGGAGCCACTCGATGCCTTTCCCGCTGTATCTGCTTGCCATGGCGGTTTTCGCCATGGGCACCTCGGAGTTCATGCTGGCCGGCCTCCTGCCGGACATCGCCTCAGACCTCGACATCACCCTCGGGACAGCCGGCACACTCACGTCGGCCTTCGCGATCGGCATGACCGTCGGTGCCCCGCTCATGGCAGTACTCGCCCGTAACTGGCCTGGACGGTCGAGCCTGCTTGGGTTCGTCCTCGTGTTCCTGACAGCCCACGGCGTGGGCGCTGCCACTTCGAGCTTCCCGGTCCTGTTCGCGACGCGGGTGGTCGCGGCACTCGCGAACGCCGGATTCCTCGCCGTAGCCTTGACGACCGCCGCCGCGCTGGTCTTGCCCGACAAGAAGGGACGCGCGCTGGCCGTGCTGCTGTGAGGCACCACGGTGGCCACGATCGCCGGAGTCCCAGCGGGTGCAGTACTCGGCACACTCCTCGGCTGGCGGGCCACGTTCTGGGCTGTCGCCGCTCTCTGCCTGCCCGCGGCCATCGGCATCCTCACAGGCATCCCAGCGCGTCGGATGGAGGCAGACGAGAACGACTTGCCGACCTTGCGAGCGGAGCTCGCACAGCTCAAGAGCCCGCGACTGCTCCTGGTCATGCTGCTCGGGGCGCTGGTGAACGCGGCAACCTTTGCAAGGTTCACCTTCCTCGCCCCCGTCGTAACCGGCGCCGCCGGGCTGGACGAGCTGTGGATCTCTGTTGCTCTGGTGCTCTTCGGTGTCGGTTCCTCGGTCGGCGTCACCGTCGCCGGGCGGCTGTCCGACCAGCGCCCCGGCCTGGTCCTCGCAGTCGGCGGTCCGCTGCTGCTCATCGGCTGGCCGGCCCTGGCGGTGCTGGCCGACCAGCCGGTTGCTCTGCTCGCCCTCGTGTTCGTGCAAGGCGCCCTGTCGTTTGCGCTGGGCAGCCCGCTGATCACGTGGGTGCTCTATGAGGCGGCAGGGGCCCCCACCATGGCCGGCTCCTACGCGACCGCCGCACTCAACGTCGGCGCCGCCGTTGGACCACTCGTCGCCGCGACCACCCTCGGCACCTCGGTCGGGGACCTCGGGCCGCTGTGGGCAAGCGGGCTCCTGGTCGCGGTCGCGCTGCTCATCGCGTTCCCCCTCCGCACTGTGGTCGCGGCCGGCCGGGGCACCGAGGTGCTCCAGTGACGGATCCGGACGCCCCCTTGACCATCGAGGGACGCCGAAGGCTCGTGGAACGCCGCCGCAGCCGCCCGACCACGCACGTCGCCGCCGAGGCCGGTGTCTCCCGCGCTTGCCTGTCCAAGGGGTAGAACCGGGTACGACACGCACGGCAAGGCCGGGCTGCGGGACCGCTCCAGCGTCCCGCACTCCTCCCCGGCCCAGACGCCACCCGAGGTGTTCGACGTGCCGCCCCAAGGCTGGCAGGTGCCCGGATTACCGGCGTCGTCGACTGGGCAGCGACCTCCTGGAGCCCGGCGGATCTCGATCTGGCGCACTGCTCGACCAATCTCGCGCTGCTGCACGGCCCCGCGTGGGGCCTGCGGTTCCCCGAGACATATGAGCAGGCCGGCGGGGTGCTGGCCGCAGCCGCGAACGAGCGGTTGTACCGGCAGGTGCGGGACGCGCTGGCGTGCTCAGAAGAAGTGAAGCAGGTAGCACAGCCATGGCGTGAGGCAGGAAGGCCAGAACTGACGACGCGAGCCGTGGAGAAGCGGCTGAATGCCCAAGTCACCGCCCTGATGGACGCGCTGGGCTGAGCCAAAGCAGCCCGGGACGCGGGCGCGGCGGCGAGCGCCGGGCCAGGCTGCCACGTCACTCGTCGTAACAGCTCCCCAAGATCTGTGCCAGAGCCCGCAACGGGTCTGGCACAAGTTCCGTGGAGCGTGCACGGCGAGTAATCGGTTGGGGTGTCAGTCCCGACTCGCTAGGCTCCGGCGCCATGAGCGGACCGGTATTGGCGATCGAGCTGGCGGAGGCGGTCCCCCACTCGGCGATCCAGCGACTTCGCGAATTTCTGGTTCGCTCATCGGCGCGTTTTGAGGAGGATCGAGTCGGCGAGTACGACCTGCACATTCGTGCGGAGAGTCTCGGCATCACGGATACCGCGGGTGTCGACGGGCGTCGGCCCATCCTGGTCTCTCTCATGGGGCCCGGTATCGGTGACGAGGTCATCTTCGAGGCCGAGCACGCCGACGAAGCCGACCAGGAACCTCTCACTCGCTTCACTCCGACCTACGCGGTCGACGTCATCGCGTTCTGCAACAGTCCGGTCGACCACGCCGTCACAGCCCTGTTGACCGCCGCCATCATGGACGTGATCGGCGGCGTCGCCCATGCCGAACTACAAGAAGACCAGGTGCCGATCGTCGTCGGCCTTCCGGGCATCGTCGCAACGACGACTGATCCGTCGCCCGCAGTGTACGGCTCAGCGGAGTTCCTCAGAGCGTGGAGCGCACAGCCCGGTTTCCGGCTTCTGAAGTAGCGGGAACTCATCCAGTCGGCTCACGCGAGCAGTACCCGTTTGCGCAACAACGCGAAGCCGGCGCGGCCGAACACCTGCCGCTTGAGCATCTTGGTCCGGTTGACTGCCCGTTCGACCGGGCCTGAGTTCCAGTCGGTGGTCAGCCCGGCGGTCACGGCGTCGAAGTCGCTGTGCAGGCCGACGGCAAAGCTGCTGATGCCCGGGAGGTCGGCCTCCGCGGCCTCGGTGATCCACTCGGCAGGCGGGTACCGCTGAGGGTGATGAGCATCTCCGCGAACGAGCTGGTCAGCTCGGCTGCGGATGTCAGCTCGGGGCAGCGGTCGAGCACGGCATTGAGGTGCAGTTTCTCCTCCACGGTGAGCGTGGCCGGGTGCCGGGTGAGCCAGCCGGTCACCTGCCGCACCGACGGTGGTGGCAGGGCGCGCGTGAAGCCTTCTGGCCGGGGCAGGTCGCGCCGGACCCAGTCGCGGACGGTGGAGTAGTGGCCGCGGAATCCGCGGGCCGTGATGTCGCGGTGGAGGCCGAGGACGGTCACCTTCCCGTCCCGGTCTCGACCCAGCGTCGAAACCACCCGGCCCGGCGGGGTCCGGCAACCTACTCCGCGGTTCGCCCGCTCCTCGGGCACGACAACGCGGACGTATGCGGCGCGGCCCTCGTCGCCGCCCTCCCCCTGACAGAGCACACCCAGTCCTCGCTCCCCACCGAGGCGAACTGGCCGACCACGCCCGACTTCTGCTGACCACCAGTACCGACCGCTGCCAACGCGACCGTGTCCTGGAAGCGCTGACGGCGTGGGGCCACGACATCAGCGGCCTGCAAAACGCGGACGATGTGGCAGCCCCCGAACTCCATGACCGGCGGATCGCCGAACGCTGGGCGAGCGGCTACTCCGAAGGCGGTCGCGGAGCGAAGGCGGTCGGACGCTCGGCGCCTTGACTGGCACGGGCCGCGCGAAAGGCGGCGAATGTCGAAGACATCGGCGCCGACGCAGTGTGAAGACCGGGTTCAGCCCTCGAAGTCGGACCAGATGATCCCGACGCCTGTCCCGCTCTCGTCGTGGCCGACCAGGATGCTGTTCGAGTTGTGGTCGATGGTGGGGAAGACCAGCGTGTTCGCACCGTTCGTCGGGTCGACGTCCACGTCAAGCAGCGGGGTCCGGGAGCCGGCGGCCCGCTGCGCCGCGAACTCGGCGCCGACACGCGCCAGCGCGTCCGCGTATCCGGGCTCTCCGGCGGTCAGGTTGAGGGCCCCGGCGATGCCCCAGCTGTCCGGAGTGCTGGAGTAGATCGCCGAGGCGCCCTCGCTGAGGTCGTTGACGTCGTCCGCCGCGTCCTCCCAACTCGCGCTGACCAGCGCCTCCGGCGTCGTCCCGCCGACGATCAAGGCGACCGCCGTGACGAAGGCGCCCAGCTCGTCGTGCCAGGCGTAGGCCAAGTACACGTCGTGCTGGCCGTGCGGGATGTCGTCGAAGGTGAAATACTCCGAGGCGCCGAGCCCGCACATCGCAACGTCGCCGTGCACCCGGAGCTGCCCGGCCAGGACGAGCTCGCCCTGGTAGCCCGCCCGGTCCTCGGCACCCGGTTCGTCGGCTCCCCAGACGAACGGCGGCTGGTAGTTGGCCTTCAGGACCTCGTGGATCGCTTCGGTGATCTTCATGGGAGGAGTTTGGCACGCCCGTCCGACACTGCCGGCACACATGCAGTCCTACCCACGCCCTCTCCTCCTCAGCCGTGTTGAAGTTGAATCAAGGCCAGTGGTCCTTCGATCGCTCTACTCTCTCAGCAGTTCTGGCGCATTGCCCGCGGCTGTCGAGCGATGTTGTCGGCCTTCATCTGCGCCCACCACCTTGTTGTGCAGCTCGCACAGTGGCTCCAGCTCGGCCGTCAGCGTCACCGCGGCACATCCCGGCCTGAGCGAACCTCCCCAGCACCTCCTCGGTCGCCCACCCTCAGCCTGACGACTTCGCGATCGCGTCTGGCGGGCACCGTGGCCCAGCATCGGGATCGGGCGGTGGCCGGTCGCGTCATGCTCGGATGAGCATGATCTTCTTACCGCCAGCCCGTCCGGTAACCACCCGGGCGAACGCAGCCGGTCCCTCGCTCAGCGGCACGGGTTCCGGCGCGAGTTTCAAGGTTCCCGCGGCGGCCTGCTCCGCCAGCTGGACAAGCTGCGCGGCGTTGGGCTCGAGGTAGAGGTCCCAACTCGTGATACCTCGTTCCTCCGCAGGCGCGTCCGAGGTCAGGGAGCACAGTCGGCCTCCGTCCCGGACCAGCGGCAGGGCGGCGTCCGCCGTACCGGTGGCGATGGTGAGGGCGGCGTCGGTCCGCCGCGTGCCTTGGCCGACCAGTTCGGGTCGTGGTAGTCGACGACCTTCATCCCTCCCAGACCGAGCAGGCGCGCTCTGCGGCGGCAGCAGACGCAGTCGCGGTCACCTCGACGCCCTTGGCCGCGGCGAGCTGGATGGCCAGGGCTCCGGTGGCCCCGCCTCCATTGGTAATCAGAAGCCGCTGTCCTCGGCCGAGGTCCAGCTTCTCCAGGGCCTGCACCGCGGTGAGTCCGTTGACCGGCAGAGCCGCCGCGTGCACGGCGTCCAGGCCGGGCGGGCAGGCCGCCACGTGATCCGCGTTGATCAGAACGCGTTCGGCCCAGAAGCCGCTTCCTCCGGGCAGCCGGGCCTCGTGTGCGAGCACCCGGTCACCTACGGCAAACCCGGTGACACCCGCGCCGACGGCCAGCACCTTGCCCGACCAGCGCCGACGGAGGGCGCAGCCCCACGTCCCAGCCGGCGCCGTTCAGCAGTTCGTCCCACGGGCCGACCCCGGCCGCCTCAACCGCCAGCAGCATCTGACCGGGCCCGGGAGACGACGGTTCGGGCAACTCCAGCAGGGCGACTTCCTTCTCGGCCCCGGACACTCCGCACGCCTTCACAGCAGATCTTCGTCCTCCCACTCAGTCCGGCCGACCGGGAGGTAAGGGCCAGAAACCCACAGCAGGCACCAGTGTCGACCTCGGGATCCCCGGCAAGCGCCACCTCGGTGTCGCCGCCATCGGGTTGCTAGTGGCAGTCTGGGTGACCACGGCCAGCGTCTCCGACAACGCCGAAGGCAGCATCCACCTGCTCTCACAGATCGCCGCCACAAGCCCTCGCGCGACCAAGGCGTGGGCCGACACCGCCTATCGCGCCCCTCCGGGTGGCTCATGCACCACGGCCGCCTCGCCCGCGACTACGCAACCCACCCTCACCGCTCCGACGCCGTGATCCACGTCGCAACGATCGACCTCATAAGCCGACGCCTCACCCGCGAGTCCACCCCCCACCTGGCTCGACACCTGATCGGCCTCGGCGCCGTCCCGGTCCTCGCCTACCCCCGCAGGACCTTGACGCGTTCTTCCAGAAGGTCGACGCAGTCACGGAGATCTGGCCGCGGCAGACCAGCGCGCTCACACATCAATGCGATGGCCTGAACGTGGCGTCTCGCAGCCACCAGTTGGTCCACCTCCCGCTGGTCCTCGGCCGAGAGCCGACCCCACAGAGAATCATTCATCCTCACATTGAATCGCTCGGCAGCACCGCCAGTCTCAACAATATTCTCCCAGGTGAGACAGTTCCCTCATCAAACACCACGGCCGGGACAAAGCGCTCTTTGAGGCTCCAAGTCCTTCGGACGGACGCTGCAAAACGAGAACCACCACCAACGGCTGTGAGGACTCAGTTGGACCAGACACTCTGGTCCCGGAGTCCCTCCGTACAGGGCCGAGGAGCCCGCGCGAGTCGCGCAGCACTCTTCGACCCTGTCCATGTGGAGAACCTGGCCGCCTGGCATCGTCTCTCCAGCCGCCCGCACGTGGACTGGGTGCGGTGCGAGACCGACGGGGCCGACCGCCGGGTCTGGACCGGTACCCAAAGCCTGGCCCACGCCACCGAGTGGGTCCCCCTCACTGACCGATCCTGGAGCGACGACGGTCTGATCAGCCCGGCCGCCACCGAGATCCTGAGAAGACTCCGCTTCGCTACCGAGCCCGCCCTGGCCAAGGCGCCACGTCACTCGAGAGCCTCGCCTGCGGCAGCCGCTCCCCTGATGCCTTCCAACTCCCAGCCGCCGAAGGAGAAGAGAACGCTCAGGACGCCCCCGCAGACGATCGCCAGTCCGTCAGATTCATGACTCTGTAACAGCGGACGGAGATGAAACCACAACTCGCGCATTGCACGTCTTCAGGTGTGTAGGCACGCACTGACCTCGCGCGCCGATTCGTATTCGAGGGGAACCGAAACTTCATGAAGAGCAAGCTGACCGCCGTGGCCCTTGCAGCGATCGTCGTCGCCGGCACTGCCGCTGCCACCGTCCCGGCCTCGGCCGCCCCCGCCAAGGCCGCCGCCCCGGCCCGCTGCCACACTGCCGACCTGAAGGCCGGCTTCGCCACGGGGGATGACGCGAAGCCGGAGATGGGACAGAGCAAGAAGCAGACCCAGGCGTACATCTGGTTCACCAACCGGAGCACGCACACCTGCACCCTGTCCGGCTTCGCCGGTGTCGACATGGTCGGCGCTCAGAAGACCGACGGCACCTGGTCGCTGGCGCGCTCCTCCAAGAAGCCCGAAAAGTTGGCCCTGGGGCAGGGGGACACCGTGGACTTCAGCATCACCCTGCTCCCGGTGGCCAAGTCCACGCCGCAGAAGGAGAAGTTCGTCCCGTCGAGGTTCCTGGTCACCCCGCCGAACGAGACGACGCACTTCACCCTGAAGTGGCCGTTCGGCGGCCAGATCCTCAAGCAGGACGGCGCCACCCACCCGGGTACCTACGTCAACCCGGTCGGTCTGTAACCAACTGGACGGCCTCTGAGCCTCCCTTCAGCGCCGCTCGTGGCCACCGACTGACTACCGGAATGAGTTGAAGCGTCCGGGTGGTGCGGTGGCCACTTCCGGTACGCGGCGCGCGGCCTCCCGTCAGGGCCTGGAGGTCGCCGGGGCGACGGTGGGGCCGAAAGCCCCGCCCCCTTCCACAGAAGTCCGGCATAATTGGGCCAGGTCACCGACCTGGGGCTTCAGAAGAGCGGGTGACGAGAAGGGAACTCTCCCTCTCAGCTGGGAAGTTACGGCGGCCGGACCGCTCCGTCGCAGTGGTGCACCCTCGGGTGCGAGATATCCCCGACACATCGGCTTGCAGATGCGCACGCTTGTGGCGGCGTAGGTGGTCTGAGGGTGTTCCGCGCGGTGCGCGGTGATTGCCTTGGCCGGTCAGGCAGGGCTTCGGCGTAGTCGGATGATGTTCGAAGGCGTCCGCTACGACGTCGAACCCGCCATGGCCGACAGTCCGGTCAGCGCGCCCTCCAGCGCCTGGTGCGCCGGATGTGGGGGCCGAATTCACGTACCCCTTCCGGCGCGTCACGGTGCAGAACCGTGCTGTAGGAAGGGCGGGGTCCGCCGGCTGTGTGAGACATCCCTCTCCCGTCGTCGTGGCGCTGGTGGCCTGGGAGGGTTGACCATGTAGTCATGACCTCCTCGCCCCGCCCCCCGCACGTCGGTGGCCGACCGGATTCGATGGGCGGGACCACCGCGCTCGGTGGAGAGTCCGCTCCCGCCCGCGGGTACCTGCTGGACAATGCACGCGCCGAGGCGGGCGAGCGATTCGTTTGGCTGGCCGAGTTGTTCGACGGTGTGACGCGCGGGCACTTCGAGCGACTGGGGGTCAGGGCTGGCTCGCGCTGCTGGGAAGTGGGGGCCGGTGGCCCCAGCATCCCGGAGGCACTCGCGGCGGCCGTCGGTCCGACCGGGCACGTCCTGGCCACCGACATCAACCCGTCGTGGCTGAAGGCAGGCGACGGGTACGAGGTACGCCAGCACGACGTCGCCGCTGATCCGCCCCCGGAGCCGGGGACGTTCGATCTGGTGCACGCCCGGCTCGTGCTGGTCCATGTACCCGACCGGGCTCGCGCGTTGGCCACGATGGCGGCAGCACTGCGGCCCGGCGGTTGGCTATTGGTCGAGGACGCCGATACCGCCCTGCAGCCACTGGCATGCCTGGACGACAGCGACCCTGCGCAGCGGCGGGCCAACCGGCTGCGCGACGCGGTCCGGGAACTGCTGACGCGCCGCGGCGCGGACCTGCGCTACGGCCGGACACTGCCGCGGGCATTGCGTGAGGCCGGCTTGGTAGATGTCGCCGCGGCGGGCTCGTTCCCGGTCGGCGGGCCGGCCTGCGACCGGCTGGAGGCGGCGACCATCCAGCACGTGCGCGGCGAGCTGCTCGCGGCCGGCCTGGCCGACGACGTCGAGATCGACGCGCACCTGGCCGCCATCCACGCGGGCAAACTCGACCTGACACTCGCGCCGCTGATCTCGGCTTGGGGACGCCGTCCAGCCAAGCACCCTCCGACACTCGGTTAGGTGCGGTTCCAGGCGTTGTCCGACCTGCCCACAGCGCTGTTCGCCGAGGAAGGCCAGGCAGCTCCCGTAGGCGCGCGCCGCGCGTCACCGGGGCTGACGCAAGCCCGTGCTCGACGCCCTGTGATCCGAGTGGAAGACCGTGCCTGCCGAGGATCTCAGCGAGGGCGCCGACGGCCCGGGAGACCTGCGGGCCGCCGCTCTCGCTGATCCGCTCCCAGTAGCGCTTGAGCTGCGCCATGGTGGCGCGTTGACCTCTTCGAGCAGGATCACCAGCCGTGGGTCGACGCGCCAGGGTTCCTTCCACAGAACGTCGCCCAACTGCTCCGCGAATCCGAAGGGTTAGATGCCTGCCGTTTCATGTTGCTTTTGCCGACCTACGAAAATGCGGGTGACAGAGTCCAGGCGGAGAGTGATCGAGGTGCTGCAAGTCCGCCCGGCAGAGCAGGTTGCCGTAGTTGTAGAGCCCGTACTCGCCGGTCGTGCACAGCAGGCGGCCCGCAGGAGTCGTGCTGATCCAACTGGCGAACGGATCACGCGGCCGTCCTCGTGTCGGCTGCGGGGCATGCCGTGGTGCGCGGTCACCGCCGTGGGGTCCGCGGTGATCAGATGGGTGTGGTCCCCGGGACCGGGTGCGGCGAGTGTGCCGTCGGGCAGGACGCAGAGTCCCTTGGCCCACCACAGGTCCTTGCCCAGCCCGGTCGTGGGACCACCGAAATTCGTGTCCTGGCGCAGGTACTCGTCCTGCCCGGAGAGCGCAGTGGCGAGCAACGTGCCATCGGGGGCATACCTGTTCGCAAGTGAGTAGCCGAAGTGTGCCTTCGCCGCAGCGGTTTCCTCGTCCGCCACCCCTTATGTGTGGCGGTGGACGCTATAGAGGGTATAGATCTCGCCGGTGGGCGCGGTGGCGACGTCGTCGACCTTCACGCCCCAGCCGTCGGTGTACTTGCACCCCAGATCGACAACAATGATGATCGACGAACGCGGAACGGCAGCGGCACGGGTATGGGCGTGAGTCATCACGCCATTCTGACCGGCCCCACTGACAACGCCCCATGAGTGGCCGGGGCAGACGTGTGCGGCGACGCATTGCCAGATTCGCGACCTCCTTTCGGCCGTAACAAGGTTCTGTCCGCACGGCGAACTTGCCTGAACAACCCTCGGATGTCTGCGAGTCACGTCGTCTTCGGGTCGCCTGCCTCACATGCCTGACGCTTCTTCGAATCCCGAGATAGCGGAAACGGCCGGTCCGCGCTTGCCCCAGGCCGCTCCCCACCGCCGGGCGCCGGGCCAGCCCCAAGGCCGGGGGCGCCCGGCCGTACAGCCAGCACGCGGCCAACCCGAGCGAGCCAGCACCGGAAAGAGGGCAGCCGGGCCACAGGGGCCCGGCCGCATCCGGGGGCTCGGGCCCCGGTGAACAGGAGGACCGTCTTATGTGCGCGATGACTGCTCCAGCACAGCCAGAACGGTCGCGCACCCGGGTCCGGCTTGTGGGGCAGCGTCAGCCGGCGTCGGCCGGCATGTCAGTGCTGGCGTCCGCCCCGCTGATCGCGGTCGCGGTCGCGGCCCAGGAGACGCCCGTCGACGAACCGACCGACCTGCGCCGTTTCGCAGCGTTACGGCGCAGCATCGCTGTCCCGTCCCCGTGGCCGATTCCGGGTGGCCGGACCCCAACGGCTCATTGAAGCGGGCGCTGCCACGGGCCGGCCCCGCCCTCCAGCAACTCAACCCAAGGCGCCTCTGCAAAGCGTGCTGGACTCCACGAGTGCTGCTCAACCCCAGGTCTCGCCGTTGACCAGGTCAGGGCCGAAATACCGGGTGGCGATGGACGCCAGGGGCGGCAGCGGGCCGTCCTCACTCGCGTGTTTGAAGGTGTGTACCAGGCACGTGCGCACAGGGTGGACCGGTCCATGAGGCTTCCAGGCGTCGTTCGTAGACAAAGGCCGGTTCTGTGGGCGGGCCAGGGCGAAGGCGACGAGCATCGTCCGCTTGTCCTCGAACCGGAAGTAGTCGACGATCGCCCGGTTGGTGAAGTCGAGGTGGGAGAAGACGACCGCGACGTCCTCTTTCCCGTACGGCGCCTGCTCCAGGGCCGGCAGCACGTCGAGAATCGCCTCGCCACGAGCCAGCAGGCGGGCGCGCTCGTGCGAGTCGCCCCACGGCGGCGGATCGTTGTCCCGCAGGCCTTCGGGATACTCCTCGGAATGCAGGACCGTGCCGATCTCAGGGGCGTCCCAGCGGGCCTGCCCACCGACGCTCCCCCAGTTCAAACTCGCGTTGACACACAACTCCCCCGCCAGCAGCGCCCACGGCGTACAGGCCACCCGCTCACGCGCCAGGTGGACCACGAGCTGACCGAACTCCTCCCTGGCCAGCAGAGTCGGCTCGCGAGGAGCGATGAAGGCATCGGTCCATATCCCCATACAACGTGGTGTACAGGCAAGGCATCAGAGAAAGCCAACGAAAATCAGCGCGTCCGGACGCCGACCGCGATGCGGTGATGCTCCTCCTCAGCAGGTCCGGCACATGGTGCCTTCGCGGACGCCGTCGAACCCGGAGCGATCGGGCACCAGCCGAGAGCACCGGCGACAGTGCGAACGCCACCCGGGTGTACCGCGCGGCGTGTCGCGTGCCCCGAGCACGCGGCGGCACTACAAGGGAGCCGCCGGAACCCTTGAGAGGAGCACTGAAGGGGTCATGGCTGGACGAGCCCGGCGCCCGGGAGTGGCGCGAGCAGGCAGATGCCGCAGACCCGATCCGGGGCCCAGGAACTCCCCCTGCAGGACCTGCCGGGCCACCACGAAGGCGTGAAAGCGATCAAGGAGTCAACTGCGCTTGGGCACTCGACACGGACATCCCCGACGGCCTCACCTCCTGCCGGTGCGCGTCCCGGCGTGTAGTGGAAGTGATGCCGCAGTCGCGCCCCGACTCTCTGTACCACGAATACCGCAAGCGGGAACACAAACGCCGCGGCGACCAGGCCTCCAACGTTTGCGACCGACGCACAGCGGCCGGTGCCTTCCGTTGAAGGCCGCAGCAGGGGCTACGCCCAGTACAAGCTAGGCGACATGGCCCATAGCGCTTCCCTACGCTCGTCTGGAGCGACAAAGACGACGGCGAACATCTCGACGTTCCCACCGACACACAGCTTGTCTGTTGGCAGAACGTCGGGCCCGGCTATCTGCTGGCCTGGCGGGCGTACGACTTGAGCCGATCGCCGAGCGCTATGACGAGGTCGCGGAGTTCATCGGGGCGCTCGATGACGAACGGCCGGTCGAGTGAGGCCAGTACCGGAGGCAGCCAGTCGAGTCGGTCCGCCCGCAGCTCGACGCGCAGCCAGCGTTCAGTCGCCCCGTCCCCACCGGCCGCGGGCTCGTGCTCCTCCAGGCTCGCGACGCTGGCCGGAAGATGGGCGCGGATCTGTTCGACTGTCCCGTGGATCCGCAAGGTCACCTGATGCCGGTACTCGGCCGTGGCGAACCCTGACAGCACCCGCTGTGCCGGATCGGGACCCGCCGGCGCTTCGAATGAGCCGGGCAGAGTCCGCGCGTCTGCGATGCGATCGAGCCGGAAGGTTCGGTCCTCGCCGATCCGGACGTCCGTGCCCGTGACGTACCACCGGCCCGCATGGGTGACGATCCCGTGTGCGTGCAGTGTGCGTTCGCTGCGCCGTCCGTCGCGGTCGGTGTAACGGATCGAGACCGGTCGGCGGTGGCGCACCGCATCGGCGATGGTGAGCAGGACCCCGGCGTCCGGGGTGTCGAACTCTCCGGGCTGTTCCGTGAAGGCGAGGGATTCCAGGAGTGTGTCGAGCCGGCGGGCGATGTGCTTGGGCAGCACCCGCCGGATCTTGGCCGATGCCGTCTCGCTCGCCGTGTGCTGCGTCGTCGTCAGCCCTGCCCGGCGGCCGGCGACCAGGCCGAGCAGCACGGCCAGTGCCTCGTCGTCGCTGAGCATGAGCGGAGGCAAGCGGTACCCGGGGGCGAGCCGGTAGCCGCCGTAGCGGCCGCGCACCGATTCCACGGGCACGTCCAGGTCGATCAGCTGGTCCACATACCGCCGCACGGTGCGCCCTTCGACGCCGAGCCGGTCTGCGAGTTCCGCCACCGTCCGGGTACCGCCCGACTGCAGCAGTTCCAGGAGTGTCAGCACGCGGCCAGTGGGTCGAGGCATGTGCACAACATAGCGCGAATACAGGACCGATTCTGTCCACTATTTCTCCTAGCCTGCGACGTGCACGCCTCCACACAGCCAAGGAGACCCCCATGGACTTCGTCTCGATCCGCATCATCACCAGCGACGTAGCGCGTCTCGTCGAGTTCTACGAGCGAGCCACCGGGGCGCGGGCGATCTGGGCCACCGAGGACTTCGCCGAACTCAGGACCGCGGGCGCCACCCTCGCGATCGCCGGCACCCGCACGGTCCCGCTGTTCGCCCCGGGCTCTGCCCGCCCGGCGGCCAACCACAGCGTGATCACCGAGTTCCTCGTCGACGACGTGGACCGCGTTCACCGGAACCTGACCGGCTTCGTCACCGACTTCGTCAACGGGCCCACCACGATGCCCTGGGGCAACCGGTCCCTGCTGTTCCGCGACCCCGACGGCAACCTGGTCAACTTCTTCACCCCCGTCACCCCGGCGGCCATCGAGAAGTTCGCACGCTGACGCCACGCACAGCCGCTCGCGCGGGAGCCCTGAGATCCCGGGGGCTCCCGGTGAACGCGGCCGCCAGGTCCAGGAGCGCTACCAGCAGGGGCATCGGAGCGCACCGCTGACCCCCGACGGACGTCTGCGCTTGTGCCTGCGGATCGACGCCGCACGTCCGATCGCGCACGTCGCTGCGAAAGCGGGATCTCCCGCCGCTGCCTGGCCAAGTGGTACGCCCGCTGGCGGGCGCACGGCGAGAACGGACTGCTCGACCACTCCTCCCGCCCCTCCACCAGCCCCGCCCGCACCCCCGAGGACCTCGCCGACCTGGTGGAGGCGCAGCGACGGAAGACCAAGCACGGGCCAGCCCGGCTCGCCGCCGACCTACGACGGCTGCACGGCGTCACACTCGCCGACGACCGTCCACCCCATCCTCGCGAGGCGAGGACTCAACGACCGAGTCCGCCCGCGCCTGCAAACGCACCGGCACCGGCACCGGCACCGGCAGGGGCGGATACACGTACCTGCATTCGGCGCGCGACGACCACTCCCGCCTCGCCTACACGAGGCCCTGGACAAGGACGACCTCGGTGCCGCTCTGGCCACCGCCCATGCGCGGGCCGGCGCCTCCTGCCTGAGCGACGGCCGTCTCACCCACGGCCAACACCAACTGCCGTGCGCCGCCTGGCAGATCATCATCAACCGCAAAGGACTGCCGACCACCGCCGCCCAACTCGTGACGTTCCTGACCGCATGCGGCCTTCGCCCGACCGAACACCGTCCCTACATCAACATCTACCACTGCATCACCGCCGAGCCGGCGTGGCGGGCGGCGCCTCGCCGGGGAAGTGCTCGCCGCCACCGCCGGGCGCGAGCCGCGAGGCGCACCTGCGAATCTGCCGGGCATCCGGCCGCGGCCGGAGCCGGCAGTGGTGGCGACGCTGGATCACCGGCATCGCGGCGACGTCCTTACCTGTCTCGCTGCCTGCCCCGGCCCCGGTTCCTCCCCCGGCCGCCCCGTCGGCCGCCGCGACTCCTCTCCTCGCGGGGGCATCACCTCGCGGACGGCCCAACTACTCGAGCAGGAGCCGACCATCACGGCCGCCTCAGCGGCGCCCGAGCCCAGCCTCACCACCGCCACCGCGCAGCGGGCAAGGCACTCGCCCAGGCCCGCACCAGCGCCGTGCACCAACCGGCTGGGCTGCCCCCTCTGAGTCGATACACCACGTGTTCTTGACCGTGGAATCGGCAGTTCAGGGGTTGGGGTGGTGGGTGAGCCATTGCTGCAGTTCGCGGTGGCGGAATTGGTAGGCGGGCCCGGACCGCCGCAGCATGCCTGCCTCGGCAGCCCAGTTCAGGAACGTGTGCAAGCGGAGAGGGGTGGTGCCCTGAGTGCTGGAGCAGAGGACAAATACCAGGTAGCGGCGTCCCGGACTCGTTGCGCGAACACCAGGTGTGCCGAGGCCCGCGCTGCACCAGAGCCCGATCGTGACAGCGGTCGCGGCTCCAGCACTAGGTCCATATGTGAAGCCGTAGACGATGCCGCACGCGCTGCCCAGGAGCACTCCGATGGTCATGGACCATATGAGGTCGTTACGGACGATGTCCTGGATCCGGGCCGCGGGCGAGGGCGGTTCCTCGATGGATACGGAAAGGCCGATCACGAGTCCCAGAGCGAGGCCGAGGGTCAGTGTGGGCGCGATCTGTCCGCCGAGCCCACCTGCTGTTCCGCCGAGAGCGCCGCCCGCAAACCCGCTGGTGTACTTCCCGACCACGGCGTTGACCACGGTGATCACACAGCTCAGCACGATGCTGAGGCCGACGAGGAGGATCGTGTGCCGGCGCCTGAACCGACGCCAGTTGGGCCGTCGGGGCTCTCGTACCCGGGATGATCCCGCAGTGAATGCCGCGTCGAGAACTGCTGCTGCAGCAATCCCGGTTACCGCGGCTGGCGCGCGGAGGGTGAGGGCGGTGCCCAGGCAGAAGATGAGAAGAAGACTCGAGGTCAGGACGCTGTCGGTGGCGCGTACACGGCGTGGCCCGGCCATCGGCCACAGACGGTGCGGGATGAGATCGGTCCTTGATCCGCGGGTGGGCGCCGGATTGTCGCCGCCAGCAGTCGGGCCAGCCTGCTGCGTGTTGAGGTGAGCGGCGAAGTGGTGGAGCCAGCGGTGGACCTGGTGGGGTGGGTAGCGGCGGGGGTTTGGGGTGTTGGCAGTGGCGGCGGGGATGTAGCGGGCCAGGAGGTGCTGGTCGAGGTCGTGTGCGGTGGGGATGTGGAGGAGTTCGGTGGGGTTGCCGGTGCGGTGGTAGACGGTGGCGGCCAGACACAGGCGCCAGGGGGTGGACAAAGTGGCAGCGAGCGGACCGGTGGGCTGCGCCTGGAGATGGTCGAGAAGAGGTTGCCAGCGTGAGGAGTCGCGGGAGCGGTCGCGCAGGTATGTGAGGGCGCGCTCGGTATCGACGGGGGCGATGGCGATGCGGGCTGAGTCGACCAGCCAGGCAGTGGGACCGAGTGCGTTGTAGTAGCCGGTGCGGCAGGTCAGGACCAGCGGCCCTGGGTCCCGGCCGTCTTGGTAGGCATTGAGGGCTTCCAGGGCAGCGAGGGCCCGCGGCGCTCCGGTGTCGGGGGCGCCGTCGTCGCGCACGGGGTCCATCTCGTCGAGTCCGTCCAGTACAGGCAGCACCATGCCCTGGTCGACCAGGGCGGCGGCGAGGTCGGCGGGCCAGTCGTAGGTGTCTGTCAGGCGCTGCACCAGCAGGTCGGTCAGCGGCTGGCTGGTGTCCCACTGGGCGAGCGGAACGCGGACCGGTACTGGCTCGTCCTCCGCCCGGTCCTCGATGAGGGCGAGCAGGAGTTCCAGGGCTAGAACAGTCTTGCCGGCCCCGCCGGCGCCGGTGATGACCAGACGCCGCGGCCTGGTGGCGCGGTAGTAGTTCACCACATCAGGCAGCGTGGAGGCGGCCGCATCGGTGAAGGTCCGCCCCGCCGGCGGGGCGGTGGCCGCACGGTCTCCCGTGGGGTGCAGAACATAGGCGAGGTTGATGCGCTGAGTGTCGGCGCCGAGCAACTGCCGTCGGACCTGGCCCTCGCCTGTCTCGACCTGCCGGGCGAGCGTCTTGGCCCAGCCCCGCGCCAGCTCGGCGTCGTTGCCTTCGATCGGCTTGCGCAGCGCCACAACAGCGGCCACAAGACCAGCGATAGCAAGGGGAAGCCCGAGAAGACCCGCGGTATCAACGGGCTGGAGCCGCCCGTGGACGATGTTCCACACGGCGAAGCCCACGCCCAGTACGATTGCCACCGCGGACAGGAAACCGATGAGTTGCCATGTACGCCGGTGGCGGCGCCCCCCGAGACCAGCCATGCCCCGATCATGCCGGTGTGCGTACCTGTCGGGGGCTCTTTGCCTCTCTTGTGACCCTCGAACTGTGCTGGCGGGGCTGACGGCGCTATTTGAAATTGAAATTCCCCACCTCCTGCCAAAGCATGGGGCAAACCTGCCAGACGTGGATGCTCGCCCTCTGCGTCGCCGGGGTGGACGAACTCGGCGATCGCACGGCACCCGGGCCGGGGCCGCAAGACGATGACGACCCTCACTTGTGGGCCTCGACCTTGTTCGACGAGGTGCCGCGCTGGGTGACCAGGGGGCGTACTCGACGTTCACCCGGGCTCTTCGTCGCTATCAGGTCCGACCGCACTGCGAGTCCTGTCATGCGTCGACCGGCCGGAACGTCGCGGTGATCGCGCATCCGCCGGGCGAGGAGATCCAATTCGACTCGTTGGAACTGCCGGGCCCGCCGCAGGAGTGGGGCGTGAGCGAGCATGCCCATCTGCCGGTCGTGGCGCTCGCGCAGCCGGGCCGGTGGCGGGCGGTGCCGTCGGAATCCGAACGTTCCGCATCTGGTCCAGGCCCTGGACGAGGTGATGCGCAAACTCGGTGGGACCGCGCGGCGCCGGCGGTTCGACCGGATGGCGATGGTAGGGCGCATGCGCGGCCGCTACCGCAGCGAGGGCCTGTGGGGCTGGTGGACGGCCGGGCGGTGAGGGAGCGGTCGACGGCGGGGCGGGCCGATGAGCGGGTGGGTTCACGGCGATCAGGCAGGTGCTGGGGGCAGCGGAAGCGGTCGACGGGCAGGGGGTACACGCCCGCGTGGGCGGCGCAGCGTGCGGTGGCCGCGACCCGCACGACGCAGCCGCCAGAGGCCGGGGGCCGCGGTTCGGACGGGTTCGGGCCACCGACCGGTAATCGGGTTGAACCGGTGCTGGTGGGCCGGGAGACTTGCGCGGTGATCACGGAGCTGTCCCCCCGCAATCTGACCTGGGACGAGGTGGATCCCGCCCGTCATCCGTTCGACGGAGAATCGGCGGCGCGGGTGGTGCGATCGCTCGGGCCGGCCGGGCGGGTGCCCCGACGCCCCGACGTACCGCCGGGTGACCGGGCCCTGCACGAGTGGAGCTGGGGCGAGGCAAGACCCTGGTCCGACGCCATGACGTACGCCCTGGCCGAGCACTACGGCCCCTGGGTCGCCGGCTGGCGGTGGGCGCACGACGAAGGGGACTTCGACGGGGGTCCGGTCGGCAACTGGTGCTGCCCCCAGCACTCGGTCACCACCCCGGACGAGACCCTCGATCGCGTGACCGCGGCGCTGCGCGAGTGGCGTGAGTGGCTGGAGAGCCTGGCCACACGATTCGAGGCCTACCCGCTGGACCTGGCCGACATAGACGACCAGCGGATCTTGTGGGACCGCACCGCCCACAACCTGATCCTGCACGTCACCGACCGCACCGGCTGCGGCAGCGCCTGGTACGGGCACTGCCATCAGGTACTCAGCTGGTTCCTCACCCGCTGGGGCGTCGCGGCCGACGGCGCCGGGCGCCTGGTGGACCGGGCGATCGGCGGCCGGTTCAAGAGCTGGACCGGCCCCGACCCGGTACTGGTCGAGGACATCGCCGAGCGGCTCGCGGCCTCCGTGCGGCCGCACGCGGACGCCCGGGCCGCCGAGTCGCCGCTGCCCGACCACCTGGAGCGCTGGCTCGCGGTGCGGGAAACCGTGCCGTGGCTTGAGGCCCAGGACAGCACCGGGGACGGACCGGTGACGCCGTCCCGCGACGGAGCGGCGGAGGAGATCCGCACCTTCGACGCAGTCCTGGACCCCGCCCGCGGACAGGGCCTGCTCACCGCCCTGGGGCTGATGCGGGCCGACGCCGCGCGCGGCGACCGGCTCGACTTCGACCTGATCCAGGGCTGGCAACGACACGTCCTGGGCACGTCCGGGCCGCCGCCGTTCCGCACTCTGACCGCCTTCGCCAAGGGCGGCCGGGAACGGTACGGCATCGGCCCGGACACCCGCGCCCGCCTCGACGCCTGCCTGGCCGAGAGCGTGAGGGACGCCGCCCGGCCCCTCCCGCTGACCGCCCGGGCCGCACGCGCCTTCCTCGACGTCTGCTTCTTCCACCCCTTCGACGACGGTAACGCCCGCTCCGCCCTCCTCACCCTCCTCTTCGTCCTGGCCCGTGAGGGTGTCGCACTCGACAACGTGCGACTGCTGCGCCGTGTCTCCTTCCAGGCCGACGAACCGCAGGACGCGCTGACCCTCGCCCGGTACGTCGACCTCCACCTGCGCGAGACCCGGCGAAGGACCACCGACCCGGCCTCCTGAACGGCCTGCGGCCGCGTCCCCCTCCGACCGGTGACCCCGGCCGCTACGTCTCACCGGGCCCGGCGGCCCCCTCACACGCCGGCTGCTTCGCGGCGGCCAGGATGCAGTCGCGGCACCAAGACCAGGGGCTCACCCTCGCCGATCGAGGCGCCCGGCTCGTTCATCCGATACGGCGCATGAGGCTCCCTGCGGTGACACGATCGGTGTTATGAACACCAATACGGACTGGACCTACCGGGTGTTCGAGCCGCACGGGTCCGAGGGCTGGCGCCCCTACGGCAACGACCCCGAACAGTGGCACGGCGTGATCACCGCAGCCGACACGGACGAGGGCGCCAAGCACGCCATCGGCCGTATCGTCGCCGACCTCATGACCGAGTGGGAGAGGACCGGCCTCCACCACGCCATGCACGTGCGCGTCTTCCTCTGGCACGACGAGGCGGGCCGAATGGAGGACGCAGACTTCGTCGTGGAGGTCCGGCCCCGGTCGGACTTCGACACAGCGTGACGATTCAGGACGCTCGGCAGCCGCCCGCCCGTGGGTAGCGAGACCCTGGATCGAGGGAACCCCAGGTACGACCTCCCTGTGACGGAGGTGAGGCGCGGATTCTCCGGGAGACAGGACCCGGAGGAGCCGGAAAATTCTCACTCGTTCAGACGCGCAGACATCTCGTACGGAACCCGTGATCGCGGCCTCACTCTGCGCCCCGCTGATCAGGGCGCCGGCCTGGGTACAGCGGTCCCCGAAGTCGGGGCCCGAGCGTGTCCACCGTCACTATGTCCATCAGCGCAGGCGCGCTCTCGATCTCCTCGTCGGACACCTCGACCGGCAGCGGCAAGCAGTTCGATGGGGCGCGGACCTCGCCCGGCCAACACATCCCGTGGAGGCCAGGACGTCGCCCCGGACGCCGAGCAGGCCAAGTCGCTCCCTGCCGGACCAGGCGTACTTCGCGACGGCTACCTTGCCGGAGCGGCCGAGGGCCTGGGCGAGAAAGTTGTAGGGCCCGGGCCGCCGACCTGGCCGGCCGACTGCAGACAGTAGCCCCCGGCGATGCGGATCGGGCCCACCGACCCGGGGCCCCGGCGCAGGCGGAGGGGCCAGGACGCGGGGCGGAGGTCAGCGGGCCTGGGTCACGGCGACGGGAACGTCCGGGCAACTGCTCAGGAATTCAGCGAGCGCCGCCTGCTCGCCGGCATCGACGCTCAAGCCCCAGCGGGTCTACGCCTCCCTTGGGCTGGGCACGGTGGAGCGCGCGCAAGGCCGGCATTCCGGGCGACTCCGGGGACGTCCATCAGCGTCTGCTCGGCTGTGTCCGGGCGACGGACCGGCACGACCACATGGGCCCGGGACTTGGCGAGCGCCCGGGTGGTCTCCCGGCCGAGCCCCGAGTAATCAACCGCCGGTGACGAGGGCCTTCCGATCAGGCCTACGCCCTGCTCACCCGGGGCGGGCACTCCCACGTGCGCTGAAGAATGCAAGGAGTTCCGGAACAGGCTGATGGACTCCGGTTCTCGATGTGCTCCGTTACCCACGGGGCGGCATCACAGCACGACGTTCCTCTCCTGCACCCTGCGGAGCAGTCACGACGACTCCCCCGCCCGATGGCCCATTCGCGGTCCGCCCCGAGACGATCCGGCTGACCTCTCGTCAGCGTGCGCCCACCGTGGATTCAGCCTCCCGCTCGTTCAAGGTTCGGCAATGTCTGGCGCGGCCGTTGAACCGCCCGTGAGTGCGGCACGTACCGCGATGGGATCCGTCGTGCGGGGCGATCCGGTTGCCCATCCCTCCGCCACGCCCAGAAGGGTCCGCACTGTCATGACCGTCGTGCGCCCGCGCGCCGTGGGCCACTCCCCACGGAGGGACGCACAGTGAGGAGCACCGCAGTGGCCCGCAAGGACCTGACACAGTCGTCGCGTACTGCGCGGCGGGAACACGCCCGGCACCGGAAGCTGTCGAAGGTGTCACTCGCGCTGATCGGCGGCCCCGTGATTCTCGCCGTCGTCGCGGGGTCGGTGTTCGCGGCGGATGTCCGTGCCCAGCACCGCCCGCAAAAGAACCAGGCAGCCCCCGCGCAGCCCGACTCAGCGGACCGCAAACCCGATCCGAACTGCACGCTGTTGGTGCCGGACAATCCGCTCACCGCCCGTGGCCTGGCCACGCCGTACAGACTCGTCGCGACCGATCCGGCACAGGGACCCTGTCACGAGGGCAACCCCGACCAGTCGGCGTTCGTGGAGGCCGCGATCGTCACCCCGAACGGCAAGCTGACCGTCTACAACCCGCTGGTGATCGACAAGGGAACGAGACCGGCCGCGCCCACCGCCCGGCCCTCGGTGCCGCGCGGCTCGACCGTGGGTATCTGGTTCGGTTTCAACAGCGCTGAGCTGACCTTGCGGGCGAGCGGCCGTCGGGACGGTCCAGCCCGGGGCCAGTGTGTCAACGGCCTGTCGGGATCGGTCTTCGGCCAGTTCGCATACTGCAATGCGGCGGCCTTCTTCCGGGCTGCCAACGCCCAGATAGCCAAGGGGCACCTCAGGATTCCGGCGCTCGGCAGAGCCAAGGACGGCCTGCCCTGCCCGACCACGCGGGACTTCTCCGTCGTGGACCAGAACGGAAGCGACAACGTGGTGACCCACTACCTCGCCGACGCGCACGGCCGTATCGCCCAGAACAACGCCGCGAGCAGGGCCGCGCTCAAGAAGGCCGCCCGGCTGACCAACCGCGGCGACCGATACCACCGGCACAACGGCAGGTCCAGGTCGGCGACAACCCGCGCCCCCAAGGACCTGGCCAACGGCAGCGACAACCTGTTGCTGACCCAGTTCATGGATCCTGCCCTCGGCTGCAAGCCCTTCACCGCGCCCGACCAGTCCGGCGACGGCCGGGCCACGTCCGCCCTCGCGCTGGACGAACTGTCTGCCGCGGCACACCAGAAAGCGCCGATCGCTCTTGTCCCGCGGAACGACCCGATGACGCTCGTCGACGGCCGCGACAGCATCGCGAAGACCAACGCCTACCGCACCGGTGTCGACATGCCCGCGGTCGGTGCCGGCGCCGACGGTGACGGAGCGGCCTTCTGTACCACCCTCTTCCGCGATCCGGCCGGCATCCAGCGCGTCTTCAAGGACAAGGCACTCTTCGAGAAGGCACCCTCGCCCGACCCGGCAATGGCGCCAAACCTCTTCGGTTTCCTCGCGGCACGGGCCAACCAGACGTTCACCAACCTGGGCTGCGATCATCTGCTCGGCGCCGCCGACCCCGTCGTCCTCACCGCGAACGCGGACGGAATGGTCACCGACGCGGTGTTGACAGCGCTCGGCCGGACGCCTCCCTCGGCCGCTCCCACGACCAGCACCTCCCCCTCCACGTCGCCGAGCACGCCGTCCGCGTCACCGAGCACCCCGCCGGCCGGCAAGGGCGCAGGTCCGACCACCACCCAGGCCACCTCGCCGACCAGCGCCTCCGCCTCCCCGTCCCCGACAACACAGCAGCCCCAAGGCCACCGCTACGGCTCCCCGACACCTGCGTCGGCCCTCGCCTCGCCCGGCCGCACCACTCTTGGCGCTCCCCTGCAACCAGCACTCCCGTACGCCCAGCACCCGCTGCACCCGTTGGAGTAGTCACGACGGCTCCCCGGCCCGATCACTCCGGGTGTGCCATGGACGAAGCCGTGGGCTGTGACAACTGATCGTCCCCGAGCCGGAGACGGAGAACGAGACCCAGGCGGGGCCGCCCCTCCGGCATCCGCTCCGCCGTCACAGCCCCTGCCGAGCGCGCGGACCGGCCACGCCGCTCCCGACAGCGGCGGTGGCTGCGACGCGCCGGGACGCCGCAAGGGTCAGGCACGTGCAAGCCGCCGAATCCGCACGCGCTACCGGACCTGGGGCACGGCGGCCCCACCGGTCGCCCTCGTGGACGGCGTCTTCCCCCTGCGATGAAAAACCGCCTACAAGCAGCACAACGCCGTCGAACGAACGATCAACCGGCCGAGGCTGTGGCCCGGCATCGCGATGCGAACCACCACACTTGCTGTCCACTACGAAGCCGCGCTCCACGTCGCGTCTGTCTTCCTCCGGAGCGGGCCAGCCTGCAGGTGGCAGTGCCGACGGCGGAGGTCGTCGAGACGGCCCGCCAGGGTGTCCGCGCTGGTCGGCGGGCTCATGAGAGGTGCGCCGGAGCAGGTCCCCACCAAGATCGATGAACAAGCGCATCAGCCGGGTCGCGCAGGCGTACAGACGATCAGCGGGGCGGTGGAAATCGAGCGCCTCCGCGCATGACCTCGCGCGGGCGTCCCAGTACCGTCAGCAGGGTGCCCCGTCGGGCGGTCTCCTGCCGACCACGGGCCAGCTCGCGCGCGGTGATGAATCCGAGCCCACTGTTGGCGTCGGTGACCACGGAGCTGCGGCCGGTGGGTCTGGGAAGGTCGTTCGTGGTCCATCGCATGGCGGCTCCTTCTCGGCGTGGAAGCTAGGAACAGGTATGAGGCGGAGGCCTAAGCCTGACTCTCCTACCAGGCGATTTACACAGAACTTAGCTGTTTTTGGAGCTTCTCACACCCATCATGTGATGCCGGATCCGGTCGGACCGCCGACCCTGAAGACACGATCACCGTGCTGTCATCGGAGTGGCTGAATGGCTGCAAGAACAGGGTGGCGGTGCATGGTGACGGCCGCAGCCGCGTGCACGGTCGCGGCCGCAATCGCCTCGCCACCCATCGCCGCTCTCTCCCACGCGCCCGCCGGACTCTCCGGATCCGCCGCCGGGACACCGGCTGCCGCCGTGGACTGCCGGGTCACCAAGTGTGTCGCCCTGACCTTCGACGATGGGCCGACCCCGTACACGGTGCCCATTCTCGCGACACTGGAGCGCCGGCATGCCGTCGCCACCTTCTTCCTCATCGGACCGCGGGCTCTGCAGTACCGGAACATCGTCCTCAGGGAGCAGCGCGACGGTGACGCGATCGGCGACCACACGGTCACCCACCCACGCCTCACCCGCCTCCCGCCCGCCCGGATCGACCATGAGCTGAACACCGCGGCGGCGCAGATCGCCTCGGTCACCGGGCATCGCCCGACCCTCTTCAGGCCCCCCTTCGGAGCCTGGAACGACAAGGTGCGGTCGGCGGCCGACGCGGCGCGGCTGTCGGTGGTGATGTGGAGCGTCAGCGCAAGGGACTGGAAGAACCACAACCCCCACCTGATCGAGGACCGGGTGCTGACACGCGTACGACGGGGCGCGATCGTCGTCCTGCACGACCGGTACGCGACCACCCCGCCGGCGGTCCCCACCATCGTCCGCACCCTCCAGGCTCGCGGCTATGTCCTGGTCACGGTGCCCCAGTTGTTCGCCACGTCCGAAGCCCTGCGCCCCGGGGCGGTGTACCACGACGAGTGGTGTACCACGACCGTCCATAGCCGAGGGTGCGAGCACCCCTCACGGAGGCGAGCGCGTCTGAAAGATCACGTAGATCCGTGATGCGACAGGCTGGCCGAGGCTCGGCCTGGGGCCCCTGGTCAGCCGGGACGGTCGGACACAGCTTGACGGACGACGAAAAGGCCCTGGCCGTCGAGCCGTTCGAGGACAAGCTCGTGCACAAGGCCGTCGAGCGGCTGATGGACCCGACCCCTTCGGAGCCGCCCTGCTGGGCGAGGGCGGGCTGCTGACCGAGGTCACCCGGGCCGTGCTGGAGCGGGCTCTGGACACCGAGATGAGCGAGCACCTTGGCTACGAGAGGCACGATCCGGCCGGCCGCGGCTTGGGCAACAGCCACAACGGGACCGCGTCGACGACCGCCCTGACCGACGCGGGTGGGGTCACCGTTGCGATTGCCCGGGACCGCAACG
This sequence comes from Streptomyces sp. NPDC001852, assembly GCF_042891825.1. Taxonomy (NCBI): domain Bacteria; kingdom Bacillati; phylum Actinomycetota; class Actinomycetes; order Kitasatosporales; family Streptomycetaceae; genus Streptomyces; species Streptomyces sp. NPDC001852. The sequence continues at coordinate 68,527 of NZ_JBIATN010000011.1, forward strand.
GCTCCTTCAAGCCGGACTTGGTGCCCAAGCGCGCCCGGCGGCCGGCGGCTGGCGGCTGGCGGCTGGCCGACTTCAACGAAGAGATCCTCTCGTTGTACGGCCGCGGCATCTCAGCGCGGACGTCCGCGCCCTCCTCCCCGACATGTACGACACGGGTCTCACCAGACCTGATCAGCAAGGTCACCGACGCAGTCGCCGACGAGCTCACCACCTGGCAGAGCCGCCCGCTGGACGCCGTCTGGCCGATCATCTGCATCTACGCACTGTGGATCAATATCCGGTCCGGCTCTGTTGTCTCCAAGCAGGTCTACCTGGCCGTCGGAGTCGACAGGACGGCCGCAGGGACCTCCACGGCCTGTGCGTAGGCGACGAGGGCGAAGGAGCCCACCACCTGTATGACGGTGCTGTCCGAACTGCGCAACCGCGGAGTGAAAGACGTGTGCATCGTCGCCTGCGACGGTCTGAAGGGCCTGCCCGATGCGGTGACGGCGGCCTGGTCCGAGGCCACGGCCCAGACGTGCGTGATCCACTTGTTCCGCGCACCGCTGCGGCTTGCCTCCGAACGGCACCATGCCACCGTGATCCCGGCTCTCAATGCCGTCTACACGGCCCCGACCGAGCCGGCCTTGCAGACTTCACGGGGTCGGAGCCGGGCCGGCGTCACCCGGCGGTCGTGCGCACGTGGCAGGCCGCGTGGAGCGGGTTCACGCCGGCCTGCCTGTCATGTCGGCTCTCAAGCAGCCTCGTGCTCCGGCTGCGCGCCTGTTGTTGACGACTGGTCCTGGGTCGTGATGACTGCGGTGCCGTCGGTGAGGTGGAGGACGAGGTCGGCCTGGGTTGTCAGGCGCAGGTCGTGGGTGATGAGAAAGGTCGTGCGCCCGGCGGTGAGCCGGCGCAGCGGTGCCATGATGCGCGCGCTGGAGGCATCGTCGAGTCCGGCGGTGGGTTCGTCGAGGATCAGCACGGGCGCGGTGCGGAGCATGGCGCGGGCGAGTGCGATCCTGCGGCACTGGCCACCGGAAAGGTTGTTGCCCCGTTTGCCGACCGAGGTGTCGTAGCCCTCGGGCAGGGCGCTGACGAAGTCATGGGCGTCGGCCGCGACGGAGGCAGCGAGCACCTCGGCCTCGGTGGCGTCCGGGCGGCCGAAGGTGATGTTGTCGCGGACCGTGCCGTCGAAGAGCATGCTGTCCTGCGGGAGCAGGGTGATGTGGCGGCGCACCTCCTCGACGGGGAGTTCGGCGATGTCCCGGCCGTCGAGCAGGATGCGGCCCCGGGACGGTTCGTGGAACCGCAGCAGCAGCTTGCCGAGGGTGGACTTGCCGGTGCCGCTGGGACCGGTGACCGCGACGAGCAGGCCGGGTGCGATGTCCAGGCGCACTCCTTCCAGCACGGGGTGTGCGCTGCCGGCATACGAGAAGTCGACATCCTGGAAGGTCACGGCCCCGCGGACCGGTTCGGCGAGCGGTGGGACGCCCTCGTGAGGGGTGGTCTCGGGGAGGGGTCCGGTGCGCAGTACCTCGATGAGGCGTTCGCAGGCGGCGGTGGCGGAGGAGGCGCTGACGACGAGTTCGCCGAGTTCCTGGAGTCTGGGATGGAGGTAGCCGAGGAAAGCGGCGAAGGAGAGCAGGCCGCCGACGCTGAGGTGGTGCTGGGATATCTGCCAGGCGCCGGCGCCGATCACGGCCAAGACGCTGAGTGTCTCGAGCAGTTCGCCCATCGGCCCGTACACCGACGACAGCCGGATCTGCCGCAGTCCGGCACGCATCCAGCTGCGTCCCTCGCGGTGCACCTTGCTGTGCTCGGCCTCCTGCCGGCCGTAAGCCTGCACCAGGGGCATGTTGGCCAGGCTCTCCTCCAGCAGGGAGGCGAGGCGGCCGTTGCTGTCGCGTTCGGCACGGGTGGCGGAGCGCATCAGGGTGCCGAACGCCCGGGCACCGAACCAGATCAACGGGGCGGCGGCCAGGGTGATCAGGGCCAGCTGCCAGCTGGTCCAGAAGGCCGCCGTGGCGAACACCACCGCACCAACGGCGGAGGTGATCAGCTCGACGGGCGCGGAGGCGACCAGCGTCTCGACGGTCTCGATGTCGCCGGTCAGCCGGGAGACAAGGTCGCCGGTGCCGAAGCGGTCCAGGGCGTCCGGCGGGACCCGCTGCAGGTGATGGAAGGCCCGGTCACGCAGGCCGAGCAGGAAGTGCTCGCTGGTCCAGCCGGCGAGATAGCCGCCCGCCGCGGAGGCGACGGCGCCGGCCACTGCGAGCCCCAGCCAGAGGGCGGCGGGGCCCCAGAAGGCGGCGAGGTGGCCGGGTGTGAGCACGTCGTCGGTGAGAACGCCGACGATCCCGATCGCGCCCGCATCGCACCCCGCGGAGACCACCAGCAACGCGGCGGACACCAGCACGGCCAGGCGGTTGACGCTGACCAGCGGCCAGAACGTCCGGAACGCGGCCAAGGACGAGATACGGGCGTGCCGCGTCCGGGCCGAGGCACTGGCCGCGGGGTCCGCCCCGGATCCGGCCGCGGGCATGGTGACGGGGGCTGCACTGTGCATGGCCGGCGCTTCCTGGGCACTGCCCGGTCCGACGACGTGCCGGGACCCGGCGCGCACCTGTGCTGCACGAACGGACCCCGGCACGGTCTGCCTATGTGATCGTGTTCCGCGACGCCGTACTACTTGCCGGCAGCCTTCTTGTGCTTGCGGTGGTGGTGCTTCTTCTTGTGGTGCTTGGCCTTGCCGGCCGCGCCGCATTCCTTCTTCTTGGCCTTCTTGGCCAGCATGATCTTGGCAAAGGACATGGTGATATCCCTTCCTGGCAGGCCGTCAACCGACGCTGGTCGCCGCTGACTTCTTTCTGCCTTGCATCTGTGGGTACGGATGCGGCTGATGCGTCATTCAAGAAGGAAGGTGAGCGTTGACCTATATCCCCTTACCAAATCCACATCCGCTGATGCGACCGAAGTGCTTGCCAGGTCGCCTCGCTCTTGCCTGGGCATTCCAGCCAGTGCCGTATTCCGTCGAGGAAAGCCGCCGGACTGGTGCTCCCGGAGCCGACGGGCACGCCGAGTGTGAGGATTTCTTCGGCGGCCGTGTGGACCGCCCGTTCGGGAAGACTCGTGTGCTCCGCCTGCTGGTCCAGGTGTGCGTGGCATGAGGACGACCAGCGGATCCCGCTCGAACATGCAGGGAATGTGCAGCTACAGGCGGGCGAGGTCCAGGCCCGCGTCCGCGACGAGATCGCGTTCCCCGCCACACCTGCGCCAGGGCCGATGCCGCCCGCAGAGGGCGTCGATCTGATGATCGGGGTGCGGGTTCCGGGGTGAGGTACAGCAGCGCTCGGTGCAAGGTCGAGCCGCTGGCGTCTGGGCTGATCAGCAGGCATTCGGGGCCACCCACTCGCACCGGCGACGGACGGCCGAAAGCAGGCGCCGCATGCCGAGCACGTGGGCACCAGTTCCCATGACGAGCCATCGGTAAAAGCCGCCGGATACGCCGGTGAAGGCGGCTCGGCTTTCAGCGCGCGGGCGTGATCAGCCCGTTCCGTAAGCATCGAGCCGGGAGATCAGGGCCTGCACCTGCCGGAGACGAAGGGCCGCCGACCGGGACGGCCTGCGTGTGAGTGGCGCATCTGGGTCCCCGGCCCCGCGATCGGCAAGGTAACGCCCTCGGCCTCGGCATAGGCGAACACGTCACCCAGGGTCCGCCCCCAAATTACGGGGCCGGTCAGGGACGGCACCCACCCGCAGCCCGCCAGCACCGGCGGACCTCCCGAACCGCCCGGTCGATCGTGGAGGACCCCACCTCGGAAAGCACCCCCAACGCCTCACGGGTGAGCCAAGTCCGCACATCGCCCTCACGTTCGCTCATGGCGCCCAGACTCACAGCGCGCCACCCAGCCCGGGGCGGGTTCAGCGACCAACTCACCCAGACATTGGCGCGACAGCCTGCGGATGGCGGGACGGCACATGGCCGCGGAAGCCTGTCTGATCTTCACACACCAGACAACTCGCACGGCCGCCTGCATGTCCGCGGCACGCACCAGCCAAGATCAATCGGAGGTCGGCCCATTAGGGTCGGGGGCATGACGCCACAACTTGCCGGCAGCGCCTTCGACTCGCTCCACCTCGACGCCGTGCGCGACCAGGAGACGCTGCGCCGGGCCTACGGACTCCCCAGCGACGCGGCCGTGCGCAAGCAGATGACCGAACTCACCGAGCAGACCCAGCGGTTGATCGGCTGCTCATCGCTGGTCCTGGTCGCCAGCGCGGACGCCGAGGGCAACTGTGATGTTTCCCCGCGCGGCGGTCCCGCCGGGTTCGTCGCCGTCCTGGACGCACGGACGGTGGCGATACCGGACGCGACCGGCAACAAGCGACTGGACACCTTGCAGAACGTCGTCGCCACCGGACGGGCCGGGCTCCTGTTCGTCATCCCGGGGCGCACCACGACGCTCAGGGTGAACGGCCGGGCCTGCGTCTCCACCCGCCCGGAGCTGCTGTCGCAGCTGACCGCCGTGGGCAAGCCGCCGGCCAGTGCGCTGGTGGTGGGCATCGAGGAGGTCTACCCGCACTGCCCCAAGTCACTTCTGCGCAGCGGGGCCTGGAAGCCGGAGCAGTGGCTGCCGACGGACGCCCAGCCGACCTCGGCCGAGGTGACACTGGCCCAGCTGCGGATGCCGGAGCTGTCGATCGCCGACATCGAGCAGGCGGAGGCGGACTCGCTGAAGTACCGGTACGAGTAACCGGACCAGCCACCGATTGCCGAGCCACCAGCCCGCCGAGCCCTCAGACCAGCACGCCCCAAGACCCATCACGGGGCATCCCGTCAACGGCTCCGGTCCGGGACGTTGCTCCTGGCCGGACTGTTCGAGTGCTGAACCTGTTCTTGATCAACTCGTCGTCCTGCGGTAGCAATGGCGGATGATACGTGGCAACAAGATCGGCCTGCGGGCCCGGCACGACGCTGACATTCCAGTGCTCCATGCGGTTCTGTACAACGACGTGGCAACCCGGTCACGTCAGGACCCTCGGCCCTGGCATCCGATACCACCAGGGTCGGCCCACTCTCCCTATGCAGTCGGTGAGCCCTCGGACACTGCAGCAGCTTTTTCCGTGGTGGAACTCGATTCGCAGGAACTGGTCGGTGCCGCCTCGCTGTGGGGCATCGACACGCATAACAGGTCGGCGCACCTGGGGATCTCGGTGCTCCCCGACTTCCGCGGTCGTGGGTTCAGCTCGGACATCGTCCATGTGCTGTGCGAGTACGGGTTCGCGGTACGCGGACTGCAGCGACTGCAGGTGGAGACCATGGCAGACAACGCGCCGATGATCGCGGCGGCGAAGAGGGCGGGGTTCACGATCGAAGGCACGTTGCGGCGCTCGGCCTGGGTATACGGAGCATTCGTCGACCAGGTGATCCTCGGCCTCCTCGTTCATGAGTGGCTCCATGAGGACGAGACGCCGGGGGCCGGGCCGCTGACTGCCGAAGAAGTGAAGGGCTGAGCCCCTGGCCTGCGGCCTTGTCAGCGACCAACGTGTTGACCTGCGGCTTAGCTGTCGGCTCGGAGAGTGCTCAGTCGATACAGAACTCGTTGCCCTCGATGTCCAGCATCGGGATGCAGGACTCGTTCTCCTCATCGGCATACAGTGTTCGCACGTGGGTCGCACCGAGCGCGACCAGTCGTGCGCACTCGGCTTCGAGTGCGGCGAGGCGCTCGTCCCCCACGAGCCCGGTGCCGACCCGGACGTCGAGATGCACCCGATTCTTGACGATCTTGCCTTCAGGGACGCGCTGGAAGTACAGGCGCGGGCCCACGCCTGAGGGATCACTGCAGGCGAACCATGATCCCTGCTTCTCAGGAGGCAGGGTGCGGTTGAAATCGTCCCAGGTGGTGAACCCCTCCGGTGGCGGCGGTAGGACGTACCCCAACACTTCACACCAGAAGCGAGCGAGGCGCTCAGGTTCTGCACAGTCAAAGGTGACTTGGAACTTCTTGATCGCTGACATCGACGCACCGTACCGCGTACCAGGGGACCGTGCCGCTCATTTTTCCCAGGCGGAGGACGTGGGGATGAGTCGGCCGACATGTGCATCGAGCACACGTACATGATCATGAACTCCGACGACTCGATCACCTGGCAGTCGGGCAACAACCCCTCCTTCATCACGGGAAGTTCGGGCAGCAGGACGCTGAACGACGCCTGGTAGCCCACCGGCACCGACGAACCAACGGAAGCCGGGGGCCCAGATGCCGGGAGGGGGGCCGGGCCGCCGCCGGCCCGTGTCTCCTCCCCGATCGCCGCCGGCTGAGGGCGTCAGGCAAGGGGAGGACCGCAGGGGCCGGGACTGGCCGGTCCCTGCCGTCGGCTTGGGGGTCATGCCGTGGGCAGCGCCGCGTCGAGATGCGCGGCTCCCCTGGCGCGCCAGGCGTGGCGTCGCGCAGCCGTCGGCGATGGTCCTGCGGTCGAGCCCGGCGCTGTGGGCGTGGTGGAGGCCAGAGCGCGACCGCTCTCGGCGTCATCGTGGTCGCCACTCATGCAGCAGGCCGGCCAGTGGCGGAAGTCCGGGGTCAGATCAGGGAGTTCGCAGGCGAGCGGCGGCACTGCACAAGGACGCCGTCACCAAGACGTTCAAGTACAGCCGCGCCGAGGCGGAGACGGACGCGCCATCTCGCCCCTACCTCGTACCCAACGCGCACCGGCGATCAGGACACCGCGGGGCCGCGCCGCACCATGTCGCTCTCACCATGGACATGCCATATTGGAGGAGTCCATCCCCCACGAAAGGTCACCTCCATGGCATACAAACGCCTGGCTGGCCTGACCGCCGGTGCCGTCATCGTCGCCACGGCCCTGCTGCCGCAGGTGGCGCTGGCCGGCACCGGCGCGGACGCCACAGCGGGCCGCGTCACCACCACCGGCCACCCCCACGGCGGGCAGCGCACGGTCGTCATCTACCGCGTGCCCACGCGCCATCCGCTCGCCGATGCCGAGCGCCTCAGCGACTCCGGATACGACCTGCTGGAGAAGCGGGACGGCAACAGCCTGTTCGTCTCCGGCGACAGGTCGACCGCGGCCGGACTGCGCCGGCTCGGCTTCACCCCCGCCATCGCCTCCACGCTGACCGAGGCGATCCCCTCCCCCACCGCGGTGACACGCGCCGCCGCGGGCGACACGTTCGACGGCGGCTACCACACGGTCACCGCGCAGTACTCCCACATGGACGACACGGTCTCCCAACACCCCGATCTGGCCAAGGTGGTGACCTATGGTCAGTCGTGGCTCAAGCAGCGGGGGCGAGGCGGCCGCGATCTCAAGGCGATCTGCATCACCAAGATTCGGGCGGGCGACTGCGCCCTCAGCCCGAACTCGGCGAAGCCGCGGTTCTTCCTGATGAGCCAGATCCACGCTCGGGAACTGACGACCGGTGAGATGTCGTGGCGCTGGATCGACGCCCTGACCAGTGGCTACGGCAAGGACTCGACGATCACCAAGCTGATGGACACCACCGAGATGTGGGTGGTGCCCGACGCCAACCCCGACGGCGTCGACATGGTCGCGGCGGGCGGTGACAACCCCGTCCTGCAGCGCAAGAACGCCGACGACTCGCACGGCTCCGGGTGCGGGGCGAGCGCCTACAGCCAGATCGGCGTCGACCTCAACCGCAACACCGGCTCCCACTGGGGCACTTCCGGCACCTCCCGCGCAGCGTGCGACCAGACCTACGACGGCCCGGCCGCCGACTCCGAGGTGGAGAACACCGCTCTGGAGAGCCTCTTCCGCGAGCTGTTCCCGGCGGTGCGCACCGGCACCGGCGGCACCGACCCGGCGCCGTCGAACGCCAAGGGCATGATGATCACGCTGCACAGCGACGCCAGCATGGTGCTCTTCCCCTGGGAGTACGACTCCGCCGTGCACACCGGAAACGACACCGCCCTGCGCGCGCTGGCCGCCCACATGGCCTCGCTCACCGGCTACCAGTACGGCCAGGCCGGCGAGATCCTCTACAACGCCTCCGGCGGCACCGACGACTGGACCTACGACAAGCTCGGTCTGGCCAGCTTCACCATCGAGATCGGCGACAGCGACGGCGTCGGCTGCGACGGCTTCACTCCGCCGTTCTCGTGCCAGGACAGCTACTTCTGGCCGAAGATCGAACCTGCCCTCCTCTACGCCGCCCAGCACGCCGCGGCCCCCTACACCACCACGTCCGACGCACGTCGCTGACATCCAAGGTGTGTCCCTCCCACGGTCTCGGCGGGAGGGACACATCCCCTTACGAGGTCGGCAGTGTCCAGCGCTGGCCGACGCTCCCCGTGCACGTCGCGAGTGTCAACTGTGTCTTGTTCGTCGCCCCGTTGCCGGAGTCGGTGAGGCAGAGACCCGAGACCGGATTGACGAGTTCACCCGAGCTGTCGGGCCGCCACTGCTGGGCCTGGGTGCCGTTGCAGGTGTGCAGCTGGATCTTCGTGCCGGAGGTGGTGGCGCCGGAGGTGACGTCCATGCAGTCGTTCAGTACCTGGAGGGTGCCGTCGGGGGCGACCTTCCAGGTCTGCGCAGCGCTGCCGTTGCAACCGTAGATCTGCACAGCCGTGCCGTTCGCCGTACCGGCGCCTGCGTCGTCGACGCACTTGCCGGTGAGGGTCTCGGTGAGCGGGCCGCTGGGCTGGGGCACTCCCGTGCCTGGGGTGCCGTCGTAGGACGGCGGTGCGGCCGAGGCGTCCGCCGCCCACTGGGTGTCGGCGGTCGAGGAGAGGGTGAAGTCCAGTTCGGTGGACGAGCCGAGGGAGGACGCCGGCACGTAGGCCTTGTTCCAGGCGCCGCCGTTGAGGGTCAGGGCCTGCACGTACGGTGAACCGGGTGCGGCGGACGGGGCGTTGACGGTCAGCGTGTGCCCGCCTGCGGTGACGACGGCGGAGGTGAACAGGGGACTGCCGATGGCCAGGTCGGCGGTGCCCGGTGTCTCCGGGTAGAGACCGAGAGCGGACCAGACGTACCAGGCGCTCATCTCGCCGAGGTCGTCGTTGCCGGGCTCGCCGCCGGCGGCGTCGGTCCACAGCTGGTCCTGCACGGCGCGCACCGTGGACTGCGTCTTGTACGGCTCGCCGACCCAGTCGTACTCCCACGGCAGTCCGATGCTGGGCTCGTTGCCCATGTTGGACTGGGTGCCGATGACACTGCCCAGACCCTGGTAGCCGCTCAGCACGCTGTCCAGGTACGACGCCAGGGACGATGTGCCGCCCTCCAGGGAGGCCAGCTTGGCGAGGTTGAACGGGATCATCGGCGTGTAGGTGAAGGCGTCACCCTCGGCGAAGTCGTTGGCCGCGGTGCCGGTGATCAACTTGGCGTCGAAGCCGTCCATCCAGCGGCCGTTGGAGTGCCGGGGCTGGACGTAGCCGGAGGACGTGTTGAAGACGTTCTCCCAGTCCTGCGCCCGGTCCTGGAACTTCTTCCGGTTCGCGCCGTCGCCGAGTGCGCCCGCGAACCGGGACAGGGCGAAGTCGTCGGTGTCGTACTCCAGTTGGGTGGAGGTGGTGGCGTACTCGTGGCAACAGCCGTACAGCGAGTTGGTGGGGAGATAGCCGACGGAGTCCAGGTACGTCACGCCGGGGGTGACGTCGGTGTCGGTGGTCTGCTCCTTGATCATGGCGTCGAGGGCCGTGGTGGTGTCGAAGTCGCGTGCGCCGAAGGCGTAGTAGTCGGCCAGCACGGGCACGGCCGGGTCGCCGACCATGATGTGGGTCTCGCCGGTGGCCATCCCCCACTTGGTGAGGGTGCCGCCCTGCGTGTAGTCGTTGACGATCGACTGCGCCATGTCGGAGGCCGCCGTCGGGTCGAGCAGCGCCGTGAGCTGTGCCTGGGAGCGGTAGGTGTCCCAGTTGGAGAAGTCGGTGTACTGGGCGCTGTGGCCGCTGGTCACGGTGTGCACGGCGCCGTCGTAGCCACGGTAGGAGCCGTCGGCGTCGCTGACCACGCTGGGGAAGAGGGAGGCGTGGTAGAGGGCGGTGTAGAAGATGCGCTGCTGGTCGCGGGTGCCGCCGCTGACCGTGACCTTCGACAGGGCGTCCCGCCACGCCGTCGCCGCCGCGGACTTCACGTCGGTGAAGCTCTTGCCGGTGACCTCAGCGTCCCGGTTGGCGGCGGCCTCGGCCGTCGACGTGTAGGAGATGCCCACCCGGGCCTCGACCGTCCGGTTGCTCGTGGTGTCGAAGGTGAGGTGCTCGCCGCCGCTGTAGCCGCCGGCGGTGAAGGGGTGGTCGAAGGTGATGGCGAAGTAGACGGTGAAGGGGTTGGTCGCCTCGCAGAAGCCGGTGCTGGTCACCGAGCCGGTCACCGTGTCTGTGCCGGTCACGTTCAGCGTCGAGGAGGCGTACGGGGTCTGCGTGCCGTTCAGTTTCAGCAGCAGGCCGGCCTGGGTGGAGGCGGGGAAGGTGAACCGGCCGATTCCGGCGTGCGTCGTCGTGGTGAGTGCCACGTCCGTGCCGTTGCCGAGGGCGACGGAGTAGGAGCCCGCTGTCGCCGTTTCGCCGCCGTGGGAGAACGACTCCGTTGTGGCGCCGGGGTCGGAGCCGATCGAGCCGACCACAGGCAGGATGGGCAGGTCCCCGGCCGCGTCGCAGCCGACGCCGGAGACGTGGGTGAGGCTGAAGCCGGAGACGGCCGAGTCCCCGTAGTCGTACCCGCCGCCCTTGGGGCGCGAGGTGGTGTCCGGGGACCATTGGAGCATGCCGTGCGGGACGTCGGCTCCGGGGAAGGTGTTCCCGGCGCTGAAGTCGTTGTTCGCGCCGGTGCCGATATAGGGGTTGACCAGCGGCACGGGGTCGGTCACGGCTGCGGCCCGTGCCGCCGGGGCGAGTTGGCCCGGCAGGGCGGAGGCGAGCGCCATCGCCCCGGCCGCCAGCACCCGCGTCAGGGTGCGCGAGCGAGGGGTGTCAGCCACGGGCGGACACCTCGCCGAGCACACCGCTCGCCGGGGCGATGACCCGGTCGGTGGAGGGGTACGAGGCCCCGTCGGCGGCGGGTTCGGTGACGCGTGCCCGGGCGTCGGCCAAGGACGGGTCAGCGGAGCCGAGAGAGGGCGGCACGTCGTAGGCGTCGGTGCCGACCGTCAGGCAGCGGCTGGTGTCGTACCACTGCGTGTCGCCGACGCCGTTCCGGGCGCCCGCGTCCGCGTCGAACACGACGAACCAGGGGCGCGGGGTGGCGCCGCCGTACCGGGTGTGCGGGTCGACGGCCTGCGCGCCCAGGACGCCGGGGAAGACGGCGGCCCGGTCGGTGGTCCCGGCAGCGGCGAAGTCCTTGAGGCGGTGGGCGTGGACGACGTCCCCCCAGGCGGAGGCAGGGTGGACGGCTTGCTCGAAGGTGCCGGGGATGATCTCGGGGAGCAGCGGAGACGTGACGGCCGTCCTCACGGCTCGCAACTCTTGGGTAGTCATGCCCATGCCAATCCCTTCGCAGCGCTCGGTGGTCGCGCAGAGCCTAGGGGGGACGCACATCCGTTCGCTACGTCTCGGTAACCGCTTTCCCAATATCGCGGAACCGTTGCGGGTATGACGCGACAGCGCTACTCCGACAGCGGCCAGGGGGCGGACAGCAGATCGGCGATACTGCGCCGGTCGCGGCGGGCCGGCGGTTCTTCGGCCGCCCTGCCCAGCGCGATCATGGAGATGATCGCCCAGCCGGGGCTCGGCTCCAGCTCTTTGGTGAGGCCCTCCAGGTCGAAGGCGCGGAACTGATGGGCGGCAAGTCCCATCGCCTGGGCCTGGATGGTCATGTGGGCGATGGCCTGGCCGAGGTCGTAGTCCGCGAACTCGGAATAGAGCAGTTGCGTCTCGTCGACGTGGCGGCGCGTCAGCGCGACGACGAGCAGGCCCGCGTCCGTCGCCCACCGCGCCGAACTGGCCGCGAGGTGGCGCACCACCCGCTCGTGCTCCGGCTCACCGGGCCGGCTCAGGAAGAAGCCCCACGGCTGGGAGTTCCCGGCGGACGGCGCCCACCGGGCGGCTTCCAGCAGCAGGCTCACGGCGTGGTCGTCCACGGCGGCCGACGGGTCGAACCGAGACGGGCTGAACCGTCCGGCCAGCAGGGGATGGATGTCGCCGGGTGGTTCCTGATCACGTCGCATGCCCGGATGCAACCGGCCGCCGCACGGCCGTATTCCAGCCGCCCGTCACCGGGCCGTCTCACCGGACGTCGGCGGCGTCCCGGCGCGCCCAGCCGTCACTGCAGTAGCAAGAACACGCTGCTGGACGCACTGGCGCCGGAAGGTCCGAGCCGGCCCACGGGCACTGCTGACCGCACCGCCTCTCCGCGCCAGCCGCGGCGTCGCAGCGGCTGCCCGCCTTCGCAGCCCGGCTCATCGAGGACGGCACAACAGGAAGAGGTCCGCGACGGACGCGCAGAGGAGATCGGCCTGCCCGTCATGCGGGGCTGCGCGCCGTAGCGCACAGGGCGAGCCAGTCGTTCCGCTCCCGTTTCGAGGACCGGGACTCGCCCCCGCATCGGGCGCCATGAGGATCAGAGGGCGACATCTTCTGACGGGACCGGAGATCGACTACCCGGCGGCTTTCGCCGCCCTTCGCGCCACTGCGGCTTGACGGCCGCCGATGTCCGGACAGCGGGGCACTGAAGTGGCGCGAGCGTGCCGAGGCGAGGTCATGTGCGGCGGCAGACCGCACCGCCGGGCGCCGCACGGTGGGGGTCGTCCGGCTGCCGTTCCCGACACACCCGCCGGGTTCAGCCGTTGAGGTTCTGCATCAGCTCAGGGGCGTAGCGGTCACCGGAGACGATGCCGCGCGGGGCGACGGCTTCGATGGCGGCCAAGTCCTCACCGGTGATCGTCACGGTGGTGGCGGCGACGTTCTCCTCCAGGTAGCGGCGGCGCTTGGTGCCGGGGATGGCGACCGCACCCTGGTGCAGTACCCAGGCGAGCGCCAGCTGGGACGGCGAGACCTGCTTCCCGGCGGCGATGCGGCGGACCTCGTCGACCACAGCCAGGTTGCGGGCGAAGTTCTCGCCCTGGAAGCGCGGGTCGGTACGGCGGAAGTCGTCGGCGGCGAAGTCGTCCGGGCTGGTGATCGCACCGGAGAGGAACCCGCGTCCGAGCGGCGAGTAGGCGACCAGGCCGATCCCGAGCTCGTTCAGGGTGGCCATGACCCCGTCGTCCTCGATGCCACGCTCGAAGAGCGAGTACTCGGTCTGGACGGCCGTGATCGGGTGGACCGAGTGGGCGCGGCGAATGGTCTGCGGGGCGACTTCGCTCAGGCCGATGTAGCGGACCTTGCCGGCGGCCACCATGTCGCCCATGGCGCCGACGGTCTCCTCGATCGGCACCTGCGGGTCGACCCGGTGCAGGTAGTAGAGGTCGATGTGGTCGGTGTCCAGGTGGCGCAGGGAGCGGTCCAGGGAACGACGGATGTACTCGGGGCGACCGTTGTGGCCGACGAGCGTGCCGTCGTCGGTGAGCTCGACGCCGGTCTTGGTGGCGATGACGGCCTGCTCGCGGCGGCCGGCGAGGGCTTTGCCGAGGAGTCGCTCGTTGATGAACGGGCCGTAGCTCTCGGCGGTGTCCAGCAGGGTCACGCCCAGTTCCAGGGCGCGGTCGATGGTGGCGAGGGACTCGGCCTCGTCGGTGCTGCCGTAGAAGGCGCTCATGCCCATGCAGCCGAGCCCTTCGGCGGAGACGGTCAGGCCCTGGCTGCCGAGGGTGCGGAGTTCCATGGTGATCTTCCTTGCTGTTGCGGGTGTCCCACGGTGTGTGACTGGTGGGTCGCGCGTCCGGTGCGCTGCGGCCCTCGGCCCGGGCCGGGTACGGCCGGTCGCCGGGCGGAGCCGGGTGGGGCGCGGCCGGGAGGCGGGGCGGTGGTGTGGCGCCGACGGGCGGGGATGCTGTGCGGCTGCCGCGCCCGGCGTCGGCGGTGCACCCACCGGAACGCAGGCGGTCAGCGCACCCAGGAACCGGTGAGGGTCTGGACGGCGGAGCCGTCGAGGTCGGCGAGGGTGGTGGCGACGAAGTCGCGGGCCCACTGCGAGGTCTGGATGCGGAAGGGCGGACGGGCGGCGGTCAGGGCGTCGACGATCGGGGCGGCTGCCTCGGCCGGGGTCTGGGCGTTGCCGAACGACTCCCGGGTGCGGCTGATGTAGGCCTCGAGCGCCGAGCCGTAGGGCCCTGCGGCCGCGAGCAGCGTCGGGACGTCCAGGCCGAGATTGGCGACGAACTCGCTCGCCACCGCGCCCGGCTCGACCACGGCGACATCGACGCCGACGGTGGCGGCGACCGGCGCGAGGGACTGCATGAAGCCCTCGACGGCGAACTTGGCCGCACAGTACGCCTCGTTGAAGGGCTGGCCGACGACACCGCCGACGCTGGTGACGGTGATCACCCGGCCCTTCGACGCACGCAGGTGCGGCAGGGCGGCCCGGGTCACCGCCACCACACCGAAGAAGTTGACCTCCATGGCCGCGCGGACGTCGTCGACGCTGCTCTGCTCGATGGTGCCGACCTGGGCGGCGCCGGCGTTGTTGACCAGCGCGTCCAGGCGGCCGTGCTCGGCGACGACCTCGTCCAGGCAGGCGGTGATGCCGGCGGACTCGGTCACATCGAGCCGCTTGACCTGGATCCGGTCCGCGACACCCGCCTCGGTGGCGGCCTTGAGCAGGGCCTCGGCCTTGCCGGTGTCGCGCATGGTGGCGATGGTCGCCCAGCCCGCCCGGGCGGTGCCGATGGCGGCGGCCATGCCGATGCCGGAGGACGTACCGGTGATCAGAACCGTCTTCGGGGAGGTCATGAGGGTCTTCCTTGCCTGGGGAGCACAACGGGCCGACACCCGTAACCGGGGAGTTCCCCAGTTATCCGCAACGCTAACCGGGGAACTCCCCGGTTGTCCAGCTAGACTGGTCACCGACGAAAGGAGCAGCCTTGACCACCAAGCCGAGCGGGTTGCGCGCCGACGCCCGCCGCAACCGCGAACGCATCCTCGAAGCGGCCGTGCGCGCCTTCTCCGAGCAGGGCGCGGACGTCGCGATCGACACGATCGCCAAGGCCGCGGGTGTCGGCTCGGCCACGCTCTACCGCCACTTCCCCACCCGCGAGGCACTGGTCGAGGCGGCCTACCGCAACGAGTTGGCCCGTGTCTGCGACAGCGCCGCGAAGCTGCTCGCCGACCATGCACCGGACCGGGCGATCCGCCTGTGGATGGACGACTTCATCGACTACCTGGCTGCCAAGCAGGGCATGGCGGACGCGCTGCGGGCCGCGGTCGCATCCGGCGCGGACCCCTTCGCCGAGACCCTCGACAAACTCGCAACCGCGCTCGGCACCCTGCTGCGCGCCGGCGCCGACACCGGTCTCCTGCGCCCTGACATCGACCCCCTCGATGTCGGTTTCAGCCTGGCCGGCGTCGCTCTGATCACCAGCGCTCCCGACCAACGCGCACGGGCCGGCCGCCTCCTCGACCTGCTCCTCGACGGCCTCCGGTACGGAACGGACGGGCCGGCGTCCAGCCCGTGACCCCGGCTCCGGCCGAGGCCCGTCGCCCCCTAGGCGAAGACAGGGCGCAAGCCACACCAAGGCCGTCCCGCCGTCCGCGTCTGCTCCCCCGCGTGAAACACCGTCCACCGTTCCCGTACGGCAGTGCACGAAGTGTTGCGATACCTGGACCCCGGGTTTGTCCCTGGCCCGGCCTCAGAGATTCAACCGATCGCGGCGGGACGGTAGCGCAGGTTCACGGCCGCCGAGTGATCGCCGCCATTGAGCAGCTCAAGTCGGACCGGGGCGCCCCTGGGGTTGTGGAACAGCCGGATCCCATCGCCGAGCAACACCGGCACGATGTGCAGGTCGACCTCGTCGATCAGTCCGCGCTCCAGGAGTTGCCGGCCGATCGTGGGCGAGAAGACCTCAAGATTCTTGCCGTTGGCGGCCTCCAACCCGATCCGGACCGCCTCGGACACATCGCAGTTCAGGAATGTCACGCCCTCGCCGGGCTGCGCGTCTTCGGGGTGGTGTGTCAGGACGAAGAGCGGACCCTGCCACGCGCCGCCGTAGATGTTGGCGGCGTCGGGGTAGGCATCCCAGCCGTCCCGGCCGCCCAGAACTGCGCCCGTCGTCTCGGTGTACTCCTCAATGAGTCCGGGCCGGAACGAGAAGCCCGTCATCCCCTCCATCCCGTGATTCGGCCCTGCCACGAACCCGTCCAGCGACATGGTGAAATGCCAGAGCACCTTTCCCCCGGCACTCTGCCGCTCCTTGTCCGCCCACGACCGGCCGGCCGCGGCGCCGGTGCTCTCCGAGGTCATCGAGACGTCCATGATCATTCCTCTCGTCGCCCTTCCCCGCACTCGTAGACCGCGCTCCTCCTCGGAACTCATCGTTGAGCCGCGACAATTGATGCGACCCATCCCGGACTCGCTCACTGTCAGGCGGCGACCCCGCCGTCCGCCGGAGGCGGGACACGCTGCTTCAACCCCGTAGCGCGGCATCCGACATCCGCTCCCGACCTGTGGCCGCCACCTGCGCTACTCCCCGGGCGCCTACGTCGAACCCGAATGTCCGAGCCAGGAGTTCCGATGGGACGGATGAGACACCTCGTCACCTGCCGCCCCGACCGCCTGCCCCTCGCTGCACCACCAACTTCGAGCTCTGCTCCACGGCCCCGGCGGTCGCGGAGAGGTCCAGCGTCTTCGGGCTGATCCACGACGAGCGCCCCGTGGCAGCGGGAGACACCGATCTCAAAGTACCGACGGCTGCTGTGGCGGCGAGGTATCCGCCCCATCATCGCTGAAACCTGCCGGCAGTCCGGCACGGTCCGGGGACCTTCCGCCAGGTCCGTGGCGCGTTCGGCGATCAGGGGGCGGATGACGCACGGATCGGGCGAACCGGCTGGACGCGAACGAAAATTGAGACTCCGCTGCGCAGCCCCATGACAATGCGCTCAGCGAGGCCGGCAGGGTGCTCCTGCCGCAGCCACCGACCACGACGACCGCCGCGAGGGAGGAGCCGAAGATGACGCGTGAGGCCCTGCCGCGGGATCGACAGATCACGGAGGACATCCCCATCTGGGCGGACCGGGAGTCCAATGGGCACCCCGAGCCGGAGAAGACCATCGGCAACACCATGTACTGGAACCCGAAGACCTGGGACACCTGGTACGACGGTTACAAAGCCGGTCAGCGGTGGCGCACGAACGTCGACCTCAGCGGAAACGCCGGGGATCTGATCTCGCTGTCCGAGGCAGCCCGCGTCCTGGGCATGGAACCGACCAGCATCACGAAGTACCTGGTGAGCCCGCCGAGGCACTGGCCGGCACCAGCCGAGGAGACGACGACGGCCAAGGGCTTCGTCAAACGAAAGTACCGGCGCGGCGACATCTGGACGTACGCCGAGCGCCGCGAGCGTGGAGGCGGCCGCCCCGCCGGCACGACCAGAACCGATCGCCGCTACCCGTACGACGGCGATCCCCGCCTGGACCACGCCCGCGCCGCAGTCAAGGCAAACCCCGGAACTCCTGCAGCCCAACTCGCCGGCCGGCTGGCCCGCAAGCACGGCGGCACCGCAGGTACCTGGTCCCACATCGTCCGCAGCGCGCGACAGCACCCCGAGGACTGACCCGAGGAGCTAGCACCGCCCCGCCGCCAGAGGTACTTCGGGTTCGGTGGGGCGTGTACACGCTGGGCACCGGCGGATGGTCGACGAGGCCGGCGCAGGGCTCCTCGACCAGCGGGCGCGGGGCGCTGCCGCGTGTCGTGTCCCAGGTCAGCGTCTGTCCGGAGATGGCAAGCCTGGTCGGTTCCGGGGCCTTCGGGCCCTGGGGGTTCGGGCCGTGCCCCCGGTAGTAGGCGACGAGCCGCTTGCCGTGGTCGTCGTGCGTGAACGGGATGGGACATGCGGATCCGGCCGGCCCGGCACGGGCTTGGTCGCCCGCGGTCAGGACCCCGTCGAGGGTGTCGCTCAAGTGCCTGGGGTCGGCGCCGTAGTAGGCGGTGATGCTCATCGAGCAGACGACCTTGCAGTCGTCGGTCTTCTGCTGGAAGAACCGGCCCGGTCCCTATCCCGGAACGCACACGTCGTGCACCACGACCAGGCCGAGCGACAGGGGCGTGCGGTCGGCGTACGCCCGCTCCACGCTCCGAAGCCGTTGCTCCGCCCGCTCCCGGGCCCGCACCGCCCGGCCGCTCTCCCCTGGCTTTCGCAGCTGCTTGTCGCTGACGGCACGGTAGGGGGTCGTGGAACAGGCCGAGACGGCGAACAGGACGACCACCGCCAACGGTCCCCACACGCTCTTCGAGCCAGCGGCACACCGCGCGCAGGCCTTCATGCTCGTCCGCCTCTGATCGGCAGGTGCCTCACCCATGGCGTCGGCCCGACCGTCACTGTCCACCAGGACGGCCGGGCCGAGCGTGAGTACCCGTACTCGTCGAGCCAGGCCGAGGATGCCTCGGACAGGCCGATGGCCATGCCGCTGAAGCCGATGTTCAGGCACGAGCCCTCGTCGGTGATCAGGGGCGGGTCCCATCAGGACGATCTTCGCGTTCTGCGCCCTGTTGCGGATCTCCTTCAGGACCCGTGTGATGTCCCGCCTTACGACCTGGTTATGAGGCCCGGAACGGCCGTCTCCAGCGGCTGTCCGAGGAACTGCTTGTCCCGGCCGTTGACGGTGTCGTCCGTGTCGTCGAACGTCTCGCCCTGGCAGCTGCCGTTTTCGACGGACAGCAGGCACTCCGGGACGATCCGGAAGAACCGTGAGTCGTTGCCGCCGATGGAGATGGTGACCAGGGTGTCGATGAAACCTATCCCCCCGTCGCACCGGCAGTCTGAAGGTCGCGGTGGATCGGTGTCCGGGAGCCGGTCAGCGGTACGCCGGTGCCGCCCCGCCTGGCGGCGACGATCTCCGCCGCGATCGACAGGGCGGTCTCCTCGGGCGTACGGGCACCGAGGTCGAGGCCGATCGGAGAGCGCAGTCTGGCCAGCTCTCGCGCGCTCACGCCTTCGGCCCGCAGACGCCGGTTGCGGTCCTCGTGTGTGCGGCGCGAGCCCATCGCGCCGACGAACGCCACCGGCATGCCGAGGGCCAGCTTGAGCAGGGGCACGTCGAACTTCGCGTCGTGGGTGAGGACGCACAGGACCGTGCGGGCGTCGGTCCCGGTACGCCGCAGGTAGCGGTGCGGCCAGTCCACGACGACCTCGTCGGCGTCTGGGAAGCGGGCCCGCGTGGCGAAGACCGGGCGGGCGTCGCACACGGTCACGTGGTAGCCGAGGAACTTGCCGGCCCGCGCCAGCGCCGAGGCGAAGTCCACCGCCCCGAAGACGATCATGCGCGGTGGCGGCACGTTCGACTCGACCAGCAGGGTGAGGCCGCCGGGGCAGTGCGACCCGTCCGCCGAGATCTCCACCGTGCCGGTACGGCCCGCCTCCAGCAGGGCGCGGGCCTCGGCCGCCGCCGTACGGTCCAGCTCCGGGTGGCCGCCGAGCGCGCCCTCGTGCGTGCCGTCGTGCCGCACCAGCAGGGCCCGGCCGAGGAGCTCGGCCGGGCCGCGGGCGACCCGGGCCAGGGCCGTCGGCCCGCCCTGGGCGGCGGCCGCCACGGCCGCCGCGAGGACCGGCCGGGCGGGCGCCTGGCCGGACACCGGCGTGACCAGCACCTCGATCGTGCCGCCGCAGGTCAGCCCGACGGCGAAGGCGTCCTCGTCGCTGTAGCCGAACCGTTCGAGGACGCTCTCCCCGGTGCGCAGCGCCTCCAGGCACAGTTCGTACACCGCGCCCTCGACGCAGCCGCCGGAAACCGAGCCGATGACGGTGCCCGCACCGTCCACGGCGAGGGCGGCGCCGGGACCGCGCGGTGCGCTGCCGCCGACGGCCACCACGGTGGCGACGGCGAACTCCCGGCCCTCCTCGATCCACCGGTCCAGTTCCTCGGCCAGGTCAAGCATCGAGCGCTCCCGCTGCCGCGGTCAGGACCCGGTCCGGCCGGATGGGCAGGGCCCGGTGGCGCACGCCGGTCGCGTGCCAGACCGCGTTGGCGACGGCGGCCGCGGCGCCCACGATGCCGACCTCGCCGATGCCCTTGATGCCGACCGGGTCGTTCGGGTCGGTGTCCTCGATCCAGTCGGCCTCGACGTGCGGGACGTCGGCGTGGGTGGCCACGTGGTAGCCCGCGAGATCGGCGCCGACGTGGCCGCCCGAGGCGCGGTCCCGTACGGCCTCCTCGTGCAGCGCCATGGAGATGCCCCAGATCATGCCGCCCACGAGCTGGCTGCGCGCGGTGAGCGGGTTGACGATCCGGCCCGCCGCGAAGATGCCGAGCATGCGCCGGACGCGCACCTCGCCGGTGGTGACGTCCACGGCGACCTCGGCGAACTGGGCGCCGAAGGAGTGCCGTTCGGCGGGCGCGAGCGAGCCGATGGCCTCGGTGGTGTCCGACCGCACCGTGATGCCGTCCGGGGGGATGTCGGCGCCCAGGCCCAGCCTGTCGCGCAGTTCCTCGGCCGCGGCCGCGACCGCCCAGGACCACGAGCGGGTGCCCATGGAACCTCCGGCGATCATCGCCGGTCCGAAGTCGCTGTCACCGATGCGGACGTGGACCCGCTCCGGGGGCACGCCCAGCGCGTCGGCGGCGACCAGGGTGAGCGCGGTACGGGCGCCGGTGCCGATGTCGGCCGCGGCGATCCGCACGGTGAAGCCGCCGTCCGGGTGCGCGGTCACGGTCGCCGTGGAGGGCGCCGCGCCCGCGGGGAAGGACGCCGCCGCGGTGCCGGTGCCCAGCAGCCAGCGGCCGTCCCGGCGCAGGCCGGGGCGCGGATCCCGGTCCGCCCAGCCGAACCTGCGGGCGCCCTCCCGGAAGCAGGCGGCCACATTGCGGCCGGCGAACGGCAGGCCGGACACCGGCCCCCGGTCGGGATCGTTGCGCAGCCGCAGCTCGACCGGGTCGATGCCGCCCTTCTCGGCGAGTTCGTCGAGCGCCGCCTCCAGCGCGAAGGAGCCCGGCGCCTCACCCGGGGCCCGCATGAACGTCGGGGTGGGCACGTCGAGCCGGACCACGCGGTTGGCCGTGTGGTGGGCGTCGGCGTCGTACATCACCCGTGCCACCCCGGCGCTCGGCTCGACGAACTCGTGCACGGTGGAGGTGAGGCTGAGGGAACTGTGCTCCAGCGCGCGCAACCGCCCCTCGGTGTCGGCGCCGAGCCTGACCCGCTGCGTGGTGGGGCTTCGGTAGCCGGCCAGTGAAAACATCTGACGGCGGGTCAAGACGACGCGCACGGGGCGCTGCAGGACCGTCGCGGCCATCACGGCGGCCACCTGGTGGGCCCGTACGCCCTTGCTGCCGAAGCCGCCGCCGACGTGCTCGGAGCGCACCCGCACCGAGGCCGGGTCGAGCGAGAAGAGGTTGGCCAGCTCGCCGATGACCCAGGTGGCGCCCTGGTTGGAGTCGACCACTTCGAGCCGGCCGCCGTCCCAGTGGGCGGTCACCGCATGCGGTTCCATCGGGTTGTGGTGCTCTTCGGGGGTGCGGTACTCGGCGTCCACGACGACGGCCGACGCGGCCAGTTCGGCGTCGAGGTCCCCCTTCTCCGTCACCGCGGGCATGTGCCCGTCCACCGGGTAGGCGCCCGGGTGGTCCGCGGTGAAGTCGATGTCGTGGGGCTCCTGTTCATAGTGCACCACGAGCGTCTCGGCGGCCTCCCTGGCCTGCTCGGACGTCTCGGCCACGACCAGCGCCACCGGCCAGCCCAGGTGCGGCACCCGGTCGTGCTGGAAGACGGCGCAGGTCGGGTCCGGCTTCATGCCCATCAGGCCGGTGTAGTCGGTGTTCACGCGCAGGGCGTTGCGGTGGTCCAGGACGGCGAGGACGCCCGGCATGGCGAGGACGGGGTCGCTGTCGATGGCGCGGATGCGGCCGCGGGCGACCGTGGAGAGCACCAGCCAGCCGTGGGCAAGGTTCGCGAAGGGGATCTCGCCCGCGTAACGGGCCACGCCGGTGACCTTGTCCCTGCCCTCCACGCGGGTGTGGGCGGTGCCGACGGAGGGCGCCTGCGTGTGTGTCGCGGTGGTGACGGTGGTCATCGGGCGGCCTCCTCTGCGAGTTCGGTGAGCTCGGCGACGACGAGGTTGCGCATGAGGGTCACCTTGTATCCGTTCTGGGGCAGTGGCCGTGCCGCCGCCAGTTCGGCGTCCGCCGCGGCGGCGTAGGTCCCGGCGTCGGCCGGCGCGCCGATCAGGACACGTTCGGCGGAGAGGGCCCGCCAGGGTCGGGAGGCGACGGCGCCGAAGGCCAGGCGCGCGTCGCGTACGACGCCGTCCCGCACGTCGAGCGCGGCGGCGAGCGAGCCGATGGCGAAGGCGTACGAGGCGCGCTCGCGCACCTTGCGGTAGCGGGAGTCGGCGGCGACCGGGAGGGGCGGCAGGACGACGCCGGTGATCAGAGCGCCCGGCGGCAGGGCGGTCTCACGGTGCGGGGTGTCGCCGACCGGCAGGTAGAAGTCCGCCAGGGGCACCTCGCCCGGCCCGTCTGCGGTCTCGAAGTGGACGACGGCGTCGAAGGCGGCGAGCGCGACGGCCATGTCGGACGGGTGTACGGCGACGCAGTGGTCCGAGGCGCCCAGGATCGCGTGGTTGCGGTGCTCCCCCTCGATGGCCGGGCAACCGTTGCCCGGGACGCGCTTGTTGCAGGGCTTGGTGACGTCGGTGAAGTAGCCGCAGCGGGTGCGCTGGAGCAGGTTCCCGCCGACCGTGGCCATGTTGCGCAGCTGTCCGGAGGCGCCGGCCAGCACCGCCTGGGCCAGCGCCGGGTAGCGGCGGCGGACCTCGGGGTGGGCGGCCAGGTCGCCGTTGGTGACGGTGGCGCCGATGCGCAGGCCGCCCTCCGGCGTCGACTCGATCTGATCCAGCGGGAGTTCGCGGATGTCGACGAGCCGGGCGGGGCGTTCGACGCCGGCCTTCATGAGGTCGACGAGGTTGGTGCCGCCCCCGAGGAAGCGGGTGTCAGGATCGGCGCCGAGCAGCGCGACGGCGCCGGCGACGTCGGACGCCCGCCGATAGTCGAACTCCCTCATGCCACGGCCTCCTTCGGTTCCGTCCCGAGGCCCGCGCGCCCGGCGTCCGGCTGCGCCTCGGCCGCCCGGGCCACCGCCTCGACGATCGAGACGTACGCGCTGCACCGGCACAGGTTGCCGCTCATGCGCTCGCGGATCTCTTCGGCGGTCAGCGGCGGTGGTCCGGCCTCGGGCCGGATGTCGTCGGTGACGGCGCTCGGCCAGCCCGCGGCGTGCTCCTGGATCACTCCGATCGCCGAGCAGATCTGTCCCGGAGTGCAGTAGCCGCATTGGAAACCGTCCAGCTCGAGGAACGCCTGCTGCACGGGATGCAGCTGATCGCCCGAGGCGACGCCTTCGATGGTGGTGATCTCCCGGCCCTCGGCCGCCACGGCCAGTTGCAGGCAGGACACGGCCCGGCGGCCGTCCAGCAGGACCGTGCAGGCGCCGCACTGTCCCTGGTCACAGCCCTTCTTCGAGCCGGTCAGCGCGAGTCGCTCGCGCAGTGCGTCGAGCAGGGTGGTGCGGTGGTCGACGGGCAGTGTGTACTTCTCGCCGTTGATGTTCAGGGTGATGACACTGGACGTCGATGAGGCCATGAGCAGCTTCTTTCGCATTTCCAGGGCAGATGGGGCGTTTCAGCAACCGGGGTACGGGGCGGGTGCGCAGGGTGTGTGGTGCGCACCGTGCCGCAGGGGTGGGGCGGCGGTGCATGGTGCTGGAACCGAAGTGGACCGCGGACTGCCGCAGGGACGCGTCCGCAGCTATCGTGGGCGACAACCGGACAGCTGTCCGGTCACTGGAAAAACGTAACGGACAGCTGTCCGCTTAGCAAGGGCGAGGTTCGGCCACGACCCTCAGAGAGGACGAGTGCCGCAGATGAAGGACGGACCCCGGCGCTCGGACGCCCAGCGCAACCGCGAACGCATCCTGGAGGTGGCACTCGCCGAGTTGTCCCGCTGCGCGGACACGCCGCTGAGCGCGATCGCCAAGAAGGCCGGCGTCGGTCAGGGCACCTTCTACCGCAACTTCCCCAACCGCGAGGCGCTCGTCCTGGAGATCTACCGGCATGAGATGCAACAGGTCGCCGACAGTGCCGCCCACCTGCTCCGGACCCGGCCGCCCGCGCAGGCCCTGCGCGCCTGGATGGACCGGCTTTCGGAGTTCGCGATGACAAAGGCCGGCCTGGCCGACGCGATCCGGCAGGTCACCAGCGCCCCGGGCAGTCCGGCGAAGCCGGCCCCCACGCCGGTGATCGACGCGGCGGAACTGCTGCTCCGCGCCAACGAGCAAGCCGGCACCGTCCGATCCGGCGTCACCGGGGACGATTTCCTCCTCGCCATCGCGGGCCTGTGGCAGCTCGACCCCCGCGACGACTGGCAGCCCCGCGCCACCAGGCTCCTCGACCTCGTCATGGACGGCCTGCGCACGGGGGCGCCCGGCCGATGAGCACCGCACCGCCGGCCACCGGCGGGCACGATCGCCGGGACCGTGATCGCGTCCACGACCGCCTGCAGCCCAAGTGGCACCATATGCACGAGTTCCAACAGCTCACGAGTTCCGGCAGCGCTGGACTCCGTCCTGGGCAGTACAGCCGAGTTGCCGATGCGCGCTGTCGAGCACGAGCTCAATCAGAGGGCAGGACCGGGGACCGCATGCCCAGCCACTGCTCGGCGTCCCAGGCCTGGAACCGCTCTACCTCGGTGAACCCCAGCTTCGCCGCGAGACGCATCGAGCCGACGTTGGCGGTCTGGGTGGTGAGCACCACCGGCTCGCCGGGCAGGACGCCGTCGAACCAGTCGAGCGCCGCCGCGCACGCCTCGGCGGCGTACCCGAATCCCCACACCTGCGGCAGGAACAGGTAGCCGAGATCGGCCTTCCCCACGGCAGCCGGGCGACGGTGCTCCGTTGCTCTCCTGAGCAGGATCTGGCCGATCATCACCCCGTCGAGATCAACGACGAAACTCCCGGGCCGCCGCCCGGGCACCTCGGGCATCTCACGCTCAAGCTCGTCACGCGGCCGGGGACCGCCGAGATAGGTGTGCACCTCCGGCGAAGCGTACAGCTCGATGAACGCAGCACGGTCCCGCGCCTCGGGCTCGCGCAGCACGAGCCTCTTGGTCCTGATAGGGACAGGTGGCCAGGCGACGGATCCAAGCTCAGTCATGCCGGCCAGCCAATCAGCAGGCTCGGCAGCGATCAAGACTCGCAGACCGATCCAGCCACCGGCCCCGGTCCCACCCTCACCAACGGGGCCGAGCCCTACAACCACGCCTGCCAGGACGAGATGCCTCCCGTCCTCGTGAACACCGGCCTCGGCAGTGGAGGGCCGCCTCCCGGAGTGCCGTACACCTCGAGAAACTGCCGCAGGTCATCAGCCACTCCCTCGAGCTCGGGTTCGTCCGACGACGCCGATCGCGTCCTGTAGATCACTCCGCCGGGGCTGGTGACACAGGAGAGGCCGGCGCCGTTCGAGCCGATGACGAGGCCACCCGCCTTCTCGTCCGCGCCGACATCGACAGCACCGTACTCCTTGCCGCGAACACAGCCCAGACGGAGGTCGGATGTCGGCGGCAGGGACTGATGTCCGTGCTCGCCGTCGACAGGAGAGCTGTGAACACGCACGTGCAGTGGTCGGAAGTGGGGAACGCGTCATCGCATGGGAGGAGGCCGAGCATCGAGCCGTGGCCGTGGGCCGTCTCGATACCCATCCCCACTTCCCGTCGATTTCTGGTTCCTGGAACGCGGGCGGGGCGCGATTCCCATCAGCGACAACGGATGCGGGATGACCAACCGGCTCATCCTCGTCGGCCCGCACCGCGGGGAACGCCGCGACCGGGACTGCGCGGTCGACCCGCCCTTCGAGCGAAAGGGCAGTTTGATGATCAAGGGCTGGTGACACGGTTCTTACCGGCGCCCCTGGGGCCCCGTGGGTTCCGGGAAAGCGAAGCTCCGTCAGCGTGAATTCACGTGTCGATCGGCGTGCTTCAGGTTGGCGCGTCCGGGGGTTCAGGTGAACGGGTGCAGATCCCCCGGGGGAACTGCACCCATTCTCGATCTTCACTGCGTGAGAGGTGTCGACGCCTCTCTGACGGACCCCATAGGATGCGGCGTTCCATGCAACCGCGATCAAGCAAGGAGGGGGCGCGGGATGCTACTGACGTGTCGGAAGTGTCGGCAGCGTGAAGTTGCTTTTGACGGCGTCAAAGGGCTGTGTCCGGTCTGTCAGCAGGAGAGCGACTCGTCGAAGCCGCCTCAGCGTCGCGGGCGCAACGACAAGGCGGCGTTGCTGATCCAGTCCAAGGTGAGTCCCGGGCGGGTTTCGATGACGGGCCCGCTGGTCACGGTACTGGCTGCAGCCGCAGTGGCCGTCGTCAGCGAGGCCGTGCGATTCTCCGCCGAGCGCACGCGGGCCCACCAATGGGCCTTGGTCGCCGCCGGCAACGGCTATGACCAGCAGGCTTTGCACAGCGCACTCCAAACGATCAACACCACGAGCATGTTGCGCTTCGTAGTCTTCGTGGCCGTTCTGTACGCCTACCAGCGGTGGGTGCGCGCCGGCCACGCGAACGCCATGTCGCGCACCGACATCGGGCTGGGATGGATCAGGGCCCTGCCAGGCGGCCGCGGAGTCGTCTGGACCTACGGCGCGTGGCTCCTGTCGGTCTTCGCCGCCTTCTACGTCTCATTCGTGACCAACTCCAACCTCCGAACGCCCGGCCACTACGAGACCATGGCGAACGTCGACGCCCTCTACAGCCTGGTCCGAATAGCCCTGGCCGTCCTACTGAGCGTGTTCGTCGTGCAGTTGACCCTTGGGCTGAACAAGCTGCTGGCCACGCCGCAGTCGATGGACGTGACCGACCAGCCCATCGAGCTGCAGACCATCGGCGAAGAGTAACGCGCCACGCCTGGCCACAGCGCCGGCGTAGCGCGATCTGCGATGTTCCAGTTATTCCTGAAGGTGCAGTGCCTCTGGGGGGATGTGCCTGCGGCCGCGCTTCCTCCAGCGCGGCCGCGGCCTCCGTGGCGGTCATTCAGGTGGCGCCCCGAGCGCCGGCCGGCGTTCGCCCAGTCGACAGGGCGGCGGGGCGCGGCCGCGCCGGGCACGGGACGCACACACGGCGGCCGGATCGGGGATGCACAGGGCGGGACGCG
Organism: Streptomyces sp. NPDC001852; assembly: GCF_042891825.1. Lineage (NCBI taxonomy): Bacteria > Bacillati > Actinomycetota > Actinomycetes > Kitasatosporales > Streptomycetaceae > Streptomyces > Streptomyces sp. NPDC001852. Next base: position 95,701 of record NZ_JBIATN010000011.1, read on the forward strand.
ATGCCGGTGCCGGCCCGACTGAGGGGGGGTGGCGGGAGTACGGCCTGGTCAAGGAGTTCCACGACCGGCTGCTAGGCCGAGGGCCGCGAGGCAGAGCCGACCGCGGCGGTCATCGACTCGCAGTCGGTCGAGGGCGCCGCGCCGCCTCGGTGCCCGCCGCCACGCGCGGCTATGACAGCGGCAAGAAGCTCACGTGAATGTCTGCGCGGCGACAGCGCCCTTCCAGTCGACTGTCGGCCACTTGCCGTCTCGTACGACCGGTTCAGTAAGGGGCGCCTGCCAGGACCTCGACCTTGCCGGTGTCGAGCGAGTAGTAGGCGCCCACCACGGCAAGGGCGCCCTTTCCCACCAGCGGGGCGAGGTCCTGGTTGGAGCGCAGATCGGTGGCGGTCAACTTGACCTGGGCACGGGCCATGGTCTCGACCGGGTCGGCGCCGCCTTCCTTCACTGCCTGCTTGTATGCCGGTTGCAGGGCCTTGACGATCGCCTGCAGATTGCCGGGCAGCGGCTTGCCGTGACGAAGGGACTCGTACGCCGCTTTGACGGCGCCGCAGCGCTGATGCCCAAGGACCACGATGAGCGGAGTACCACTGGTCAAGGGCCCGTACTCGACGGAACCAGTGACCACCGGGCCGACCGTCTCCCCGCCCGTGCGCATCACGTAAAGATCACCCAGTCCGGTATCGAAGAGGAGTTCAGGCGGAACGCGTGAGTCGATGCACGAGAGGATCGACCCGAAAGGCTCCTGCTCCTGGGCCACGAGCTGACGCCGGTCCGGATCTCGGTCGGGATGCTGAAGAGCTCCGCTCACCCAGCGCTTGTTGCCCTCCATCAGCCTCGCGAATGCCGTGGCAGGCGTGGTCGGCCGCGTCGTCGGCGACGCGCTGAGCGCCGCTGGGGCGGCCTTCATCGATGAGCATCCCGCGAGAGCGAGGGTGCCGCAGGCAAGCAGTGCTCTACGCCCCATGCGTCCTGCTTGTTCCATCGACCGTTCCCCTCGACGCCGCTCAGATCCGTCCATCTCTCTTGACCAGGGCGATTGTTCCGCGTGGTGTGGGTGCCCTGGCGGGAGGCGCAAGCGTGCGCGGGCATATTGCTGCAGACGGCCCACAGAGCAGCTCACGCGGCAGAGTGAGCGTCTGAGCCGAACCTCGCCCCGCCCGGCCGCAGTGACACGGCCAGGTGCTGTCCCTTCTCGGAATCCGGCACAGGTCCTGTGACACGACCAGGCTGAGCGACGGCGGAGCGTCCAGCCCCCGGTCCCTGCTCCGACAGACAGGACAAACGGCCGCATCGAGGTTTGCACGAAGGCGTCTGCCGCTGAATGGCTCAGCAGGGCGGGGCGGGCTCATCGGTTCTTTGTCGCAGGCAGGTCCGCGGTGCGTCCTGTTCGGCTTGGGCTCTTTGCTGGTGGCCTGGCCCTGTTGATCCCAGGCGCGTGCGCTCTCGTGGACTGGCAGGATCAGGGCCATGCCGAAAGATCCTATGTTGCTCAGGGCCCGGGGCACGTGGCAGGAACTGGCATCGGTTCCGGTCTCCTTCGGTGCGCCGGGCGACGTCGACGTTGTCGTGTCTCCTGACGCGAGGATCTGTCCGCGTGGATGGGCAGGCATTGTGCTCCTCGGCGGTGCGGCGATCGTCACGGCTCCGACCGAGGCAGCCGCTGACCGTATCCGCAAGGCCGTTGCCGAGGTGCCGGCTGACAAGCTGACAGATCTTGAGACGGTCAGGGGAGTCTTGACGGTCGGCGATGTTCTCGGGCCGGCCACGCTCGCCTATGTCGCGCCCGACGGCTTCCGCCCGGCGGAGCTTGCCGGGCTGTCTGTGGAGCAGTGGTCTGACGGATATGGGAGCCTGGACGGCTTGGTCGAGGCTTCGGGGGCGAACGACGCCGACGAGGCCGGCCTTGACGAGATCAGCTCTCCCGCGTTCGGCGTCCGCATGGAGGGCCAGGTCGTCGCCGCCGCTGGATACGGTCACTGGCCGCGGCTGCGGCCGAGCCGGACGGCTCACATGATGGTGCTGACCGCACCCACCTGGCGCGGGAAAGGCCTCGCCCGCGTGACCGCGTCCGCCGCGGTGCGGCATGCCCTCGAGCAGGGCCTGCTGCCTCAGTGGCGGGCCCGGACCCCGGCGTCGAGGAAGACGGCGGCGGCACTCGGCTTCACCGAACTCGGTTCTCAGCTCAGCATCGAGCTCGTCTGATCGAAGGGACGTCCCGGCCCACGGCCCTGGGGGCTCATTCGCTACTGCGGGTCTCAGTAATCGCCAGGCCCCCCACGGTGTGGGGTAGAACTGGCGGGCCCAGTGGCGGAACAAGCCGATGGCCTCGTCGCTTGCCGCGAGGCGGGGCCGTGGCTCGTAGCGTTTGGCCTTTCAGATTCTCAGGTCTTGATGGACCTTGCCGACCGCGGTTCGCAGCATCGCGCGGGCGAAGGTCCGGTGCAGGCCCCGCCGTGGGAGCGACGCTCCCGTGGCGTCCTGCTTGCGGATGTCCGCGCAAGCGGCCGCCACCAGCATGTGGGTACGCCGGGGCCGGGTCGGTGTGTGGATGGCCCACAGGTAGCTGACGAGTCCGAGCGAGGGCAGCGGGAACTCGGCCCGGAGACATCCCAGCCCCGCCATGAGGAATGTGTGGTCGGCCTGGATCCTCTGCTTGAGTCCGGGAGGTCGGTCCGGCCCGAGGCGCAGGCGCATGCACAGGAAGGGGCCTTGGGTCGCCGGCGGGTCGAGTTCCTTCACGGCGACGTGGTGCAGGACGGGCATGCCGGTAGTCGAGGGTGTTCTCCATGATTTCCTGCGCGTGGGCGTGCACTTCCGTGCTCCAGACGGCCGTGGGAACGACTCCGGCCTGGGCGGTTTCGGGGACGTCCCAGGCGGGTGGAGCGCCGTCCGGCTCGTACCAGGTTCAGAGGAAGCCGTTGCGCTCACTGATGATGTGGCGCTGCAGGCGGGCGCGCGGTGGCGGGCCGTCGGGGGTGGTGACGCAGGTGCCATCGGGGGCGAAGGTGAAGCCAGGGACACACCAGATTCTGCCCCTCCACCTCCCGACCCGCCCCGAGATGAGCACCCAGGTGCGGGCAGTAGGGATCCACTGCGCGGGGCCAGGCGTCGCAGGTGCGGTAGAGGACGATGTCCTCACCCATCAAGCGACGGGTCAGGGCTTTACCCGGGGCCAGTTCTCGTGAACGCGCCAAGCAGAACCAGCCACTGGGGTAGGGAAGATGCCGCCCCGGCTCGTCGACATCGGCGTGCGGACCACGGGGCCTGGGCAGTTCGTCCCTCATCGGCATGGCTGGCAGCCAAACACAGGGAGACACACTGAATTTGTCCACCACGTCAAAATCACTCATCTGAGGCATCTACCTGCCCTATCACCATGGGACGCTCGCGGCCGCGCCCTACGATCGATTGCTCTGAGCAAGGGGTGGAGGCGGCTCGGCAGCAGCGCCGAGACACTCAGCGAGGCAGGCAAGGGGATGCCGGTGGCCGACGGCAGCATCAGCAACGCTCGTCATGAAGCGGAAGTCGTCGTGATCGGAGCCGGACTCTCCGGCGTGGCCGCCGTGATCGCGTTGCGCCGGGCCGGATTCGGCGGCATCGTTGTGTTGGAGAAGTCCGGTCGTCTCGGCGGGACTTGGCGGGACAACACCTATCCCGGATGCGGCTGCGACGTACCGTCCGTGCTGTACGAATACTCTTTCGCACCCCACTCGTGGAGCCGAGGCTTCGCCGACCGGTCCGAGATCCTCGACTACCTCGACACCACGGCGGCAACGCACGGCGTCAACGAAGCCATCCGCTACGACACCGAGGTGCTGAGCAGCCGCTGGGAGCCGGAAGCGCACCGCTGGAACCTGCAGACCACGTCGGGTACGTACACCACCCGCGCCGTGATCGTCGCCACCGGCCCCTGGCATCGGCCCCGCCATCCCGACATCCCCGGCCTCGACACCTTCCCCGGCACGGTCTTCCATTCCGCGCGCTGGAACCACGAAGTCGACCTGACCGGACAGCGTGTCGCAGTGGTTGGCACCGGAGCGTCCACCGTTCAGTTCCTGCCCGAGATCCAGCCGAAGGCAGCGCACGTCGCCGTCTTCCAAAGCACACCACAGTGGGTGCTTCCGAAACCCGACTACCCCCTCCCTCCAGGTCTCCACAGCTTCTTCGAACACCACCCGGCAGCACGCCGTGCACTACGCGGCCTGCACCACTGGACCCAGGAAGCCATCGGCGTACCGCTGCGTCACCCCCACCTGCTGCGGCCCTTGGAGACCCTGGCCCGCTTCCATCTGCGTACCTCGGTACGGGACCGCGTCCTGCGCCGAGCCCTTACTCCTGAGTACCGCTTCGGCGGCCGCCGCCTGATCACTTCCAGCACCTACTACCCCGCCCTCACCCGGGCCAACGTGCGGCTGCATCCCACCCGTGTGGCGGCCGTGAAGGGCTCCGACGTCATCGGCGCCGACGGCACCCTCACCCGCGCTGACATCATCATCCTCGCGACCGGCTACCACATCGGCGACATCCCTCTGGCGGCCCATCTGCACGGTACCGAGGGAACATTGGCTCAGACCTGGGCGGACAACCGCCGCGCCTACCTGGGCACCAGTGTCAGCGGATACCCCAACCTCTTCCTGCTCATCGGCCCGAACCTGCTCACCGGCACCACTGCCGTCCCCACCGTCCTCGAAGCCCAACTCCGGTACGTCACCACCGCCCTCAACCACCTGCGCACCAGTGGGGCGTTCGCGCTGGACGTCAAACCCGAGGCCGAAGCAGCCCACCAGCAGGCCCTGCACAAGGCGCTACGCAACACCGTCTACAACGCCACCGGCACGAGCTACTACTTCGGCCTGCCGGACATCAACACCTTCTGCTGGCCCTGGTCGACCGCCAGGCTCATCAAGCGCCTGAACTCCTTCGACCCGGACGTATACACCTGGACGCTGCCCCTGCCGACCCAGGCCGGCGCTGACCGGGACACCCTGCCGACCCACGCCTCTGACCGACCCCAGTAACGAGCCGGTCTCCGGCCCAGGACACTGGCGCTCGCCATGCCGTCCCTCCTCATTCTCCGGACTGTCGGGATCTTCGTGATCCCGGTTGAAGAGAGCGGCGACGGCGAGCCCGCAATCCCTGCCGATCCGGAAATCCCGGGTGACGTATGTCACGGCGGATTTCCGGATCGGCAGGGAGTACAACGCCTGCCTCGGTCCTCTCCCCATGCGAGCCGTCCGTCCGACTTCCCAGGGAGATCCCATGTCGCCCCAGCTCAAGCCGTCCGAACGACCGATGCCCGGACTGCCGGGGGTCCGCCACGCCTATGCCGAGGTACGCGGACTGCGTCTGCACTACACCGAGGCGGGTCCGGCCGACGCCCCGCCGGTACTGCTCGTGCACGGTTTCCCGCAACACTGGTACGCCTGGCGGCACGTGATCCCGCTGCTGAGCGGCGAGCGCCGGGTGATCTGCCTGGACATGCCCGGCTTCGGCTGGTCCGAGGGCGCCCCCGGGCGCTGGTCCACCGCCGCACGGGCCGCCGACCTGGTGGGCTTCCTGGACGCGGTGGACCTGGCCACGGTGGATCTGGTCGCCCACGATTGGGGCGCCTGGGCCGCGTTCCTGGCGTGCGCCGAACGACCCGAAAGGTTCCGTCGCTTCCTGGCGCTGAACATGGTCCACCTGTGGCCACTGCGCAAGAACACCCTGGGGACCGCCTGGCGGTTCTGGTACACCGTCGCGCTGGAGTGGCCGCCCTTCGGGCGCGCGATGCTGCGCCACTGGCCCGCGTTCACGCGCTTCCTCCTGCGCCGCGGCGTCGCGGACCGCTCCGTGCTCCCCGCCGCGGACCTGGCCGAGTTCGCCGAGGCGGCGCGCGAGCCGCTGGCGGCCCTGGCCGGCGAGTCCATCCACCGTGCCTTCGTGGCGCACGACATCGCGGCGCTGCGGCGCAAGGAGTTCCACGGCATGCGACTGCGGACGCCCACGCTGGTCCTCGCCGGGGCCGTCGACCCGGTCATTCCGCCACGGCTGCTGGAGGGCGGGGAGGATTTCTGCGACGACCTGCAGGTGGAGGTGGTCCCCGACGCGGGCCACTTCCTGCCGGTCGAGCGCCCCGCGCTCGTCGCCGGATGTGCGAAGCGCCTCTTCGGCAGCTGAGGTGAGGCGGAACGAGCGGGCCGAAGGACTACTTGAAGGGGTCCTGTGGCTCCGCGAAGGGTGATGTCGCGTCGGCAGTCCAGCGGCTAGCCTTCGGACAAACAAGTTGTCGCAACCTTTTGGCAGTATCGCATCAGTGAGGGGTCTCAGCCATGAGTGAGCCAGGCGATACCACCTGGCCAGCAGCGGAGCTGGGGCCGTTGCGACGCTTGCGGGTCATCGCCGGAACCGCGAAGAACGCCGTCTGCGCCGAGCACTACTTCGACGTCGCGCCGGAGCGGCTGTGGGAGGTCGTCTCCGACCTCGAGCACGAGCTGCCCCAACTGCTGCCCAGGCTGCGCTCGTTCACTCCCCAACGGCCGAGCGGTGAACGCTTCGAGGCGGTCGCCGTCAGCACGCTCGGCCACCGGGAGAACTTCCAGGTCCTGCTCAAACCGGGCTGGTGCCTGATGCAGAGCAAGCTGCTGCTGGGCGCCATGGCCGCCGAGCCCGAGGCCACCGGCACGCGCTTCGCGTTCCTCAGCGGCTACCGCTTCCCGGGCGGCGGCTCGGTCCAGGCGCTGCGTCGCGTCGGCGCGGAGTCCCGCAGCTCCGCCCTCTTCGAGCGCCTGCGGCGACGCATCGAGGCGCGAGACCAGTCTTGAGCTCGTGGCGCGGGCGTACGGGCCGGCGACATCACGACCATGCGCGGCGGAAGGACTCCCTGGCCCGGAAGAGCCGTGAACGCACGGTGCCGACGGGTAGTCGGAGTATGCGCGCGACCTCCTGTTCGTCCAGGCCGTCCACGTGCCGCAGCAGCAGCACCGCGCGCTGCTGCGGGCTGAGTCTTCGCAGGACGTCGTGCACGTCGCTGGTGAGGGTGACGTCCTGCGCACTGGGGATGTCGTTCAGGTCGGGAACGGCGACTTCGCGCTTGCGCCCCTTCGCGATCCGGACGGACTCCCTGACCGCGATGACCCGCACCCATCCGTACAGAGCCTCAGGACTCCTGAGCCGCCCGATGCCGCGGAAGACCGCTATGAAGACCTCCTGCATCGTGTCCGCGGCGTCGTCCAGGGCGACGGAGGCGCAGATCCTCCCGACATAGGGGGTGAGCAGAGTGATCAACTCGTCCATGGCGAAGGCGTCGCCCTGCTGGGCGGCCACCACCAACCTGGCGGTATCGTCTTCTGTCAGTGGCCCGCTCACCCGAGTCCATTCGTCGTCCCGGGGAACCTGACGTGGCGGATGACGACACAGCCTCGTCGCCGGATACCGGTTTCCCCCCACCTGATCCGGTCGACCAACCACTGCAATCGGCGGTCCGCCCAGGTGACTTGGCACCGGTTTCAGGTCTGCAAATTGGCTGGTCGAGCTCTTTTCACGACGATAACACCGGCTCAGTGGCACCGCGATCCTTACCGATCAGTTAGTTCTCAGGCCGAGTTGACTCCCCTGGGTTCGTCGATCTCCACGAAGAGCCAAAGCCAGCGCGCGTTGATGCGTGCCCAGCGCCTGCGTGGAAGGCACCACGGCATGACGTGGTCCTTGCCGCTGCGAACAGCTGCTCAAACTCACCTGTACTCAGTCGTGATCGTCGGGCGTTCAGGAGACTGCTCGAGTCGCAGGGGGACGATGGCCCTCACGCGGCAACACCCCACCACACCGCCCACGGTACGAACCCGGCCGCGGCCAGTCCGACCGGGGCCAGGCGCAGCCAGACCGCCCAGCTCGGCGCAAGCCGTCGGCGCCAGAGTGCAGTTGCCGAGACACAGGCGGACAGCACCACGGCGACGGCGAGCCCCTGCACCACCAGCCACAGAGCCGGACGGCCCCATACAACCGGTGCCGCCGCGCCGTTCCCCGCCGCGAAGACGGCGATCGGACAGGCCACCGTCGCCACGACCGCCAGCACGCCGAGGCCGGCCAGCCACCGCACCGGGTGCAGGACCGGTCCCCGGCGCAGAAGGGCACTCACCGGATAGGCGGCGAAGCCGAGGAGCAGCAGCGCCGGGGCGAGCCAGGCGTACCAGGGGTGGCCCGGGACGGGGGTGGTGGCAAATACCTGCCGGGGTGCGGGGGCGGCGCTCGACGCCGGTGGGTGGCCGGCGGCCACTGCCTGCACCCATGAGGTCATGGTCTGCGCATAGCGTGGGGCCAGCTCGCCCAGCCTCTTGCCGTGGAAGAGCGGGCCGCCGATCCGGTCGAACCCGTCGGACGTGCGGTGCCCGTTGTGTGCACCGCCTGCGACGAAGGCGATGACGGCGTGCCGGTTGCCCGCACGGGCCAGGGCCTCGCGGAAGATCCGTGCGCTCTCCTGGGGCGGCACCTGTGTGTCGTGATCGCCCCACAGCGCCAGTACCGGCGTTCGGTGGAGCCGCTCCAGTTCCGGCAAGGGGTCGTAGCCGGCTTCGGGGAACAGACCGGCCGAGGCCAGGAACTGGGCGGCGGGACCGGCCACGGTGCGACGGAACGGTCCGCCCACCCCCTGGTGGTGCAGATGCGTGACGAGGTTCCAGGCCTGGGTACGCAGCGGGTCGTAGCCGGGCCCGCCGATGGTGACGACGAACGCGACGTCACTCGAGCGCGACGCGGCCAGCGGCGCCACCCAGCCCCCCTCGCTGAACCCCCACAGGCCGACCTGGCGTGGGTTCACCCCACTCCTGGACCGCAGCAACCGCACTCCGGCAAGCGCGTCGTCGGCCAGCAGGGCGAAGTCCGTGTGGAGCCGCGAGTAGCCGACGGTCCGCTTGTCGTAGACGAACGTGGTGATCCCGGCCCGGGCGAACGCCTCGGCCTCCTGCCGGTACTCCTCCCGGGGCCCGGAGCCCGAGCCGCCGACGAGGACGATGCCGGGTTCCGGGCCGGGTGCTCCGTTGCTGAGGACGGTGCCGTGCAGGACGAGCCCACCGCCGCCCCGGAAGGTGACGTCCTGGCGCACCAGCCCGGCCCTGTCGGCGTACGCCGTGGGCGCGGCCAACAGGAGGAGGGTGCCGACCAATGCCCCGGACAGAAGAGCCAGTACGGCGCGTATCGGTGATGCGGACGTAGCCGAAAGCGGCACGGCGTGCGTTCCCTTCGTGGTCGTTCGGGCTGCGCGGTCAGTCGGTCTCGGGAATACCGAGCAGCCGGACGAGCACGGTCCGCGCCTCGGGCGCGTTCCCCAGTTCCGGGGCCGAGTACCGGTAGAGGAGCGCGACGTACTCCTCGAAGAACGCGCGGAGTTGGGCGGGGTCGAGCCGGAGCGTGGCGCGTGAGAAGAGCGCCGCGTCGGCCCAGGGCCCCAGCGCGTCGCGTGCCTCCTCGAACCGCCGGGCGGAGTCGATCAGTTCGGCGAGGCCGAGCCGATGCATCTCGGTCAGTGCCTCGCGCATCTCCGGAGTCTGCCGGCTGTACGGCGGGAAGCGCCGGTCCCCCGGCACTGCCCGCCACCACCGCTCCCGCCCCTTCGCCAGCTCGGGAACCTCCTCGACGAAGCCGTGCTTGGCCAGCTGCCGCAGGTGGTAGCTGACCAGCCCCGTGCTCTCGCCCAACTCGCGCGCCAGCGCGGCAGAGTTGGCCGGCCCCCGGCGCAGACATTGCTCGATCTTCTGCCGCATCGGATGCGCGAAGGCGCGCAGCGCCTCGACATCGGCGATCTCCTGGGCTGGCGGTTGTTCGGCCACGCCAGAAACTACGAGTTGCAAAGAGCATTTGCAAGGATCCCTTGCAACTCAGGACGCCGGTTGGTTGGACTCGTTGTCCTCGGCGGCTGCGAGTGCCGGGCGGCTGACCCAGATGTCTGTCAGTGGACTGTGAGAGCCTCCCGGCATGAGCTACGACCTGGCTGTCTGGGAAGGCGGACGGCCGGCGAATGACAAGATCGCCGGCCGGATCTTCAACGACCTCTACGACCACTATCTCGACGGCGAGACCCAGGAGCCTCCGTCCGAGCGCATCGCGGCCTACGTCGCCGCGCTTCTTGAGCGATGGTGCGACATCACGGAGGACAGGGAAGAGAACTCGCCCTGGTCGGTCGGACCGTTGATCGACAGTGCAAGCGGTCCACTCATGTACTTCGGAATGGGCTGGAGCATGGCCGAGGAAGCCTCGGCCTACGCGGCACACCTTGCAGATTCGATGGGGCTGGTCTGCTTCGACGTGCCAGAAGACCGGCTCAGGCCCTGAGTGCGGTGGCCAATCGGCGGTAGCTGATGAGGACTGCGGCGAGGCCTACGAAGTCGAGGAAGTCGAGGAAGTCGAGGAAGCGTTCGCCCCTGCGCTCGTAGCAGTGGTGCAGACGTGGGCAGCCGGCGAGCCGGGACACGGTCCTCTCAACGACCCAGTGGTGACGGCCCAGCCGCTGCGAGGACTCGATGCCCTTGCGGGCGATGTGGGGGCGGATGCCTCGCTTGCGGAGCCATCGGCGCAGGTGTTCGCAGTCGTAGCCCTTGTCGGCGTGCAGCTTGGCCGGCGGCCGGCGGCGCGGGCCGCACCGGGAGCGGATGGGCGGGATCCCGCGCACCGGTGGTTTCAGGCCGAGGCTGTTGTGCATGTTGGCACCGGAGATGCCCAGCGACAGAGGCAGACCGTTCCGGTCCGTGATCAGGTGGATCTCCGATCCGTTCTTGCCGCGGTCGGTCGGATTCGGTCCGGTCAGTGGCCCCCTTTTCGCGGACTTGCGGCTGACGGAGTTGATGGCGCACCGCGACCAGTCCAGCTCACCGCGTGACTCTTTCTCCGACCCGCACCGCAGCGTTCCACCGAGCAGGTACTCGCCGCCCCGGACGCGGAAACCGGGTGATCATTGACCGTGGGTCACCAGTAGGCGCGGTCGTCCCAGGACCGGAAGTCCGCGAACTCCACAGGGTCGTCGTCCTCGTCCAGGGTGGCGAATCCATGCGTGATCAGCGTGCCGCGCTGCCAGTCGAGGAGGGTGTCGATCAGGCCGTCCTCCAGCGGCGGGCCCTGGTCCGCGTGGCGGGGCCAGACGATCAGCGGCCAGGTGTCGGGATCCCTGCCCTCGGTGAGCCAGCCGAGGCAGTCGCCGTCGATGGAGTTGGCGAAGGGGAGGAAGCCTCCCGGCTCGGGCCAGACGGCCAGCGGGTACCACTGTGCATGGCCGGCCTTGAGCTGTCGGTAGGCGCCCACGGTGTCCTCGACGTGCGTGACGAAACGCCGCTCGCCGGTCCGGAGCGGGGTGTGGAAACGCAGCCACCCGCTCCAGATGCCGGCGCCGTACTCGTCCATCAGCCGCACGTATTCTCCAGGCAGCCGTGTGCCCAGCTCGGTGAACAGACCCTCCCAGGAGCCATCGCCGAGGTACGGCCGCTCGGGTGGCGGCGACAGCAGCCGCAGCGCCTCCAGCCCGGTGCCGGTCTCCAGCGCGATCCGGCGCTCGGCCTCGGTGAGCCGGGGCGGGACCGGCGGGGTGGAGCACGGGCCGCTCGGCCTCGGGCAGTTCCCGCGCCTCGATCCGCGCCTCCCGGTGTGTCGTGCCCAGCCACTCGCCGTAGTCGAAGCGGTCCCGCTGGACGCACGGCACGTGGATCCACACGTACTCACCGAAATCCAGCGGTCCGTACCGGTCGGCGAGCCGTTTGTAGTCGGCCGGCAGCCGCAGTCCGAGCCAGTCCTCGACGGCCGCCCAGTCGATCGGGACGAGGGCGGGCGGGCGCTCCGCGGAGGGGTGGTGAACGTGCTTATGTCCGATGTCAATTGACGTCCTTCCAGCGTGCGCCATGTACCGGTGATTCTTCCCTCTTTCGCGGTCCGGGCGGAAATCGGGCGGCGACGAGTGTGCCGCACGGGTCAGACTGGCGCGCATGGAGGACGAGATCGCCCGCAGGCCGGCCGAATCGGACGCCGAGCCGACCGAGGTGGCCGAGGAAGCGCAGCACGCGCTGCGAGGAATCGTGAGCATTCCGGGAGGGGTCTCATGAAGTTCACGTGGCGTCGGCTCGAGGAGCAGGACTTCCCTCTGCTGGGAACGTGGCTCCAACAGCCCCATGTGAAGCGTTGGTGGAATCACGAGACCACAGCGGAAGCGGTGGCACGCGACTTCGGTCCCGCTGCCCGGGGCGAGGAGCCCTCGGAGGACCTCCTCGTCTTCCTCGAGGGCCGACCGGTGGGTCTCGTGCAGCGTTCACGCCTGCACGACTACCCCGAGTACCTGGCCGAGTTGGCCGCCATCATCCCTGTACCCGACGGCGCCATGACCATCGACTACCTGATCGGCGATCCCCACCGGACCGGCCAGGGCATCGGGACGGCGATGATCCGCTCCGTCATCATGCGAACCTGGACCGAACACCCGGCCGCGCCATGCGTTCTCGTCCCGGTGGTGGCAGCCAATCGCCCTTCGTGGCGGGCGCTCGAGCGGGCCGGGCTGCGCCGGGTCGGGATCGGAGAGCTGGAGCCGGACAACCCGATCGATGACCGAACCCACTACCTCTACCGCATCGACCGGCCCAGGACCGGCGACTGACGGTCTCAGAAGGCTCAGCATCGGGTATCGGCGCCTTCTGCCAAACGGCTAGAAGAGGCGGGTGCGCACGTGCTGGGTGAGGTTGTCGAGGATCTCGCGCAGCCACGGGCTGCGGACGGCCGGTAGCCGGACCAGGGTGTGCTGGAACGTTGCTGAGTCGGCCCGGAACAGGTGACGGGGGCGCGGCGGGAGCGGGTCGTCGCGCAGGACCCCGTCGGGTATGGCGCCCGGCGTGGGAACAGGTGGGCACGGCTGGGGGAAGGCCAGCGACACCCAGATCCCGAACGGCAGCGGCACCGGGTACGCCGATGCCGCCGGGCCGGCGGGGGCCCAGGTCTGACCCGTCTGCGGATGTACCGGCACGAGGATGATGTCGATGCCCGCGTCGGGGGCGGGCAGTCCCGGTCCCGCCAGGGCGGCGCGCCGCTCCCGCGGGCCCGCGGGCAACAGGGCGTCGAGGGTGCGTTGGAACACCTCCTCGGTCAGGCCGCCCGGGACGGTCACCGGCCCGCCTTGCGAAGCCGCCAGCAGGTGGGCGAGCGCCTGGCCGGCTGCCGCCTCCCACTGCGGGCTCCATGACCAGTAGTAGCTCGTCCCCAGCCGCCCTCCCCACGTTGCGACCGGCTCGAACGGAGGCGTGCCTTTCCCTTCCGCCATCAGTTCCTCCCAGGAGAGCGGGGCGGCATCGTCGTCGACGAGGAGGCGACGCACGGCGGCTGGGGCGAGCCACACCGCCTGCCAGAGCGAGCAGTCGTCGATCCTGCTCGCCACGGGCAGGCCGCACGCCTCGCAGACCATGTTGGGGCCGTCGGCCCCGTCAAGGCCGCAGCAGGCACCACCGCGCTTCTCCGGGATCAGCCGGGTGCCGCGGGCATCTCCGGGTGCGATGACGATCGCGCCGGGCACGCCGTCGGACAGGGCGTAGACGGGTGCGTAGATGCCGCGGGCCGCCGCCTCGTCCGGATCGATCTCCTCCCACATCCGCCACGGCGGCCCCCAGGGCTCCGGATCCACCGCGAACGTGCCCGACTCCATGAGCACCGGGAGCTGAGTCCCGTTCCCGTACTTCTGATGGGCATGGGCCGGCAGGGCAACCTCGGACAGCGGGACGGTCAGATGAGCGCCACACCCCGCACACACGAAAACAAACAAAGATCCTCCGCCTGGGCAACGGCCCCGGCATGTTGGCTTCCACTGGCGCCGGTTGGCGAACGATCTGCAGCTTCCCGACGTCCTGAAGTGGCCCCGGTTGGGACCACTGGGGGCGTCGCGGCGCGGTCAGCTCCGCGTTGTCGAGAACGGCATGGCGTCGGCCCATTCCCAGAAGGCGCCCGCTTCGTCGACCTCCCGTTGCAGCAGGGCGACCAGCGGGTTCATGTCGGTGCCGGGAGGCACGTCGATGGCCACGAAGCGCTCTCCGTGCCATTCGCTGAGTAGCCCGGATTCATTGATCGAGTTCTTGATGAGGCTGATGCTGCGGCCAAGCCGTTCGGCGTCCGCGCTCGGCATGAGCAGTGTGCGCAGGACGCCGTGTCCGCTCGTCCGGACGACTTCGACCAAGCGATTCGTGCACGATGTACTGCATCTCCGCCCCCTGCTGCCTGCTCATCTCGGCGAAGATCGTCCCATGGCCTCGGCTCGCGCAGCTGACCGGGTGCTCCGCTACTGCCCGCTCAGTGGCGCCATCTGCCGCACGATTCCCGCCCTCGGAGAGGGTCTACAGCTACTGCGCAGTGGCAGAAGGAGGGAGTGCTGTCCAGCTCAACGGCCTGCTAAGGGAGTTGGTGCGCAAGAAGCAGGGCCGGAACGCGGAGCCGTCGGCCTGCGTGATCGACGCGCAGAGCATGAAGACCTCCATCAGCCTCCCTGCCGCGAGCCAGGCACGGATGTGGGTAAGAAGATCGTGGGCCGCAGGCGGAGCATCGTGACCGACACTATCGGCCTCCTCCTGGCGGCGCTGGTCGCCGCGGCCAGCATCCAGGACTCCGTGGCCGGCACCCAGTTGCTCGACCAGATTGCCGCCGGCCATCCCGGCATCCGCAAGGTGTGGGTCGGCGGAGGCTGCCGCCAGCACCTGTCGAGCATGCCGCCACCTTGGGCATCGACACGGACTTCATCGCCCGCACCCCCGGGACCCAGAGGATTCACCCGATACCGAAGCGGTCGACGGTCGAGCGGACCCACGGCTGGCTCATGCTCCACCGCAGCCCGGCCTGCGACTACGAGACCTCCCGGCCCGTTCCGAGGCCATGATTCACCTCACGGGATCAAATCAAGGCGATGCTCTGGAAGCTGGACGGGCTGAGCGAGTACGACGTCCGCCGCCCCCTGACGTCGACGGGCACCAACCTTCTTGGCTTGGTCAAGCACCTGTCGCTCTGGGAGTCCGGGTACTTCGGCGAGGTCTTCGACCGACCGTTCCCCGAACCCCTGCCCCGATGGGACGACGCCGAAGCGCGCGGCGCCGACATGTGGGCGACCGAGCACGAGACACGCGAGCAGATCACCGACCGCTATCGTCGCGTATGGGAGCACTCGGACGCGACGATCACCCCCCTCGCCATTGACTCCCCCGGCTACGTGCCCTGGTGGCCACGCCCCAACGTGATGCTGTTCAACATCCTGGTCCACACGCTCACCGAGACCAGCCGACACGCCGGACACGCCGACATCCTGCGCGAACATCTCGACGGCTCGACAGGGACAGCGGCCGAGTACGCGATCACGAACCGCGACGCGGCCTTCTTGCAAGCCCAGCACGCGAAGATCGAGCGAGCCGCCGAAGCAGCAGCCGACGCCACACCCGACCGCATCGGATGTTGACGATCCTCTGCGCCTCAGCCTGTCCCGCAGCCCGCACGACGCTAGCGTCGAGTCATGATCGTATGGCTCAACGGCACCCATGGCGCAGGCAAGACGACGACCAGTGCGCTCGTGCAGCAGCTCATCCCGGACTCACGGGTGTTCGACGCCGAGAAGGTCGGCGAGACACTCATGGACATCACACCAGGGCTGCCCGCTACGGACAACTTCCAGCACTGGCCGCCATGGCGGCCGCTCGTGGTCGAGACCGCCCGACGCATCCTCGACTACACCGGCGGCACCCTGGTGATGCCCATGACCGTCCTGGTCGAGCAGTACTGGCGCGAGATCAGCTCCGGCCTTGCCCACCATGCCATTCCGGTCCGGCACTTCGTCCTCCATGCCGACCAGGACACCCTCCGTGCGCGCATCGCGGGCGACACCGTTCTCGGCCCCGACTCCCCGTTCCGTCTCCAGTACCTCGAGCCCTACGCCGAGGCGGCCCGCACGTGGCTGCACGCCGAGGCCGAGGTCGTCGACACCACACACCTCACCCCCACACAGGCCGCCCTGCAGATCGCAGAGGCCCTGAATAGTTGACGACTCCGGAGACAAGGACACCGTCGGGGCGGGCGCGAGGCGCGTCTGCGCCGGTTGGCAGAGTGGACTCGTGTTGATCAATGGATTCGAGAACGACCCGCTCGCTGCCGGAGAGGGATTGCCGGCCCTGCCGGGATTCTGGGCCGCCTGCCTGCTGCGGCTGTGCCAGACCGAGGAGAACGATCCGGAGCCGGCACGGTTCGGTGTCAACGCGGCCGACGCGGACGCAGCGTGCGAGGTCCTGACCGACGAGAAGCAGTGGCCGTCATGCGGATTCCGTTCGGCGCAGGCCACACCGTCGTCATCGTGGGCCGCAACTTCTCCGAGGACGAGGGGACGGAGTACTTCATAGCCCACCTCGACCGGGACCGGGACGGCCATCTGGCCACCATCGACGGGCACCAGGCCGGCCCCGGCCTGTCCTGGCAGGAACTCGCGCACATCGCCGAGAACGGCCCCGCTCCCGAAATCCTGGGCCCTCAGTTCGAGGCACTGGCCAGGACGCTGCCGGCGCCCTGGACGGGGCCGGCGATCAGGCGAACATGCCGCTGGACCAGGAGCCGACACCCGTACCCGAAGACCTTGCCGCAGTCCGCAGCCGCCTTGCCGTGCAGCACATGGCGTCCCTTCCGTGCGCCCCTGTGGCACCACAGATACGAACTGGGAACAGGAGGTGAAGGGTGCACAGCATGGAGTTCGTCGTCATGCTCGGATGCGCACGAGTCCGGGAACGAACTGTGGATAGCATCGGCACCCATGGACCTGACGAAGCGACGGACTTCCCGTGTTCTCCTCATGGACGGCGACGATCGCCTCCTCCTGCTGTGCGGCCGTGATCCGCGTAGGCCAGGGGCACGATGGTGGTTCACCGTCGGTGGCGCTGTCGAGGAGGACGAGGACTACCTGCAGGCCGCCGTGCGCGAGGTGTGGGAGGAGACGGCACTGCGCCTTCCCGTCAGGCGGTTGAGTCCCGTCGTCTGGACCCGGCAGGCGATCTTCAGTGTCGACGGCCAAGCCTTCGACCAGTACGAGGAATACCGTCTCGCTCGGGTCACGGCGGACGAAGTCCGAGAGATGAACGTCCGGACGGAGGAAGCCCGTTACGGACATCGTTGGTGGTCGACAGCTGAACTGGCCACTACCGAGGAGACCGTTCGTCCGAAGAAGATGGCCTCTCTCCTGCCCGACGTGCCGACGGCCGTCGATCTCGGCCGACCCCCTGTGCATCTGGGCAACTTCAACGAAGACACCGATCCGGAATAGCGCTCCCCGTACGGTTCACGCAGTTGGTTGACTTGGGCGCATGACATCCTCCGCGTTCGAGACGGCCAAACCCGATTCCGTCACCTATCTCGACCGGCTCGCCACGAGTGATCTCGGCCGCTCCTACAAGCGGCGCATGCTCGACGCACTCGATCTGCGCGCCGGGCACAGCGTGCTAGACCTCGGCTGCGGTCCCGGCACCGACCTCGAGGCGCTCGCCACGGCAGTCGCCCCGGATGGCGCCGTCATCGGCATCGATCACGACAAGGACATGGTGGCCGCCGCCCGGACACGCACCACCGGTCAGACCGTGGTGCACGTCCGGCACGCCGACATTCACGACCTGCCGATGGCCGACCGCACCGCCGACCGCGCCCGCACCGACCGGGTCCTGCAACACGTGGCTGATCCGCCGGTGGCGCTCGACGAGATCCGCCGGGTCCTGCGGCCGGGCGGTCGGCTCGTCATGGGCGAGCCCGACTGGGAGACCCTGGCCGTCGACCATCCGGACAGCGACCTGACACGCGCCTACACCCGCCATGTGGCCGAACGCGTGGTACGCAACGCCGGTATCGGCAGGCAGCTCGCACGCCTGGCGACCGAGAGCGGATTCACCGTGCCCGAGGTCATCCCCGTCACTCCGGTCTTCCGCGACGTCCAGGTCGCGGACAAGATCCTCGGCCTGGAACGCACCACTCGCCGAGCGGTCGAGGCCGGGTACTTCAGCGACCAGGAGGCGGAAGCCTGGCTGAGCCAGCTCGCTCGGGGTCCGTTCTTCGCCGCGGTGACGTTCTACATCGTCGTGGCCGAGGCGTAGCCGCCGCGTAACGGTTACTGCGGTAGAAGCGGCCGGCGCGGCGGTGTCCGCCGTCTCGTCAGCGGTGGCAGCTCGCAAGGAGGCATCATCGCGGAGTTCGGGAACAGCAGGCACATCGGGTGTCATGCGACGGGGTCCCGTCGCAACAGCACGATGGGCAGCGGCGGAGGTGGCCAAAGCACTCGTGGCGATCCGGACCGCGATGCCGGTGCCGAGGTGCGCGTTGCCCGTGGGGTCGAGCAGGTGGGCCCAGTCCTGCCAATGGTGCATGGGCTGGGCGACCTGCACGGCGAGCAGGGTGCGCGAGCCGTTGAGGAGGCTCCCAGCGATCACGAAGGCCACGGCGGCGCCGAGGGCTTAGATGCCGCGTGGGTGTCGGCCGAAGACGGCGAGCGGGCCGGCCATCAGTACGCACACGGTGGCGATCACGGTGTCAGGGCGCCGAATTCGGCCGCCAGGAGGTGTCCTCGGCTCAGGGGTGCGGCGTAGAGGCAGCGCAGGGTTGCCCCACTCCCGATCGGACGAGGCGATCGCGGCGGCCGGCAGCGCCACCATGGTCGGAAGGAGCAGCGGCTCGATGAACGCCATGCTCGCCATGGCGTGGTTGAGCGCGAAGTAGGGGGAGGCGCCGAACAGGCCGGTCTGGCGGCCGCTGCGGCGTCCGGCGTCCGGCGTCCGGCGTCCGGCGTCCGAGGCGAATGAAAGGCTTCCAGGGACTTGCTCGGTGTCGTCCACCTGGAGGCGGTAGGTGTCGGCGGCGCCGAGCAACTCGTCCATCGGACCGGCAGCGATCAGCCGGCCGTGGTTCAGAGCCCTTCGTCCCGCTGGGGCATGGACCCGGTCCACAACGGCGCGGGTGACGGTCGCGAAGTACACACGGCCGGGAACGGCTCGGCCTGCTTCGTTCTGGCGGAGACCACTTGGATGAGGCCCGACACCCTTCTGGTACGGCTCGGTGGTCAGCGCACCCTGACGGTCTCGGTCGGCCCAACCATCTGCAGGCGCAGCTTGTTGGAGCCGAAGTCCGCCTCGTAGAGCGCGCCGCGGAACTTGAGGGCGCCACGATGCTTCGCCCTGACCCATGTGTCGACCTTTCCGCCGTCCCCGACCGCACCACGGGCGCACTTCACCGTGCGCCAGGATCCTGTGCCCTGCCGCTGCTGAACGCAGAACCGCTGGAGGACGTCGCTGTCGTTCGCGGCGTACCCCTCCACGTGGATGCGCGCACCGACCCTCACGGTGTGCGGACTCACCTTGAAGTCATAGCTGACCTTCGCGGATGCGGTTGCCACACTCAGCGCGAGTGCCGATATACCGACTGCCGTAACGACGGCCGCACGCGCGGCAAGCCGGTTGAGAACGCTCATCGTCTGTCTCCCTCATCGGATGGTCCCGTGCTCGGCAACACCTTCAGCGAAGGGCGCGAAGCTGTTCCTCGGCGCGCATCCGCCGTATCAGCTCATCGATGGCAACCTTTCAGAGGGCAAATGAGGAAGCGCGGTTGCCCCGCTATGTTCCATTTTTCGGCGGCCAGGGTTCGGTGCAGACGGCGCACCCACCTCTACGTGCTTCTCTTCGGCGACGACACACCCGCAGGCTGGCCGTCGACCCCCGACGCGAGCGCGTAGAAGACGTGCCGGGAGTGGTGACTGCGGTCGAGCAGCCCGGCGCGGTGCAGGATCTGGAGATGGTAGGAGACGGTTGCCCGGCTGAGATGGAGCCGTTGGGCGAGTTCCCCCGTGGTCCGGGGTCGGGCGAGTTCGGCCAGCAGTCGCGCTCGGGTGTTGCCGATCAGTTCCTCGCTGAGTGAAGGCGACGCGGAGGCGGGCATGAGGCTCGGGTAGCAGATCCATGGCGCACGTGGGTCGGGGGTGTCGTCGGGGTCACCGCCGCAGAACAGTGCCCAAGGGAGGACGGGGCAGGGCACGAGGATCACCGCGTCGGCGTCGATGTTCAGCTGGTGAGGGCCGTAGGTGTGGAAGTCCAACCCCCCGTCCCGCCATGTGATGGCGGGGCTCAGCTGGTTGATCGCATGGGTCAGCCCGTTGCGGGCGATGGCGGTGCCTCTGGCGGCGATGTCGTCTTCCAGCCGGGTCTGTAAGCGGGGCCAGTGAGGCTCGAAGGCCAGCTGCCAGAACTGCGCCATTTCGTCGGCGATCCGCTGGGCGAGGTGTTTTTCGCCTCGCTGCAGGGCCTCCAGGAGGAGGCGCGGCGGCCTGCCTGCGGGAGTGTCGTCCCAGGAGTGGCCGCCCAGGGCCAGAGTGAGCTCGTACCGGATCCGCTCGGTCGAGGTGGTGGCCACCTGGTGCAGGGCGCTGTCCACGCTGGTGTGAAAGGCGGGGGGCTGGGGACGCACGAAATCGGGTGCGTAGCCATGCGGTCCGCCACCGCCGAGTACGGCGAGCAAGCAGAGCCGCCGGGTCCGCAGGGCCTCTCCCGCCCGAGCCTGCCAGGGTCTGTCGACCGAC
Source organism: Streptomyces sp. NPDC001852 (assembly GCF_042891825.1). NCBI lineage: Bacteria > Bacillati > Actinomycetota > Actinomycetes > Kitasatosporales > Streptomycetaceae > Streptomyces > Streptomyces sp. NPDC001852. Next base: position 116,258 of record NZ_JBIATN010000011.1, read on the forward strand.
TGCGGGTTGCGTCTCAGTGCGTGGAGCAGGTCGGCCGCGACGTTCAGCGGTGACAGCGCGAACCTGGTGCGGCCCAGCCCTTCCGGGCCCAGTTCGATCCTGATCACACGGTCCCCCGGCTTCTCATTGCGATCTTGTCGAACCTGTTCGAATCATTCGACTCTCACCCCGCCCTCCCGGCAAGGTCGATCCGAGCCGAAGTTCGCCGTGGGCGACCTGACGGACAATGAGAGGGGACACCATCGTGCGCATCAGGAAGATCCTGCGTAACACAGCTCTGGCGGTCGCTCTGACGGTGCCGGGCGCAGTCGCGGCCACCGCACCGGCCCAGGCCGTCACGGCCCGCTGCGCCCCCAACTGGACGGGAGAGGGCAGCGTCGCCAACGAGCAGGTCAGGGACGGCAACGGGAACTGGGTCAACGCCGGCTGGGTGAGCGTGGAGTACGACTACTGCGGCAACACCCGCTCGGTGTTCACCTGGAACAACTGGTTCCGCACCCATGCTCATCCCGGCATCACCGGCGCCTGGGTCCGCACGTGGATCCAGGGCGAGTTGTGGGCAGGCGACGGCAAGTCCAGCGGGGTGGTCGGCTCCCTCGACGGACCCTCGGTGGCCTCTCCTGCCATCTATGTCCACGCCAACAACGAGGATCGGTGGTACGCCGCGTCGCTTCTCCACATCACGTACAGCAACGGGGCCGCGAGGGACTGCGCGGCGTACAGCGGCACTTGGGACTTCCACGTCGGCAAGGAGGTCGACGGCCCCCAGGCCGGCTCCTGCGGCTGACGGCCTCACGGCCAGATGTGAGGATGCGGCCGTGCCGGATGAGATCGACGCGGTGGCCTGGGGTGCCATACCGGCCATCCCGACTGGTACGAGCCGGATCGTGCCGCTGGTGGTCTACGTGCCCTGGCCGAGGCAGCAAGCCTGGTGCAGGTGGCGGAGGCCGGCTCTTGGCGCGGCGGCGGTGGAATTGTTCATGGCCACAGCGCCGCGGTGTTCCCAGCGGCTGTGGTTGCGACCCCGCTGCTTCTGGACATCGTCCAGCAAGGTCACCCGGCGGCACGGGTCACTGCGTTGGGGCTGATTGATGAGGCCCTGTCGTGCTATCCGCATGCCGGGTACACGCGGATGGTGGCTCCTGACGGCATCGCGGTTCCCATCTGCTGTGCCATTGCCCAGCATCTGCGAGCTCGCACCGATTTCCTAGTCGGCCTGGGCGGCGTGCATGCGGCGGAAATGCATCTCGCTGGTGACATGACCGTGCTGAGCGACTCACCCTCGAATACCCGCCCGCGGAGAGTCCTCACCGCTCCCCGAAGTCTGTGCCAGAACCGAGAACGGTGCTGTGGCACAGATCTCGGGGAGCTGTTACGGCGCGTGGCAGCCGGGCCTGATGCTCGCCACCGTGCTCGCGTCCAGGGCTGCTTGGCTCATCCCGCGTCCATCAGGGCGGTGACGTAGGCATTCAGCCGCTGCTCCACGGTTCGCGTCGTCAGCCCTGGCCTTCCTTTTCTCACGCCATGGCTGCGCCACTTACTTCACTTCTCGCGGTTTTCGGGACGACCTCGTCGAAGAGGCTGAAGACGATCCGGCCGGCCGAGGGGCGCCGTTGATGCTGATGTCGAAGTACACGTTGCTCGCGGGGGTCATCCCGTCGTTGCCGATGCCGGCCACACCGAACGGGCCCAGGCAGCCCCGGCACCCAAGTCAGCAGTAGGTGATCTGGCTCTCCTTGCGGTGGGTCTCGGTGCCCTGCTGCACCTGGTGGCAGTTCTGCGGCCGCAGGCGGTGAGCGTGGCCAGCAGGACCGCCGCCGAGCCGAGCGTCGCGCTGAGACGTCCGTCGAACATCGGCTGCTCCCCCGTGCGTCGTTCGAACGCGTAGCGTGTCCGACGCCGTGGCGGCCGTGGCCGACTTCATGGCGAAAGGACTGACGGCCGGCACACCCGACCCGCCCGGCCACTCGTCGCGCCCCGCGGGGGCCTGGCACCCGACTTGTTGTGATGCCTTCGCGGCAGGCGTCACAACAAGTCGGGTGCACTCTCCTGGGCGGGATCCTTGGATGCCGGGTGATCCGGAGCGGCGGCCGGGGCAGCAGCGCGCAGCGCCGCTTCGACCCGGCGATTGCTGGTCATGGATGCCGTGACGGCCGTCATCGCCAGGAGGAGGACGGCGGCGGCGTAGAGCGGGGTGCGTACGTCGTAGGTGGTGGCCAGCCAGCCGCCGAGGAAGGCCCCGAACGGGGCGGCGCACATGGCCAGCATGCGGGAGGTGGAGGCGACCCGGCCCATCAGGTGGGCAGGGACGATCGACTGCCGGAGGGAGGGCCCGAGTACCATGGTGGCGCCCATTCCCGCTCCGCAGACGGCGAGCGCGAGGTCGGCGACGTACGGGTTCGGGGAAGCGGCAAGGCCCAGGATGGCGAGCCCTTCGACTGCGGCCGTGCAGGTCAGTGCGGCGCCGGTGCCGAGTCGTCGCCCGAGGAAGGAAGCGATGCCCGCGCCGAGCAGACCGCCGGTGGCCTCCGCCGTGAGGAGCAGGCCGAAGCCGTAGGTGTCGATGCCGAGGCGGTCGCGCGCGAAGAGGGCGAGTACGGTCTCCACAGCGAGGAAGGCGATGTTCCCGACCGCCGGGCGCAGCGCGAGGCCGAGCAGCACCCGGTCCCGGAAGACGTACGACGCCCCGGCCCGCGCCTGCCGAAGCAATGACTCGCGGATCTCCGGCACGGGCCGGGGCATGGCGGGAAGCGACCGTACGAGCAGGGCGGAGAGCGCGAACGACACGGCGTCGGCGAGCAGCGGCACCGCCCGCCCGACCGCGAGCAGGGCACTGCCCGCAGGCGGCCCCGCGAAGCCCGACATGGCGGTCTGGGTGCCGCGGAGGCGGGAGTTGGCTCGCTCCAGGAGGGCGGGGGTGCGGCCGAGCAGATCCGGCAGATAGGCCGTGGCGGCCGTGTCGAAGAAGAGCCCGCCGAGGCCGAGGAGGAAGCCGACGGCCGCGAGCAGTGGAATGCTCAGCACGTCGAGCGCGGCCGCTGCCGCCGGTATCGCTAGCAGCACCGCACGCGCCGCGTCCGTGACCCACATCGTGCGCCGGCGGTCCCAGCGGTCCACCAGCGCACCGCCTAGTACCCCGAAGAGCAGCCACGGGAGCGTCCCGGCGGCCGTGACGGCGGCGAGCGCCATCGGATCCCGGGTCAACGTCAACGCGAGCAGCGGCAGCGCGGCATGCGTCACCCCGTCACCGAGCGAGGACACCGTCTGCGCAGTCCACAGCCTTCCGAAGCCGGTCGGCAACTTCCGGATTTCCGTGGTCACTCGGCGTCTCCCTCGGCCTGCTCGCGCGATGCCGGGTGGAACAGTGCAAAGACCAGTGACGCGTCCGGCAGCGACGGATCGGACAGCTCCCGGTACTCGTCCGCCAGTGCCTGCAGCCGCTCCCCCAGCTCCGCGAACTGCTCCTCGGTGAGCCGCAGATGCGCCATCCGCACGTGCCGCTCGCCATCCACCGGCGACGCCTCCAGGTCTGCCACCGCATGCCGCATCAGCACATCCGGCTCTCCCTCGCCCCGATCCGGCAGCACGATCGCCCGCGCGGCCATCGCGTAGTACCGCTCGGTGACCCCCCGCACCTTCCGCGTCCGTACCACCTTCACCAAGCCGGCCCGCTCCAGCAACCGCACGTGATAGCTGGAACTCCCCTTCGCAAGGCCCACCCGCTCGGCGATCTGCGTAATCGTCGCCGGCTCGAAGCGGAGCACGGCCATGATCCGGTGGCGCGTGAGATTGGAGACGGCGCGCAGTTGCTCGTCCGTGGTGACGTGAAACGTCTCGGGAAGATCATCGGTAGGCATGCAGCAATGGTCAACGATTCTTGACCATTGCGCAAGGGGATTTCGCATTCTGGGCCATGACGACCACTCAGGAGCCGGCGCAGGACGCGGCCGCGCTCGTCGCCGAGCTGCTGGTGCGCAATGAGATCAAGATCGGGTACCCGGGTGTCGAGCGGCGGTCAGAATCTGGAGCGGCAACTCGACGCGCTCACCTCCGTCTGGCGCCGGAAGATCTTCGCGGACGACAAGTCCGGGAGGGACGCGCTCCGTCCCGAGCCGAAGGCGTGCCCGGCGGCCGGCTCGTCTTCCGTGTCATCGCCGCGCTCGCGGAGTTCATTCGCGAACCCGTCGTCACCGGCACCAAAGAGGGCGTCGCCGCCGCCCGCGCCCACGGCCGCTGCAGCGTCGCCACCGAGGAGATCATCCGGGCCGCCCGTTCCCGGACCTGCGCGAACTGCTCGCCGGCGCAGTGCCCCGCCAGCCACGGCCGACGGAATGACACGGTATCCGCTCAGGAAGAAGCCGGTGCCGAGTCCGCCCCGTACTGGTGCGGCACAGGTCGCCATCGACCGGAGGCCGACACTGAGCCGACCGGGTGACTTTGCGTCAGTTCCACAGTGGACCAGCGCAGGTCAGCGCCTCGGGTCGGGGGTTTTCGGCGTAGATTTTTCATCAACTGAGTTTTTAGCTAGAGCTAAAGGTGGCATGCTGATGGAGTGGCAACGAGGGTTGCTTCTCCATGAGTTGGGGGTGAATCATGGGCATTTTTGCCCGTGACGAGAGCCGGACGACCTCAGCGGCCTCCCGGATAGCGCGGCAGGCGACGGCCTCCCTGGCCGGCGTGCTGGCAGGGCAGGGCAAGACCCGCTCCGACCTGGCCGCGGCCATGGGCGTCAGTCCAGGACGTGTCAGCCAGATCATGTCCGGCGATGCGAACCTGACCGTGCGCACCCTCGCCGCCGTTGCGGAGGCGCTGGACGCCGACGTCCAGATCACCTTCTGTCCCCGAGGGCAGTCGCCGGACACCAAGGCCCGCCGCAGCACGGGCTCGTCACCCATCCAGAGCAGCGGGCATCCCGCCCATCACTGACCTGGGACTGGCGCGTGTGCCGCACAGTCGTCCCCTCAACGGCTGGACCGCCTTGTGTCAGCGGGCAAGCCAGCGCTCGTACCAGCGGCGCTGTGGCGGCAGAGCCGGATGGTGGAACGCGTCGCTGGACATCGCCTTCACGCGCAGGGTCTTCAGTTCCTCGTTCTCGCTGCGGCGGCCGTGAGTGTAGGCGAAGCGCAGCAGGTGACCGCACTGGGCGAGTGCCGTGCCGAACGCCTGGCGGCGGGCGACGACTTCCTCATCCGTCGGTTCGCGCCCGGCCTGACGGCAGGCCTCGTCGATGCTTGTCGCAACGTCCAGCGCCACGTCGATCGCCGTCTCCACCTCCGTGTAGATGGCGTTGATCGTCTTGGTCTCGGCGGCGAGCGGATGCCGCTCCAGCAGGTACAGCTTGAGATCGTGGACGAACACCCTCAGCTGGGCGGAGGTTTCGATACCGCGAAGAAAGCGGTCCGACCAGGTACACGCGTCGAGGTGGACGCGCTGCACCAGCCGCTCCCTGACCAGGGCGATGCCCAGGGTCATGAACTTGATGTACGGCTGCGCCGTCTCGTCCTGTCTGCGCCGGGGCAGCGCGGTGGCCCCCGTCGCGGCGCCCGCGATCACCGGAGGAATCGACGCCGCGTGCGGCAGCAGCACCACCGCGCCGGCCGCCACCCCGCCCATCAGTGCCAGCACGAGCAGCATCAGGAAAGAGGATGCCCAGCTGCCCAGCAGCCGTCCTTTGCCGGAGAACTCGCGGGCCAGCCCCACCCACGCGATGGCCGCGCTCACGGCAGCCGGCAACACGTACTCAGCCAGCCAGGTGTGGTGAAGCCAACTCATCGACAGCCGCCCCCAAGACGGTTCCACGGACAGGCCGGACCGCCGCCGGCGTGCGGATGCCGAGAGGCCCCCCTCTCTCGGCACATGGCACACCAGTGCTCAGCCCTCTCGCCGCCACCTGTGCTCGAGAGCTGCCGCGAGTGGAGTTGATGATGTCAGCCAACGTGATACCACGCCGTTACTTTGAGCGACAATTCGCCAGCGTGTCCGGCCCGCGCAGGAACCCGCTCCGCGCGTCAGGCACTTGCCGACCCTCGATCGTTGAATGGAACCGTCCTGCCGACCGAAGCACACAGCCGCGCCGGATTTGATCGTCGTGGGGGGCGGCCCAGCGAACCCCATCAGGGGCACGTCAGTCCCTTGTCAGAGGCCCGTGCCACTCTCTTTCACGTGAACGACCCCGGGGCGCCTCCGGGGGTCGGGAACGAGGAGAGGTGCCCGGAGTGGTTGATCGGGGACCAGCGAGCACGCCTCAAGGTCGGACCCCTCATGGAGTCCACGCAGGTTCGAATCCTGCCCTCTCCGCCAAGCAACGCGGTGCTCACCGGGCACCGAGCCCGGCGAGCGCGGGCCGATACCGAAGGCGGGTCATCCCGACCCAGGCGGCGGCCTCGCAGCCGATGCCGTTATACGTCCCTCGCGACACCGACCCGAAATCATGCGCGGCCCTCGCCCAGGGCCAAGGAAGGCGGAGGGTTCCTCCTCCTGGGCACGCCCCCCGTGGGCAGGACCCGCAGCGCGCACGAGGCGCTGCTCACGGTCGTACAGGACTGGAAACTGGTGATACCCCGCCGACGGCGCCGCAGTCGATGCCCCGGCCGCCGGTGACCCAGCCCGGAGCGTGCTGTGCCTCGACGAGTTACCGGACTTCCTGACCAGCCCCGCCCCGCTGACCGCGGACACGTTCCGTCGGCTGCTCCTCGACACCCCACCGTGATCGTCATCGGCACCATGTGGCAGACGGACTACGGGCGCCTGCGCGCCGCAGGCCCAGCGCACTGCACCGGCCCCCGGGGACGTCCGGTATCCGGCCACGCGTCCCACCGCGACGCGCGGCAGGCGCTCGCCATGGCCGAGCGGACCAACGACCGGCTGAGTGGGAACGGGCCGCGGCCATGGCCGACACCGTCCCGCGCATCGCCCAAGCACCACGCCCCGAACCGAGTTCCGCCTGCCCCAAGTGCTTGCCATCGCAATGGAGTTGCCGCCGCCTTCGCTCACCTCCGCGCCGAGGGTTCCCGGCAGCAAGGAGGAGGGCGTCGCCCGGCTCACCCCGCTACCGGCACATCACCTTCCTGGGCCGCTACCTGTTCGACATCAAGGCCAGCGGCACTGGCCAGGGGCTCGTACCCCTTCCGCGATCCGGACGCGCCCCAGGACCGTGACGAGGAGGAATCGGCCTGGACTCAGTCGTTCTCGAAGGCGTCCACACGCAGATGCGCGGTAGGACAGTCAGCCGATGACTTAAACCGGTCCGGCGAGGAAGCCGTTGATGACGGTGTCGACGGCTAGACGGAACCGCTCCTCGGCGTCGCCTGCGACGAGCTCGGCGGCGTGAGCGGTGACGAGGGGAAATATGTCGGGCGACTGGGCGGTGAAGTGCCGGTAGAGGTCCTCGGCCTGGTCGTGGTGGCCGACAGGTCGTGCTTCGGCTTCGATGGCCGCGTGGTTCACCAGGGTCGCGAGAATGTCGGTGGCCCATGCCGCGTCCTGGGGAGCAAGCCCCCCTGCGAGGAGGATGGCCAGCAAATTCTCCAGCAGGCGCAGGCTCGCTTCGCTCCTCGGCGGTTCGGCCATGGTTGTCATGGCGATCCCGGGGTGGGACGCCAGTGCACTGCGCAGGCGGCCCAGAAGCGTGTGCAGCTGATCCCGCCAGTGCGCCGGATCCACCGTCTCGGGTTCGACCATCGCGAAGATGCGGTCCTGCATGGCGTGGAGCAGGCCCTCGCGGTTGGCCACGTAGACGTACAGCGAGGCGGGCCCGGTGTCCAGGGCAGCGGCGACCCGCCGCATCGACACGGCCGCCAGTCCCTCTGACTTCAAGATGTCCAGGGCTGCGTCGACGACGGCCTTCTCGCTGAGCGGCGCCTTGGCCGGGCGGTCGCGGGTAGAACGACGGCGGGTGGGGGGCATCGGGATCCGCCTTCCGGGAGGGGAGCAGGAGCAGCACTCCGAGCGGCTGCCATCCCATCTTAAACGAACATTGTTCGTTACGTACGCTGTTCGTGACGTACACTGTTCGCGAAGGATCCTCTACGTCCGCCGACTCCTGCGGCGCGCCGCCCCATCAGCCTGCCGTTCGGATCGGAGTCCATGATGAAGTCAGTCCAGTTCAGCCAGTTCGGAGACCCTGAGGTCCTGGAGATCGTGGACCTTCCCGACCCGCACCCGGGCCCCGGCCAGGTACGCATCGCGGTACGCGCCGCCGGCGTCAATGCCAGTGACTGGAAGAAGCGCGCCGGCCTGATGGACGAGGGGCTGCCGCAGACGCTGGGATACGAGGCGTCGGGCGTCGTGGACGAGGTCGGTGAGGACGTCACGGACGTGGCCGTCGGCGATCGTGTGGTCGGCCTGTCGGAGCAAGGCGGCGCCCAGGCCGAGCTGGCGGTCCTGTCCTTCTGGGCGCCGCTGCCCGCGTCCGTCGGCTTCGCCGAGGCTGCCGCGCTGCCGGCCGCGGTCGAGACGGCCGCGCGCGGGCTCGACCGGCTCGGCGTCGTCAGCGGCAGCCTGCTCCTCGTCAACGGCGCATCGGGAAACGTCGGCAGCGCCGCGGTCCAGCTCGCGGTGGCGCGCGGTGCACGGGTGATCGGAACTGCCAGCCGGGCGAGGCACGCGTACGTGCGAACACTGGGAGCCGAGCCCGTCGCCTACGGCGAGACCCTCGTCAAGGAGGTCCGCGCGTTGGCGCCCGACGGCGTCGACCGGGCACTCGACGTCGCCGGCAGCGGGGTGCTGCCCGACCTCATCGACCTCGCCGGCAGCCCCAAGCATGTTGTCACCCTCGCCGACTTCGCCGGCGCCCAAGAGCACCAGGTGACGTTCAGCCGCGGAGACGACGGCCGAGCCCTCTACGTACTCGCCGAACTCGGCGAGCTCATCGAAACCGGACGCCTCTCACTCCCCCAGGTGCACACCTTTCCCCTCGACCAAGTCGTGCAGGCACACCACCTCGGCGAGACCGGTCGTGCGGACGGGAAAATCGTCCTGATCAACGCCTGAACCAGAAGCAACGCAGCCGCCTCACGACGACAGTCCTTCACCGGCTGCCTCGACGTTGGCCCTGTCGGGGGACGACAGCGGGCGGAAGCCGGGCACTGCGCGGCGACACCACCTGTCTCCCCCGCCTGGCCACCTGCCCGCAAAAGCCATCCCCGCCCACGTCAACGGCAGGCGTCGCCGACAGGCGGAACACACCAGCACTCCATGCGGGCAGGGCACGGCACCGACGCCACCATCCTGGACCCCGACGGCACCGTCCTGATCACCGGCGGAACCGGCACCCTCGGCTCGGTCCTCGCCCGCCATCTCGTCACCGTCCACGGGGCGCGCCACCTCCTGCCGGCCAGTCGAGGCGGCAATACCACCCCGGCGCAAGAGAACTCACCGCGGGACTCTCTGCCTTGGGGGCACGCGTGGCTGTTGCGGCGTGTACTCATCCATGATCGGCCTGCTCGCGCCCCCGGCCAGGCCAACTACGGCCGGTGAAACCCCCTGGCCCGACCTGTTCTCTGACCTTCCCGCCCAGGCCCCGCACGCAGAACCCATCTCCACCGTGGCACCACTGCGGCTCCTTCCTGAGAGCCGCGGACCGAGGAACGCTCCCGCCTGCTCGCCCGCAGAACGCCTCCCGGCCCTGCTGAATCTCCGCCGTATCCACGCCGCCGTCGTCCTCGCACACATCGGCCCCGACGCCATCAACCCGAGCGCCCATTCCCGGACGCTGCCTTCGAAGCCCAGACACCCCCCTCTCCCCTGCGACGCAGTCCCCGCCCGACCGAGCTCCGGACGAGGTGTGGAGCCGGTCATCACCGGCCCCCGCCTCATCCCCGCCCTGCGGAGCTTCACGTCGATCACGGTCGAGCCGGACGAGGGCGCCGGCGAGGGTGATGGCGGCGACGTGGCGGTGTCCCTCGGACCAGGGCCCGGTCAGAGGGCAGGCAGCGGTCGGTTCCCGTGCGGGTGCAGGCGCTCGGTGAGGAAGGCGAGGATCTCGTCGCGGGCCCGAACCGTGGGATGGCCCGCCTCGTCCACGAGATGGGCGGTGACGACGCTGTGCGGGGTACCGACCAGGTCGGCGAAGAAGGGCGGCGGGGCCGGGTTGGCGGCGCTGTCCGGCAGGACGCGCCCGTCGAAGGCGTCGCCGAGCAGCGCGCGGTAGGCGGCGAAGCGCTGCCCCGTGCACCAGCGGTCACCCTCGAAGCGGTAGGCGAGGACGGTGAGTTGGTCGCGGTCGAGCCGGTCACGCACCGCGCGCGCGTCCGCCGCGTCGAGTTCGAGTCCGCCGGGGTCGTCGAGCGGCAGCGACGGGTGGTTGACCACCGGGGCGATCACCGCCGGCTCCAGGGCCATGGTGAGGGCGAAGTTCCCGGTGAAGCAGAGGCCGATCGCGCCCACCCCCGGCCCGCCGCACTCGGCGTGGGCCTGGCGTGCCAGGCCGCGCAGCCAGAGGGTCACCGGGCTGGTGCCGCCGCCGGTGAAGGCGCGGAACTCCGCGCTGACACAGGCGCGGCGGACGACCTCCCGGCCGCCCTCGACGGTGGGGAAGGCGCCGTCCGTCCCGAACAGGGAGGGCACATGGACGGTGAAGCCCGCGTCCCGCACCCAGCGCGCGAGCCGCAGGACGTCGGGACTGATGCCCGGCATCTCGGGCAGCACCACGACCGCGGGCCCGGCTCCGGCCACGTAGACCGTCTTCCCCACCCCCTTGACGGCCACGCTCCGGCGGGTGAAGTCGGTGATCGGATCGTCGTCGCTCATGGGACCAGCCTGGCCCCGGGGCCGGCCGCCGGTGAGGGGCCGGATCGCCAAGATCAGGGGTAATCTCGCCACCCGCGAGGCAGGCGAGCGGTGCGCGGCCGGCGACCCGGCGTCGGGGGCATGAAGGAGCATGGGGGCGATGGACACGACGGCGCGGCAGACGCAGGACGGTGCGAGTCCACGCGACGGACGAGGTGAACTGCGGGTCGGGGTCCTGGCGTACCCGGGCTGCTTCGCCTCCGAAGTGTTCGGCGTCCCTGACCTGTTGACGATGGCCGGACATGTCGCCGGACCGGACGCGCCCGGCTACCGGGTGTCGGTTCTCTCGCCCCGACGTCACGTCACCGCCTCGGGCGGCGCGAGCCTGGACGTGCGCCCCTTGCGCGAGGTCGACGTCCTCGTCGTCCCCGGTTTCGAACTGCGCCCGGACACGGACCTCGACGCGCGGCTCGCCCGGCTCGCCCCCGAGATCGCGGCGATCCGCGCGCAGGCCGCCGCCGGCACCGCCGTCGTCTCCCTCTGCGTCGGCGCGTTCCTGCTCGCCGAGGCCCGGCTCCTCGACCGACGCCGGGCCACCACCTCCTGGCTGCACGCCGGCGAACTGGCCAGGCGCTGCCCCGACGCCGACGTGCGGCCGGAGCACCTGGTGGTCACCGACACGGGAGTGACGACCACGGCCGCCTTCAGCGCCATGTACGACCTCGCGCTGGACCTGATCCGCCGCCACAACGGCACTCGGGTGGCCCGCACCACGGCGCGGTTGGCGCTCCTCGACGACGCACGGACCTCCCAGACCCCCTACGTCGACCCGCAACTCCTCCCGCAGCCCGGCCGCGAGTTCTCCCAACAGGTCATGCGGCAGCTCGACCAGAACCTCGCCGAGCGGTACGACCTCGCCGCACTCGCGGACACCTTCCAGGTCAGCACCCGCACACTGCTGCGCCGTTTCGCCGAAGAGACCGGACACAGCCCGCTGGCCCATCTGCAGGCCTCCCGGGTCCGTCGCGCCCGCCACCTCCTGGAGACCACCGACCGCACCGTCGCCGCCATCGCCGCGGCCGTCGGCTACCAGGATCCCGGCACCTTCGCCGCCCTCTTCGCCCGCCACACCGGCCACCGCCCCGGTACCTACCGGGCCACCTTCCACCGCACGCCCCGGGCGTAGGTGTCGCACGGCCTTCGCGGGCCGCCGCCGCGTCCGGGATCGCAGAACCGCACCCAAGCCTCCCCTGCACTTGCTCGATCTCAAGGGGGGTTCCTTTGCGCGCTCGACTTGCTGTCTCACCCGTGGCGTTCGCCGTTGCCGGTACGTGCCGACGCGCCCGGCAACGAAGTACGGCTCCAACCGATCCGGGGTAAGTGTGATCGTCAGCCCGCCACACGGAACCGAGAGACGTCGTACGCGGCGCACGACTCATCGAGATACGCCGCCATGAGGGCCAACTCATCGATGCCGCAGGGTGGTTCCCCGGTGTTCCTGGTTCAGCGCCGCATGACCCGTGCCGCCTCTCTCTCGCGGCACAGCCACATGGGTGGTTCCGCGCGGAGCGCCTACGTCGGCGTTCGTCCCCGTGATGCCTTGACCGCACAGGGCACTTGGGTCGGCCACCGGACTGACGTCCGCGATCGTTGATCGGACGATCCGGCGTGCCGACGAGTACATAGCAGGCATTTGCACATTAACCTCTCGTCACCTTATGACGTGGCGGATCGCGTACGCGTCCGCTCCAACGCTCGGAGAAGACATGCGCAAGCCTCACAGGACCACCGTCGTGGCCGTCCTCCTCGGCACCGTCGGCCTCCTCGGCACCGGCACCGCCTACGCCCACGGACAGGGGCACGGACACGGGCGCGGGCACCACGGTCGAGAGAGCGAGACGGTCCTCATCAACCAGAGCACCTCATGCACAACGGCCGACAAGAACGTCGACGTACAGGGCGAGTCCGGGTTCGAGAACGGCCGGCAGGGCAACCAGTCCAACGGCAAGGGGTCACCTGGCGCGCAGAACACCAGCCTCGGCTCAGACCTGGGGTGCAACAACACCCTCGTCCTCGGCAAGTAGCCCACACTGTCCCGGCGCCGAACCATACATCCGGCGCCGGGGCGGTGGCCCCGCGCCTGCCCCGCGTTCATGCGCCTGACGGGCACCCGCGTGTGAAGCGACCGTTCGTCGCGCAGTTGAAGGTGCCGTTCTTGATCCGCTCGATCACGGCCGGAGAGCATGTCTTCGCGCGCCGCCGTTTCCGTCGCTGCCGTCCTCCGGTAGCCCCGCACCCGGAGCCGCTCCCGCTGCAGGTCCAGCGCCGCGAGAGACGGCGTGGCGCGCACGGGCCCTTGCCGCGGAAGACGATCAGATCTCGCGAAACGGCCGCTGAACGGGCGCAGTTGGGGCAGACTGACAGGGTGGCAGACTTCGTCGAATTCACCTTCGATGACGGGACGGTTCTGGCTCTGCAGGTTTTCGACGCCCTCCCGTCCGCACACGCAGGCCCGCAGGAGGAAGCCGTCGGCCAGGAGAGCGTGCCCGGTTTCGGCAGGTCCCGTCCGGTGGCCAGGGGCGCCCGGGTCGTGGCGGCCGCCGAGGGAGCCCTGAACGCGCTGTTGGCTCCCCTCGTCCCCCTGCTGCAACGCGTTCACGACACGGTCGCCGCCGTGCCGGATGCGCCAGACGAGCTGTCCGTGGGCTTCGGGGTACGCGTCGGCGCGGACCTCAAGCTCAGTATCGTCGGCGCCACCGGCGAGGCCACGATGACGATCAACGCGAACTGGCGACTTCCGAGGCCTGCCGTGCCCGCATCGTCGGGCGCAGCAGCACCGGTCACGGGGACCGCTGCCCCGTCCGCCCCCTCCCTCCCCGGATCCGCTTCCGGCACTCATGCGGGTTAAGGGCCGCCGCTGGCTGCGCGCGGGGGGCGCGGCCGCTGCCGGGGCACGGCAGTCCCTCGTCAGTGTGCTGGATGCCGCTCGGGGCGAGATCGTCGGCAGCGGTGTCTATCTGGGCGAAGGCCAGGTCCTGACCTGTTCCCACGTGGTGAACGACGCGCTGGGCCGGGACCTGTTCGCCCAGGACGAGCCGGCGGGAACCCCCGTCGGCGTGGCGTTCCCCTACGCCGCTCCCGGTGCGGCGATCCCTGCACGAACCGTCGGATGGATCCCGGCCCGCCGCGCCGTACCGGGCGGCGTCCCCCAGCCCGCGCGGACCGGCGAGTTCCTCTGGTACGGCGATCTCGCGCTCCTCGAACTGACCACCGGGGTCCCGGCGCCGGTACGGCCCATGAACTGGGCCCGGATGGTCGAGGGCCAGGAGGTGCGGGCCTGGCACGGCAGCGGCCAGCCGTTCAGCTATGCCGACGGCTCGGTCCAGTCCTGCGACGAGTTGGTCGGCTTCGTCGACTCGACGCTGCGGGGAGCGGCCATCAACCCCGGCTACAGCGGTGGCCCTCTGTGGTGCGAGGAGCAAGGGGCCGCGGTGGGCGTCGTCCTGGGCGTCATGGAGCCGCCCCCGGGGCCCTTCCACTCCCATCAGGTGACCCGCCGGACCATCGTCCTTCCCTGGCAGACCGTGCAGGCCGAACTCGGTACGGTCGACGGGCAGCGCACCACCGCCGGGTCCGGCGCATCTCCTGTCGGCCCGCACGCCCACCCGGACGCCGGGCGGCCGCTCGACGCGGTGGACCCCGCCACCCGGCACAGCTGCACCGCACTTGTGGCCGATCTTCTCGCCGACCCCGGCAGACGGGCCGAGCACGGACTGCGGCTGGCCCAGGAACTCGGCCTCGACGTCACACCGGACGTACCCGCCGTCGACGACATCGTGGAGATCCTGCTCACTCGTCCCCGGGCGATCGCCAGCTTCGTGGAAGGGCTGATCGCACCCGACCCCGGCGCGGCGCGCAAGCTCCTGGCCCTCGGCCGGGCCGCGACCGTCCCGGGGCTGCTGTCCGTGCGCGAACACAGCTGGCTGCTGGACCTGATGTCCAAGGACGTCCGGGACCGCTTCCCGGAGGCAGCCCGCGAGGCGCTCCCCCACACGACTCTCTTCGACGACCTGCCCGCACCCGGCCAGTCGCCCGTGCAGCCGTACGACCCGGCGGCCGCACGGGCCGAGGACGACGAGACGGCCGTCCGGCTGATCGCGGCCCTCGAGGAGTTCTGGGGCGACAGCGCGCCGGTGCCCGACGGATCGCCGCGCGTGCCGGCCCTGCTGCGTGCGGTGGAGTACCTGGCCGCCACCTGTGTGCCGGACCGGATGCAGCGCTTCTGGGAGTGGTCCGAGCAGGTCGCCCGTCGGCTGGGCGTGGCCAGTGAGGCTCTGGGCGAGCGCCGTGCCGACGCGGCCGGCTGGGCTCGTCGGCGGCGCAAGCGCGCAGGGCCGCCCAGTCCTCGGCTGACCGTACGGCTCACCCCCTGCTCGGCCAACACCTATCGCTGCGAGGCCTGGTACGACGCCGGGACCGGCGGCGACGAACGACAGGTGCTGGTCGAGGACGAGCCGCGCGCCCCCGCGGAGCTGGTACGTCTGCTGCACCGCATCCTCGTCCGCGAGACCGTCTCGATCGGGCCCGCGCCGGTGGTCCCGCTTCTCGAAGTCCTGCTCGACCCGGACCACTTGGACGTACCGGTCGACCAGTGGGACAACGAGTCCTCACCCGAGGAGCTCCCGGTCGTCCTGGGCGCGGAGTACGCCGTGGTCGTGCGCTGCCCCGACGCCCGCCGCCGGGCACCGGAGTCACTGCGGCACTGGCAGGCGCGCTGGGCGGAACTCGACAACGGCGCGGTGCTGCGCCTGGACCAGCGGCACACCAAGCAGCTGCAGGTGTACGGGCTGCTGAAGGAAGACCTGACGGTGGCCCGCGTCATCATCGACTGTGCGCCGCAGCACCGGGCCGCCCTACGGGCAGTCTGTCTGGCCCTCGGCGTACCGGTGATCGTCTGGGACCGGCAGGAGCCCGCCGGTACCCGTGGCGACCAACTGACCGGCCTCCTGCTGAACGGACCGGCGCGAGGTCTGCCCCACCGGGTGCGCCGACACAGGGCGCGGGCACTGGCCGAGAGCGACGGAACCGTGACCGCCGCGCTCACGCCCGCCCTGATGTGGGACGACGCCTCGCGTCCGCCCCCGCGTCCGCTGTGGATCGATCCGACCGGCGAGGAGCCCATGTGACAGAGACGCGACACAGCGCCGAGAGCGACGGCTGGCGCCTGTTCACGGGTGACGGGCAGGTACGCCGGGTCCGGATGCCCGAGGCCCCACCCTGGCGGCAGTTCGGCCGGCGGGACCCGCGGCGATCCGGTGCGGTGCCGAGCGACCCGTACCGGCCCTACCTGATCGATCAGCCGCAGATCGATGTTGTCAACGCCGCCCTGCATCTGCGTCGCCCGCTCCTGGTGACGGGGCATCCCGGCACCGGCAAGTCGTCCCTGGCGTACGCCATCGCCCACGAGATGGACCTGGGCAGGGTGCTGCGCTGGCCGGTGAACAGCCGTTCCACGCTGGCGGAGGCGCTGTACCAGTACGACGCCGTGGGCCGGCTTCGGGAGACGACCCTGAGCCATGACCGGGGCGACCAGCCGCCGGACATCGGCCGGTTCATCCGGCTCGGCCCGCTCGGCACCGCGCTCCTGCCCGCCGACCGGCCCCGGGTGCTGCTCGTCGACGAGTTGGACAAGGGGGACGTCGATCTGCCCAATGACCTGCTGACGGTCTTTGAGGAGGGCGAGTTCGAGATCCCTGAGCTGTCCCGGCTGCCGGCCGGTCAGGACGAGGCCCTGGTGCACACCACCCGCGGTACGGAACCGCAGCCGGTGGTCGGGGGCTTCGTGCGCTGCCGTGAGTTTCCCGTCGTGGTGATCACCAGCAACGGCGAACGGGAGTTCCCTCCCGCCTTCCTGCGCCGCTGTCTGCGCCTGCACCTGCCCGATCCCGACGAGCCCCGGCTGCGCGCCATCGTCGCCGCCCACCTCGGCCCGGAAGCGGTGCCCCAGGTGGACGATCTGATCCAGACGTTCCTCGCTCGCCGGGCGCCGGGTGAACTGGCCACGGATCAGTTGCTCAACGCGGCACACCTGCGTCTGGGCGGAGTCGACCTCGACGCCGAAGGACTGCTCGAAGCGGTGCTCCACCAACTGGGAGGAGCTGTCTAGGCATGTCCGAGCGGCTCCTCAGCGTCCTGCGGCTCTTCGGCGAGCAGCCGTCCGCCGAGGAGCTGGCCGACGTACTGTGGCTGGCACGGTGCCTGCCGCAGGGGGAGCACGCTCCGCTCTCGGTACGCCTGGCCCAGGACACCGGGCATCCCGCTCCTCCCTCCGACGACACGGCCGGCGCGCCGGCCGCACCCGTGCCGCACACCCCGCCCGCCGCGCCGGAGGACGCGACGCCGGTGGAACTGCATTCGGCACCCGAGCCGCCCGGCAGCGGTGACGAACAGGACCGCGACGGCGGCTCCGCACCGGACAACGGCCCCGACGACGAGGCGGAGGCCGACGGCCCCGCTCCCCAGTCCCCGCCGGCACCGGAGCCATCCAGGGCCCTCTCGATCCGGATCGCGCAGCCGCGCTCGCTGTCGGGCTCGCTGTCGACGGCGAGGGCCCTGCGTCCGCTGAAACGCCATCGGCCCGACCACCGCCGGCACGAGATCGACGAGGCTGCCACCGCGGCCAGGTTCGCGCACACCGGCGTACTCGATGTCGTCACACATCCAGCCCGCGAGCGCTGGCTGAATCTGTCGCTCATCGTCGACGACAGCGGATCGATGCTGCTGTGGCAGCAGCTCTGCACCGAACTGCACCTGCTCTTCGAGCGGTTGGGGGCGTTCCGGCAGATCCGCGTCTGGGGACTGAGGCTGCGGGAAGGCCGTACGCCCATGTTGTCCCCGCAACCCTTCGGGGCGTCACTCGGTCTGCTGCCTCCCGGGGTGGCCGACGACCCGTCGGGGCGCACCATGACCCTCGTCATCTCGGACGGCGCCAATCGCGCGTGGCGCACAGGGGCGATGGCGGCCCTGCTCACCCGCTGGGCCTCGCGCGGACCCACTGCCGTCATCCACGCCCTGCCGCCGCGGATGTGGTCGGGTTCGGCACTGCCGGCCCGCAACTGGAGGGTGCGGGTCCCGTACCCGGGCGCGGCCAACGGAGAGTGGCGGGTCAGGGACACGCTGCTGCCGGCCGAGCTCAGCCGGTTCACCGGTGTCGCCGTTCCGGTGCTGGAGCCACGACCGCGCGAACTGGCAGCCTGGGCACGGGCGGTCGTGGCCGGCGGCACGAGCACCGTGCTTTCGCTGTGGGACCCGCAGGCCGCCCGGCCGGACACCAGGCGTCCCGAGCTGTCGAGCGCCGAGGCGGTACGGCACTTCCGCCGGACCGCCTCTCCCGAGGCGTACCGGCTCGCGGCGCACCTGGCGGCCATCGCGCCCCTCACCGTGCCGGTGATGCGTCTGGTCGCGGAGGCAGTGCCGTGGAGTGCCACGACGACGCATCTGGCCGAGGTCTTCCTCAGCGGGCTGATGCGGCTGGCCGAGACCGCGCCCCCGCACTCGGCTGCGGCGCAGGGCACTCTGAGCTTCCGGCACAGCCAGCGGGTCTTCTCGTTCACCGACGAGGCGGGCGACATCCTCCAGGAGGCGGTGCCGACGGCGGAGGTCGTCGAGACGGCCCGCCAGGTGTCCGCGCTGATCGGCGAACTCATCGGACAGGCACCGGAGTTCGCGGCCTGGCTGCACCGGCCCGACGGCACCGATCTGCTGCCGGAGCACGCCCAGAACTTCGCCTGGCTGGGGTCAGCCCTGCTGCGACGCCTCGGCCTGACGGGCGCGGCGGTGCCGGACTGGGACCGGCCGCCCCCGGTTCCACAGGAGGAACCGCAAAGCCTCCGGGACCCCTTCCACCTGCACGTGCCGTACGTGGGCTATGCGACGGCCGACCAGTCGCCCTTCCCCTGGCAGCAGCTCTCCACGCAGGACCCCAAGCGGATCGGCGACTACGACCTGCTCGGCTGGGCACCGAGCTCGGGCTCCACCAACCTCTATCTGGGCCGCAACCCGGAGGGAGTGCACGCGGCGGTGCGCCGCCCGGCACACAACGCGCCGAACGCCCACCGGGTCCTGCTCCTGGAGGTGGACGCGCTCAGCAGATTCGATCATCCATGTCTGCCGATGCTGTTCGACCACGAGGCGGACGCCCCCCGCCCCTGGACCGCCGTCTCACCCGCCACCGCCAGCGGCGGGGGCAGAGCTCCGCATCTGGCGGAGGTGGTCTCGGCCACGGGGCCCTTGGACACCGACGCCACGCTCGCCCTCGCCCGCCGCCTCGCCTCCGCGCTGGCACACAGCCACGGCATAGGCGTCGTCCACGGCCGCCTGGCGCCCCGGCACATCCTGCTCACCCCGGACGAGCCCGTCATCGTCGGCTGGCACCGGGCGACCGTCGACGGCCGGGCGCCACAACGGGGCCGGGCCCCAGCACGCCCCGAGGACGACCTGAGAGCCCTGGCCGCGATCCTGGCCCACGCGGCGCACGGCGCCGAATGGCCCGCACCCCACTACCGCCGTTCCTCCGGCGCCCTCGACCCCCTGGACGAGGCATGCTGGTCGGCTCCCACGCCGCCGTCGTCCGTCGATCCGGTGCTCCACGCCCTGATCGGCCGTTGCCTGCACGCACCGGACGGGACACCCGCCACGGCCACGGGGGTCCTGGCCCTGCTGCGTGACCGGCTGCCGCCCCTGGACAAGAGCACCACCCTACGGACCTGGCTCTCCGCCTCCGCGCTGGAGCTGATCGGTGACGCGAAGCTGCTGCGCACCCCGCCGCGGCACACGGGCAGACGCGAGGGCCCGCAAGTCCCCATCACACCCCAGGAGTCCGCCGCACAGAACACGGCGTCCCCGGTCGGCACCACCTCACCCAAGTGGGAGACGCTCCCGGGATCCGTCCAGGCCCCGGGCCGGCTGAAGCGCCTTGCGCGCCGCTCTCCGCCACCGGTACTGGAACCCCGGGACGGCCCTCCGGCCCCCTGTGTCGCGGTGATCGGCGCCCAGCCCCGCTCTGGCCGCAGCACTGTGGCGGTGCAGCTGGCCTCCGTGCTCACCGCCCGGGCGGGCTCGTTGCGCGGCGGGCGGAAACGTGTCCTGATGCTGCCGGTGGACCGGGGACTGGGCGTCTTCGGCTACCGTCTGCTCGCCGCGGCAGACGCCTCGTCCGTCACCGCCAGGCTTCCCGACGGCCAGGGACACATGCCGTCCCCCGCACGCGGCTGGGGCACGCGCACCGACTCCCGAGGGGCGCATTTCCTGTACGGGCAGGTGCCCGCCGGCACTCCTGTCCGCCTGGACACGTCCGCTGTGCGACGCGGCGTCGACTGGCTGAGGTCCTTCGGCACGCTGGTCGTCGACGCGAGCGGCACCTTCCTGCCCCCGCAGGACAGCCTGCGCACCCTGCTCGGGCGGGTCGACCACCTGGTCCTCACGTCGACCACGCGGCACGAGCACCTGGACGCCGTCCGCGAGCAGATCGACTGGCTGTCCGAGCACGGCTACGAGGAGCTGATACGGACGGCGACCCTGGTGGTCTCGGACGTGCAGGAGCCGGCGGCCGGGCACCAGGACGCACCGACCAGGGCCGGCGGACTGGACGGCGTCGTGGGAAGCGTGTGCTCGGTTCCCCATGACACCGCCATTCACCGGCTCGGACTCGTCGACCGCTCCGCCCTCGCCCCCGCGACCCAGCGCGCATTCGACGCCCTCGGCCTCACGGTCGGCTCCGCACTGGCCTCCGCCTGACCGGGCGGAATCCGCTTAGAGGGGGGATGTCCGTTTCAGTTCCAGCACGGGTGGCCGGCGCGGCTCACCGTGTGCTGGTGGCCCGTCGGCCCCGCCTCACTTCAGGTGCCGGGTGAGGAACTGGGCTGCCGCGTCCCCCGCGAACTGCGGGACGCCGGTGTGTCCGCCGAGATTGGCGTGCAGGGTTTTCTCCTTGGTGCCCAAGGCGTCGAACAGGTCCAGGGCCGCCTGTCGGTCGTTCCCTTCGTCGTCCCACTGCAGCAGGACGTGCAGCGGAATGGTGACCTGGCGGGCCTCCTCGAACATGGCGCGAGGTACGAAACTCCCGGCGAAGAGAACGGCCGCAGAGATGCGCGGCTCGACCACCGCCAGCCGGATCCCGAGGGATATCACTCCCCCCGAGTACCCGACCGGGCCGCCGATCTCGGGCAGCGAAAGGACGACGTCCAGGGCGCCCCGCCATTCCGGGGCCGCCTGTTCGACGAGCGGGAGGATGAGGGCGTCGATGATCTCGTCATCGACCGGCTCGCCGGCCTCCAGAGCCCGGCGCAGGTCGGCTCGGGCCTGCTCGGCGGCGGGCCAACGGGGCCGTTCACCGCTCCCGGGGAGCTCGATGGTGGCCGCGGCGAAGCCCTCCGCCGCAGCGTGCCGGGCCCGCGCCACCAGCCGGGGGTACATCTTGTGCAGTCCGCCGGGGTGGCCGAGCAGGATCAGCGGCGCCGGTGCGGATGCGGACGTGGGCGTCCACAGGATGCCGGGGATCTCGCCGAGGGTGAATTCGCGCTCGAGGACACCGTCGTCGAGACGCTGTTCAGAAGTGAAATGCATGGTCGTGCCTTTCGGGATTGCGCTCAACGGCGCTCCCGGACGACCTACCGCCCGACCGTGACCCCGGAGGGGAGCACCCATGTCGATACTGCGTTCACGGGTACCACCTCCTCAATCTCTCGCACGGCCTTGGGAAACGTAGCAGTGTTCGCGGTGGCCGCCAAACGGGTTTTTGCGCGAGATCTGTGGCCGGATGCCAAGGAGTCCTCATCCGGTCCGGTTTCGTGCTTGCTTGCGGTATCCGTCCAAGACGTCCTGGCGCAGCAGGTAACCGAAGCCGGCAGACTCCAGGCGCAGCCCCAGTTGGCTCTCGTTGATGCCGAGATCGGATGCGGTGTTCGCCAGGTGCCAGTCGTTGGCGGCGAGCCTGCTGAGAAGGTGACCGCGACGGACCTGGGTCTCGGACAGACGAAACGTCTTGAGGTAGGCGGTCCTGCCGCTGTCGTCGGTGATGGTCTCACCGATGTGGTTGTCCTGCTTGGGACGGAACGGCGGCAGGAAGCGGGAGAGCGTGAAGCGCCCCATCCGGTAGACCGGCTGCCAGGTGTACGTGTGCTCCAGCAGGCCGGTCGCCATGGTCGTGTCGTGGAAGTGCGTCCAGGCATGTTCCTGCTCGGCAACTGCCGTGCGCAGGTGGGCCAGGGAGCGGATCTGCGAGTCGGGGATGCGGGCCCGGAAGTCCGGCACCGGCGGCATCAGGGTGGCGTAGTGGTGGATGAGTTCGCCGTACAGGTCCTGCAGGAGCGTTGGGTGGAGTGCCCGGTAGTCGTCGGGATGCGGGACCGCGAACGCGGCAGCGAGTGCGTCGGCGACGTAGACCATCACGCCACACTGGTCGGGATGGATCTCGAAGATCCGCAGTGCGTCGGCGAGTCCGCGTACTTCGGCACCCGCATAGGCTTCCTCGACGCGCGGGGAGAGCCCTTGGCGGATGGCACGCTGCGACCACTCCACCCAGGCGATCGAGGGGCCGCCGAAGTGCAGTGCCAGATAGCCTTCCAGCGCCAGGTGCATGGGAAGGAACCGCAGCCGGTCCTTGGCCTGGCGGCGGGCCATTCCGCGGTGGAAGCGCAGGCCCATCGTGGCGGCGGGAGCCGCGTGGCCGTCGGTGGAGAGCTGGGTGCCGTAGGCGGCTGCCGGCGTGCCGTCACCGGTCCACGTGGCGACGAATCCGTGCGGGATGTAGGAGATATAGGCATGGTGCGGGTCGACCTCGACCATTCCGGCCACATCGCCGTAGGGCTGAGAGCCCAGGCGGAGATCGTCGACAGGTTCGTCCCGTACGAGCGGCACGAGACGGACGGCGCCCCAGACCTGGGAAGGGCGGGTGGCCAGGCCGGTCAGGTCCAGTGTGGTCATCGCGCCTGCTCCTGCCGGTGTCCGCTCAGCATGCGGGCCGCACGGGTGTCCATGTAAGTGATCAGTTCGGCCAGGCCGGTCCGGCCTTCCGCGAACTGGGCGAGTTCCACCAGTGCGGGAAGGTCCTCGGCGTCACGGATACCCGCGGTGGGCACCGTCTCGGACAGCCGGCGGACCTCGAAATCGGCAGCGTCATAGACGGGGTTGAGATGCACGATGCTGGTGCGACGCTCGGGGTCGAGCCGGGTCCGCCAGATGCGCAGTACCTCGGCGGCCAGGCCGGGAGGTGCGTTGTCCCATCCGTCGGAGACGATCACCAGCCGGGACGGGGTGGTGTCCAACGCGTCGAGAATCCGCCGTCCCATCGGCGTCGGCCCGTACGGATACGTCAGCAGCGCGTCCGTCCGCCCAGACGTCCACAGCCCGGTGTAGGTGCCGGAAAGGGCCGCGAGCAGATGGTGGCAGGCCAGAGCCACGGCCAGCGGTCGACGACGCTTGTGAGCCGAACCGAAGGCCGAAAAGCTGTCGTCCAGAACGGCTGTGACCTTGCCCCAGCTCCCCCGGTGGGAGCCGGCCACCCGGTCGGCGGCCGTTTCCAGGGCGTGGGTCAGTTCGGCGCGGCGGCGCAGACGGTCCTCGACCGGCAGCGAAAGCACATAGGTTGCCAACCGGGTCAGCGGCATCCCGGCCAGGTCGGCTTGTACCGCTGTGGCCCCGCGCTTGTGCGCGGACTCCTGCAACCGCAAGGTCTCCAGGCGGGTCATCCGCGGGGCTATGCGCTTCAGGAAGACATCCCGGGGGATGCCGTGCTTGGCGGCGAAGCCCTCGGCCGTCGTATAGGGGAGCTCATACAGGGCGGCCTGCTCGTAGTGCGCGCGTCGCCATGTCTCCAAGAGGGGAGTCGCGTAGTGCGGGCGGGTCAGCGGCGCGAAGACGAACGCCCCCAACTCCTCGGTGGCAGGGGTCAGGTGTGCGTGGCGCAGGGCTCGCTTGAGGCTGCTGCGGTACTTCACGGCGTCGAACGCCAGGTCCGGGCGGGCGGACAGCCAGTCGCGCATGATCGCGCGGGTGCGGCGGTTGTTCACCCTGGCCCGGCACAGGGCATCGAACAGGCCGTACACGCGTTGTGGCGGCAGCGTCGCCAGACGGGACGCGATCAGACGGCCCTCGCTGCGGCGCTGGTCGGCACTGGCCTCACCAGTGGTCTCCAGCAGGCGCCGGATGATGAGGGCCGCGTTGTAGTCGTTGATGTCGAGCGCGAGGACTGCGGCGTACACGTCACGGTAGTTGCCCAGCATGTAGGCATGCAGAAAGTCCAGGGACAGCCGCTGCTCGTCCGCGTCGCTGTGGAATTCACGCTGGCCCGTGGAGGTGATCGCCGCGTTGACGAAGAGCAGCACATCGTCGGCTGCGACGAGGTCCCCGTACGAATCCATCCCGTTCTTTCCTCAAGAGTGCGGAGGCCGGCCGGGGAATGGGGGCACGAGCTGCGAATCATTGCTTCAGAGGCAGGTTCCGGAAGTCGCACCGGAGTCCCGCGGCCGGCCACAGGACCGTAACAGAGCAGGCCACATGCCCTCCACCGACTTCTCTTGCCCGCTGGCACGGGCGCTGTGCGGCACCGCGTGCGTAGTGCGCGGTCAGTGCGCAGTGAGGGTTCGGCCCATGTGCTCCCCGCGCACGCAGGAACAGTTCGGTCGGCCGGCGGGCTCTGTCCGGCCCCAGAGTCGATGACCGTGGGGAGCGACGCGCTGTTCGAGTCGCCCGACGTCTTCCTGTGTTCGGACGGCCCCGCGCCCACGCCGGCCGACGTCGCGCTCCAGCCCGAGCACCGGCGTGGGCAGGGGATCCCTCTACGGCGGTCCGAACCACCGGTGGGTAGAGGTGGCCCGGTCGCGTCACGCCGGCCGGGCTCTCGCCGGCGCGGGCTGTGGATGGCCGGCAGGCGCCTGCGGGCCGGCCGTACGTCATACACGCTCTGTGCTGCCGTCTTGTCAGTCGATCAGGACACCTGGGTTGAGGATGCGGTGGGGGTCCAGGGCGTCCTTGGCGGCGCGCAGCGCCAGGGCGAAGGGCTCCGGGCGTTGGAGGTCGTAGGCAGGGCGGTGGTCGCGGCCGACGGCGTGGTGGTGGGTGATGGTGGTGCGGTAGCGGTGCAGGACGTCATTCGCGGCGGCCTTGATGTCGTCCCAGACTTCAACCTCGTCGCCGGGTCGTCCGGCGACGGCCACGGTGAAGTAGGGGGCGGAGCCGTCGGGGTAGACGTGGGTCAGGCGGCAGTTGACGGTGGCCGGGTGTCCGGTGGCCTTCGAGGCGGCGGCGCCGACCTCGGTGCGGACGGCGTCGATCAGGGCGGGAATCCTGTCCCAGGTGGCGGCGGTCTCGAAGGTCTCGATGACGGCACCCATGCGGGCCAGGCCGTCGCGTAGGTAAGGCATGCGCAGGAACGTCGAACGCCAGGCGCTCACAGCCGTATCGGCCGGGGCGTCGCGGTGCGCCGTCAGTGGCCTGCCGCGGCCGCCGTGGGAGCGGGCCAGTTCCAGGGCGCTCGTGAGGCGGTCGTCGACGCGGGTGGTGGCGGACTCGAAGCCCAGGACCAGGACAGCGGAGCCGTCGTGCGAGGCGCCGGACAGCAGTGCCTCCCCGGAATCGAGCAGGCGGCAGTTGGCCGGCGCGAGGTCGGACTGGGCGATGGCACGCACCGCGTCCAGCGCCTGGTGGAAGTCGGCGAAGGCCACGGACGTCGAGGCCTTGAATCGCGGGCGCTCCTGCAGACGCATCCACGCCTCGGTGATGACGCCGAGCGCGCCCTCGGAGCCGAGGAACAGGCGGTCCGGGGATGGTCCGGCGCCGGACGAGGGCAGGCGCCAGGACGTGTTGGGGCCTGCAGGCGTGATGACGTGCAGGGACTGTACGAAGTCGTCGATGTGGGTGTGGACGGTGGCATAGTGGCCCCCGGCCCGGGTGGCGAGCCAGCCGCCGAGGGTGGAGAACTCGAAGCTCTGCGGGAAGTGGCGCAGGGTGAGGCCGTAGGGCCGCAACTGCTCTTCCAGCACGGGGCCGAGCGCGCCGGCCTGGATACGGGCCGAGCGGCTGACGGTGTCGATCTCCAGGACCCGGTCCATCGAGGTCAGGTCGAGTGACAGTACGGCGCGGTGGGCGTCGCCGCGGTATTCCACGCCGCCGACCACCGAGGAGCCGCCGCCGAAGGGGATGACGGCCACACCGTGCCCGCCGGCCCAGTCCAGCAGGTCGGTCACCTCCGCGTCGGCGGTCGGGCGGGCGACCAGATCGGGGATCCGGCCGGGACGGCCGCGCAGGGCCCGGATGACATCGCGGTAGGCCTTGCCCATGGCGTGAGCCGCGCGTGCTTCGGGATCGGCGGTGACCAGGTGCGCCAGCGCGGCCGGGGGTGTCACGCGGGGGCGGGCGATGGGCAGGTCGGCGATGCGGGGTACCGGCAGCGGACGGGCCAGGGTGCCCGGCAGCAGAGCCCCCATTGCGGCGCATTCGGCGTCATCGGGGTGAGCGTCGGCGTAGCCCCAGCCCCACCAGGAGCGGGTGCGGGAGGTGCGGGGGGCGTTCGCGGTGGCAGGCATGGTGCTCCCAGCGAGGTCAGGCAATTTACCCATGGGTAAATTACTCTAGGGTAAGATCGGACTCATGACAACGCTCTCCTCCAGGGCCGGCACCAAGGGCGTACCGAGGGCCGCGCGCGAACGACAGGTCCTGGACGCGGCCACCGAGGAGTTCGGCCGCCACGGCTACGAGGCCACCACCGTGGCCGCCATCGCCGCCCGCGTCGGCGTCACCAAGCCACTGCTGCACCATTACTTCGGAAGCAAGCAGGACCTCTATCTCGCCTGCCTCACCCCGATCGGCGACCGACTGCTGGGCGCCCTCCGCGCCGCGATGGCCCAACCTGACACCAGCGCGCCGCCCACGCCCCTGCGCGTGCTGCACGCCCTGTTCACCGCTCTTGACGGGCAGCGCGAGGGGTGGTTCGTCCTCTACGACGCCACACTGCCGCCCGGCAGCGACGCCGCCGGACGCGCGGCGTACTACCGCGGCGCCATCGATGCTCTCGCCGCGATCGGTACCGCCGACCTCCTCCACGCGGCCGGCTCCAGTGACCCGCTCGACGCCGACGCCCTCAAATACGCCTGGCGCGGCCTGTGTACCGCCCTGGTCCGCTGGTGGGTCAACCACCCCGACGAGTCGCCGCAAGCCATGGCAGAACGCTGCGCACGGCTCTTCGCTGCCGGCCGCACCATCCTCGCCGCCGACGACGAGAACACGTGAGCCATACTGACGCCCCACCCTGGAGGTGTGCCGGCGATTGACAGAGCCTCAGTCGGTCACTCCCGCCCGGGCACGGCACGACGCCCCGCACCAGCCATGCGGGGCGGAACGCCTGCCGGCACGCCCCCGGTCTTCCGGTCCAGCAGCCTGGCCGACACGGGATCCAGCAGCCTGTTACACACTGCGCCACACTTGTCGACGGCCCGTCAGCGCCTCGCATCCGGCCTGCCCGACGACAAGATTCCGGTGCGCTACCACCGCACCGTGTTCCTCCTCGCCGCGCTGATCGCCTCCTAGGCCGGGATCGGCACCGTCACCACCAAGGAGTACGAACAGGGCTCCCCTGACGTGCCGGATCACGAGTGCCGGAAGCCGGGTGGAACATCCTCGGTCGACCGCCAGGTCCGCTCGGCTTCGCTCCCCTACGCCACGGTGTGCGGCACCCAGACGGCGGCGTGGAAGGGGCCGTTGGCAGTGGACGGGTCAGCGGGCGGAAGTGCTGCGCTGCCTGCGACGACGCCGTGGCAGTTGACCTGTGCCGCGGAGGAGTTGAGGCCGCCGAGGGAGGCCAGATAGGTGAAGTCGCCGTTGGCGACGCGGGCGACGAAGGCGAAGGAGTTGGGGGCGAAGTTGTCACCGACCATGACGTTCCCGGCTATCTGCTTGACCTCGGTGACACCGCGCCCGGAGCCGATCACGGCACTCGTGTGCGTCCGGAGGTCGAACGAACTGGAGAGCAAGCCGTCGCCGCCGACCACAGTGCTCCCGCTGACCAGCTGCGCGGTCAGGAAGTGGGATCCCAGGTCCGTGCGGATGCCGGTGCGCAGGTCGTAGGCGTATCCGGTGAAGCCGTTGCCGGCCGTTCGGGACTGACCGACCACGGTTGAACCGCTGATGTCGTTGGCTGTGCTGGAGCTTCCGCCGAGGGTGCCGAGATCGGTCATCGTCCGGGTACGCAGGTTGTACGCGAACCCGTGCAGTGTGGTGGCAGGCGCGTTCGGCAGGGAGGAGTTGCCCACGACCATCGCGCCGCTGACAGCCGTCGCGGTGCTGTGGCCCGACGGCCCGGCGAGGCTGCCGAGATCGGTCATGGTCCTGGTGCGCAGGCTGTACGCGAACGCGTGGGTGACCACGTCACCGGACAGCGACGACGTCCCCACGACGGTGTCATCGTTGAGGCCGGAGATGTGGGTGCTGCTGCCACCGAGAGTGCCGATGTCGACGAGCCGGCGGGTCCGGACGTTGTAAACGAATCCATGAACCGGGCCGTCGGAAGAGAGGTCTGACTCTCCGACGACGTAATCCCCCTCCACGCCGGTAGCCCGGCTGGAGTCCCCCAGCGTTCCGAGATCGGTCAGGGTGTGCCTGCGCAGGTCGTAGGCGAAGGCGTGTTCGGCGACGTCGCCGCTCGTCAGTGAGCTCCCGACGACCGTGTTGCCGTCGATCGCGGTCGCCTCGCTGCGGGTACCGCCCAGGGTGCCGAGGTCCTGCACGGTGTACTGCACGGACCCCGCCGCCGACTCGGCCGACGCCGTGTCAGCCCCGCAGGCCGGACCGGCGCCCGCGGCGAGCAGGCTCGCGCCCGCCAGAATCCAGGCACGTAAACGTCTGCGCATGATGCCCCCCTGAAACGATCGATCGAAACGAGCACGGTTCGGCAGGCCGCTGTGCCCTCCCCAGGCACGGGCGGTCCGGATGTTGCACAGCCCCCACTTGTACATCAGTTCCGATCGGCCAAACAGTGAGCGACCGGCCACAGGTAGGAAGTTCGCGCCGCGTCGCCCGAACACGGGACGCCGTCCTCACGTCTTCACGGGCTGGGCTGTCCAGGGCGTGATCAAAGAAGCGAGCCTCATCCACCGCACCAACTCCCATGCGGCCGACAGAATCTGGGGAGCGAAGGGTTGTCAGTGCTCGTTCATAGGATCACGTCATGCCTGATGCCTTCACCGTTTTGTGGACCCATGACACCTGCCGCGCTCTACGCAAGGCGGGTCGCACGGGCGAACGGCCTACAGTGGCCTTCAGCGGCGTCCATTCCTCCCTGCCCGCCTGGTCGGGTGCTCAAGCCGGGGACGAGGTGTACGCACTGCACGTCAACCGGCGCGTCGTGTACGTCGTGAGCCGGATGCGGGTGATCGACACGAACCGGCGCGACTGCTGCGGTACTGCTCCCACCACCTGGCGGGAACCGGCGTTTCCGGGGCACGGTGACTGGTCGATGCTCGGTGCCAATGGCTGCGGTGCCACGGCGGTGCACGTGGACGCGACGCCCGTACGCTTCGACATGCCGATACCCGGGGACGTTCTCGCGGGGCTCACGTGGCGCAACCGCCGGGGGCAGACGCGTGGGCTGAAGTACCTGATGGATGGCCGGCTTGAGCGTTCGGTCAGCCTCCAGGGGTTCTACCGTCTGACGTCGGAGTCGGCCGGCGAGCTGGCCAGGGTTGTCGACGTTGCCTCCTCTTGATCCAAACTACGCTTCCAGTTCCGGGAACTCGCCGGCTCAGCTCGCAGCATCGCCTGGTCTGTCGCCCTGATTCCTTGATGGACAGGTCGATCCGCCGCACGGATACGACGGCCTGGTGAACGGCGAGGCTGTGGACGGAGTTCGTCGTTGACCGTTGAGCGCTGTATCAAGATCTTCGGTCGACGGCACCGCTTCCGGCTACCGCTGACCCGCCCGCCGCTGGACAAGGAGAATGGGGCTGGCCCTACGGCGCTGCTGGAAGGTGTCCGACCTCTGGCACACCCTGGTGACCGATGGGCGTGCCGGTCACCATCACGGCCTGGCCTCACGTGTGTCCAGAACAGCCGGGGGGCAGCGCCCGCCGGTGCGCGTCTGTGAGCGTGTCGGCCCACTTCGGATCTGACGTGGACATGCCGCATCAGCAGCGTGTCGACGTACATCGGGGCGGAGAGGGAGCAGGTTGGTCGAGTGAGAGGACGCGAAGCAGTGGATGTGTACGAGGCCGTGGACAGCCGCAGAGCCGTGCGGGCGTTCAGCGAAAGGCCGGTACCCAAAGAGATACTCGAACGAGTGCTGGCCGCCGCGACGCGGACTCCGTCGAGCGGGAACCTCCAGCCGTGGAAAGTGTTTGTCGTGACCGGCGAGCCCTTGGCCGAACTGAAGAGGCGCGCCACAGCCAGGGCATTGGCGGGAGACCCAGGTGACGAGCGGGAGTATCCGATGTACCCCGCCGAACTGACGTCACCGTATCTGGACCGCTTCTCCGCCGCTGCCGCCCAGCGGTACAAAGCGCTGGGAATCGAGCGCGACGACCCCGACAGGCCCAGGAAGATCGCCGCCTTGAATTCGGAGGCGTTCGGGGCGCCGGTCGTCCTGTTCTGCTACCTCGACCGGACGATGGGGCCCGGACAGTGGGGGGACGCGGGAATGTACCTGCAGACGGTCATGCTGCTGCTGAGGGCTGAAGGATTGCACAGCTGCCCCCAGGTGATGTGGACCATGTACCGCAAGACTGTCAGCCAGACAGTCGGTGCCGACGACGGGCTCGTGCTGTTCTGCGGCGTTTCGGTGGGATTCGAGAAGGAAGGGGTGCCGCGACTGCGTACCGGGCGGGCGGACATGACGGAAACAGTGCGCTTCATCGGAGTGTGACCGCCAGGCGGTCAAGAGATCCACAGGACGGATCCCAGCGCTTCGTCAGGTCCTGCTTCCGCTGGTCGGGGGTCGGCCGCCGCAGGTGATGCGCGTGCCGGTCCAGCACCTCAGCAGGTCCCGGACGACGTCGAGGACCTGGCAGAGGCTCTGGCCGGCATCGGGACTTTGGGGTCGAGCCGAGGGTGAGGAAGGCCTGGGCGGCGGTGACGAGGGGGACGTGATGGTGCCGGCCGCGTCGCCATCACCGAGGCGCTCGCGACAGAGCGGCCACCAGTCCCCACCGCTCAGGCGGCAGCCGCCCGCAGGTCCGCTGCCGTCAGCAGCGACAACAGCCCGATGCCCTCGGCCGCGAGGGCATCGGCACCGCCTTGCTCACGATCGATCACGCACAGGGCCTCGTGCACCTGAGCCCCCAAAGCACGCAGGTCCGCGGTCGACAACACGATCTGTCCTCCGCTGGTGACCACATCCTCAACGAGCAGCACCCGGCGTCCCTCGATGTCGGCGCCTTCGGCGAGGCGGCAGGTGCCATACGGCTTGGCCTGTTTGCGTACGAACGCGCAAGGCAGACCAGTGTGTCGGCCGAGCGCGGTCACCACCGGGATGCCGCCCATCTCCAGGCCGGCCAGGACCTCGGTCCCGGACGGCACCAGCGCAGCCATCCGCCGGGCGATGTCATCCAGCAGGACCGGATCCCCCTCGAACCGGTACTTGTCGAAGTACTCCGTGGCAGAACGCCCGGACCGGAGCGTGAACTGCCCGGTCAGATGGGATGCGGCGTGGATACGGCGAGCGAGATCGGAAAGTGTCACAGGCGTCCAGTCTTCCATCTTCCCGCTCTGGTCAGGACACCGACTCCCCCCGAGCCTCCAGCCATCGGCAGTCACTCTCGACCACGACACCCGGAGCAAGAAGCCGACAGGCGATCACCAAGACCCGTACGAGGGGGATGATCAGCGCAACCCGGCGAAGAGGTCGTTCTCGGGCACGGCCGCGCCGGTGGTGTCCTGGACCCGGACGAAGGTCTCCACGCCCATCAGCTCTGTGAACCTCTCCTTGCCCATCCTCAAGAAGAAGATGTTCTCGCCCTGGCTGGCGTGTGCAGCCAGCGCGTCGAACTTCTGACCGCCGAAGTCGGTGGTGTCCACCCAGGTGGTGATCTCCTCGTCTGGGAGTCCGATCTCGGGCATCGTGGCGTCCCCGGCCGGATCCGGCTCCTCCCAGTCCGCGCCGGACTCGCGCAAGACCTCCCCGAACCGCTGCATCATCGAGCGCGGCGCCGTCGTCCAGTACACCTTCGGAGCCATCCCGGTCATCTCCAGCGCCGCCATCGTGATGCGGTTTGCCTGGATGTGGTCGGGGTGGCCGTAGAACCCGTTCTCGTCGTAGGTCACGACCACATCGGGCTGGTAGTACCGCAGGAGTTCGGCGAGGCGGGCCGCGCCCTCCTCCACGGGCGTCTGCCAGAAGGCTCCGGGGGCGTCGTTGGCCGGCCAGCCCATCATCCCGGAATCAGCGTAGCCCAGCATCTCCAGATGACTGACCTTCAGGACTTCACAGCTCGCTTTGAGCTC
Organism: Streptomyces sp. NPDC001852; assembly: GCF_042891825.1. Taxonomy (NCBI): domain Bacteria; kingdom Bacillati; phylum Actinomycetota; class Actinomycetes; order Kitasatosporales; family Streptomycetaceae; genus Streptomyces; species Streptomyces sp. NPDC001852. The sequence goes on from NZ_JBIATN010000011.1 coordinate 148,469, forward strand.
TTGACGCCGCATCGCGGCGACGGCCTCCGGGTCGTGCCCGGGCTCGCCCGGCTTGACACCCCCCGGCCCGTCGCCGCAACCGCCGTCGGTACACGTGACGAGCACCGTGCGAATGCCTTCCTCCGCATAGCGCGCGAGGACACCTCCGGTTCCAGTGGCCTCGTCGTCGGGGTGAGCGTGCACAGCCATCAGCGTCAAGGGCCGGTCATTCATGGAACAGTCCTCCGGTCAAAAAGTGGTCGGTCTGAGTCTGCCGGTGCCCCGGCACGCGGTCGCCCGCAATATCGGGGTGACCAGACGCAGGGCAGAAAAACAAGGGCCCAGGAACACGTCGGGGCGGATGACCTGTCGATCTCTGCTCCCCGCCTGCGCGATGCCGGTCCCTCTGCCAGTCCAACGGTTTCGATCGGCACGGCTGTTCCCGCCCGTCGAGGTCACGTCCGCTGGACCGGTGTGTCGACGGCCACTCGATGATCTCGTTTTGAGGCTATGCGGTGGGTCGGTGGGCGTCGGTGGCCGGGGCGGTCTGGTCGGTTGCCGACTCGATCGGGGTGGAGGCGGGCCTTGGCGAGCGGTTCGCGGCTCATGCAGCGGCGGGCCTCGGTCCATTCGTCGTTCTGCTCGGCCAGGACCGCGCCCCCGAGACGAGTTGGACGCCGGTCAGGCCGCGGGCGATCAGGGAGCGCAGGAGGGCCGACCAGCCGGCGCCATCCTTGCCGGAGGCGACGTCCAGGCCGAGGACCTCGCGGTGTCCGTCGGCGTTGGCGGCGTCCGCGATCAACGCATGGACGTTGATGATCCGGCCGGGCCTCTCGGACCTCCTTCACCGCGTCCACCCGGACGGAACAGGCATCCCGCCGTCACGTACCAGCCGGGCAACTCCAGTGCCGCCGTCCTCGCCATGAGGGCCCTCTACTCTTCGCAGCCTGCCCGGCTGCCCGGCTGGTGTGACGAGGTACGGCACGTTCTCGTCCCCCGGGCTTCCTCGGAGACCTTACGACAGCTGGCTGCGCAGCGTCGGCAGTCGGGCGCCCGCCCCTCCGTTCGCACGCTCGATCCGGGCCGTCCAGCGCTTCGACACGGGCCGCCTCGAGCGTGGCCGGCGCATCCTCCCGCTCGGGGGGGCGCCTCTGGCCGAGTCCGCGCATCGCGGCGGTCTGCCGCGAAACTGCCTCCTCAACCAGGGCGCAACCGTCCGGAGGAGCCTTTCCCGGCGCGAGCCCTTGTGTCGCTCCGACGCCGGAACATCAGCCGGGTTGCTTGGCCATGATGACCACACCCGGCCCGCTCTGCTCATCCGCAGGGAGCCGAAGTTCGGCGACCGGGCGCAGTCCAGCCTGCTCGATCAGGTCGACGAGTTGTTCCGGCCGCCATTTGTGTGTCGTCCAACGAACGGGTACACCTCCGTAGGCCTCGGTGCGCACCGCGTCTTCGTCGCCGACGTGTGTCGCGGTGATGAAGTGTCCGCCCGGCTTCAACGCGCGCGCGAACAGGGCGAGAACCTGAGGAAGGACGTTACGGGGGAGGTTGAACAGTGACCACCACCCGAGCACGCCGCCGAGCGACGCTTCATCAAGGTCGAGGTCGGTGGCGGAGGCGACGCTGAAGCGGCATTCCGGATGAAGACGGCGCGCGTTCTCGATCATCCGAGGAGAGAGATCCACCCCGGCCACGTCGAGTCCACGTTCGGCGAGGTATGCGGTCACCGTTCCGGGTCCGCAGCCGACGTCGAGGACTCCCGACGCGCATCGGCTCCAGATTCCTCCTGCCTCGGAGACCGGCTTGGCCGTGGTAACGGGGTGGTCGCCCAGGGCGGTCGAGGCAACCGACCAGAAGCCAGGAGATCGGCATCGGCAGAAGTGCAGTATGCCTGCCGGCCGACCTCTTTGATGAAGCGTCAAGGAAGGCCCTGCGACAACTGGTGGACCTCGCAGAAGGAGGTGGCGTTCCTTGACAAGGACGAGCAGTTCACCATGCCGGGGGTGGAGATCGAGAGCCCGCGAAAGAAATGGTTCGACGTACGGACTGAGAGCCCTGCAGGACGAGCAGGGCTCCCGTGCCGTTGCGGGGGGATTCTCGCCCATCGGCACAGGGATCCTCGTACTACCGCCGGGCTCAGTGCGGGAAGGCCCGGGGTTGCCGCTGCCGGGGCAGTTCCTCGCGGAAGGCAGAGACGGCGGAGCTGATCTGGCGCATCAGAACCGTGTCCTCCAGCCGGTCGAGGTAGAGGTTCGCGCGCGCCAGGGCGGGCAGGTCGACGCAGAAGTACAGCGCCATCAGGGGATTGACGAACAGTTCGCTGCCGCGGGTGCGCTCGGTGAACCGTACGTCTCCGAACTCCCCCCGCACAGCGGCGGCGACGGAACCGTGGACAATGCTCGGATGACTCGCGTGGCAGCGCTGGGCATGGGCCACCGCATCGAGATATGCGGCTCCCTCAGGGCTTTCGCGGGGCAGCGAGAACGCACCCAGATAGCCTCCGGCGCGGTCCAGTCCGGCCAGGTTCTCCAGCACCAGCGAGTGGCTGACACCGTGATAGGCGTCCACGCCGAAGCCCACGGATGCCACGAGCCGGTGCTCGACCTCGTCCAGCCCAGCGACGGCCGCCAGGCTGGCCATGTCCTCCTCCGGAGTGCCGAGCCCGTGCTCGTCCCCGCGCATCAGGATGTCGGTCCCGCCGTCCACCAGGACGACCGCATCCACCCCGCCCAAGTGCTCCAGCAGGGCCCGGTAGGCGGCGCGCAGCGGCTGGACACCCGTGCGGGGGAAGGCGTACACGGTGTCGGGCAAGTGCTGCGAGTGGAGCCAGCGGGCAAGGGAGCGCTCCGGGAAGTAGTCGCCACGCAGCGGGGTGTCCGGGCGGACGGCGGCGACGTCTTCCGCGACCCAGGAGTCCAGGTCCAGACCGTACAAGTCGGAAAAGGACAGGCTGGCCAGGTGTGCCTCGGCGCCGGCCGACCGCAGCGCGAGGGCCAGGGGCAAGCCGGCGTAGACGTCGAAGCCCCCGCCCGCACCGGCGACGAGGACTCGGCGCGCCTCGCGCAGGCGGCTGAAGAAGACGGGCTCACGGAGGGAAAACACCACCCGACCCTAACAATGCTCCGGCCCGGGAACCGCTGTCACCCTCGACAGGAGCCCTTGGACGGATCATTGCACCGTGCAACCTGCTGCTCTGCCCCCGAACACCTGACGACGCACCCGGTCCGCCTCCGGGTTCAGGGCCGGTGACCCGGCGGCACGGCCGTGACCGGGCAGTGGACCGACGGCACGACCGCCCGCCGTACCCGGAGGGCCCGGGCCGGACTGGGGCGGCGACGAGAACGCGGCCATCGGACTCGCCCGGGAGGCCAATGGATCCGGGCGTGTGCTGCTGGCGTAGGCAGCGAGTGACGGGCCGTCAAGCAGACGACAGGCGGGGGCCGCCCGGCCGGGCACGACTGGCCCGGCAGAACTCATGCCGCTGCGGTGAGAGCCACCCTCGCGGTTTCGTCGCCCACGTCCGGCCAAGACCCCGCAGGCGCCGGCCGGTACGAGCGAGCCGGACGTGTTCGCCACCCTGGAGGACTGCGGCTCCCAGGCGCCGTGGCGTTCCCGGAATGCTCAGCGACGTCGTCCCAGGACCGCTCACGCAGGGCACGGCTGCCGGCGCTGCCTGCTCACTACCGTCAAGCCTCCTGGACCTCCGCCAGGACGACACCGCGGCCGTCGTCGGCGGTACGACCGTACCGCCGCCCGGAACTGTGGCTTCCACCACGGCCAACGCGGTCCTGTCCTGATGAGATCACCGGATGCTCGGTTTCCTCCTCCGCCTCCTGCCGTTCTGGGTCCGCGAGCCCCTGCTCATCGCGGTCGGTTCCGTTCTCGGCGTACGCATCACGTATCTCGCCGTCCGCGACCACGACCGGGTCGCGGCCGGTCTCGGCGTGGTGTTCCTCGTGTTCACCGCCATACGCGTCCACGCGGTGGTCCGGGCCCTGCGCGCACGCCGGAACCCGAACCCGGCGGCTCCTGCGGATGAAGCGGCGGGAGATGTCACCGTCCGGGCCCAGGCCGCAGTCGGGCCCCGTCCCGGCCCGGACACCGCCGAGAAGCACAACGCCTGGGGCCAGGCCGCCGCGGCCGTGGCTGTATTCGGGGCACTCGCGGCCGCGCTGTGGGTGGCCCCCCGCGTGCTGCCCTCCGACGACGGCACCCCGCAACCCGCCGCATGTCCGGGCAGGCAACACGAGGAGCTGCCGAAGGCCTACACACAGACGCGCCGGGCTGTGACCGGTGAGGAACTGTGCAAGGCGCTCAACCGGCCCGACCTGGCCCAGCTCCTTGGAACGCCTGCAGAGACCGCGAATTCGGCGTCCGGCACCACCAACACCGCTCCGCTGACTGATGGGAAGGTCGCCCAGCCGGAGGCCGAGGTCACGTTCGACACGTACACCGTGGACGTCTCGGCCACATACAACGAGCTGTCGACGGCCCAGTACGTGAAGCTGATGAAGTTCGGGGATGAGCAGGACATCAGGACGCTCACGGTTCTCGGCCGGCCCGCGGTCCTCTCCTCGGATCACACCATGAAGTTCAAGATCAGTCTCGGCAGCGGCGGATCCGGCGGACCGGTCGAACAGGGCCCTCTGGCCAGAACGCTGTCCGTGGCCCTCGACCGCAAGGACCGGGGCGGCTACTACGACATCACCGTGTGGAGCACCTCCGGAACCCTCCCGGAGGACCGGGTTCTCCTCGACATCGCCCAGAAAGTCCTTCCGACGATCCCCGAACATCCAGTTCGATGAGACGCCGAGAGGTTCTCGGTCTCGAAAGGACCGGTCCTCGTTGCGCCGCCGGCGACGGCGTCGGTCCGGTGGCAGGATGCCGGACTGTGATGCCCCTGGCCTGGTCTGATGAGACTGGGCGGATGTGACCGGAGATGCTGTTCGTGACAGTTACTTCCTCCCTGAAGCAAGTGGTGGTGAACAGCGGGGATCCACAGCTGTCCCCGGCCTCTCCTCGCCCGGTCGGCAGCAGCACCGTGATCCGTCGGCCGGCTCGTCCACTGCCACCACACCTCCGACAGCCACCAAGCCAGCGGCATGTGCAACCCATCGACTGCCGGCACCAGCCAAAGCATCGGACCACTCCCCCGAGCGCCTCGCCCCACCGCACGTGCGACACCGCATGCGCGCACAACTGCGGGTAACGGACCCTGACTTCGGGGCGGTTCGTCTCGTCAGCAGACCGCAAAGGTCACCGAGCGACCGGGGTTGGTCGCCATGACAACGCCGCCAAGCGATCCCGCGCCGCCACCAGAAAACTCATCGAGCGGCGCCATCAGGCCCAGCGTCTGCTTCGCCCGCCCCCGGGAAGCCGCCAACCAGCGCACACGATTTCGGTGCCGGGTGTGTGGCCTCCGGAGACCGAACGACCAGTGAGCCGCCCCTAACCTCGTGACCCGGTGCGAACAGCCGGACTACGCGAACAGCCGGACAACTCGCGCCGACCGCCCTGCCTCTGATCGCCCTTTCCTGCCCCGCCGAGCGGGAGCTAGTGTTTGCGCAGCGAGTGACTCACGAGGAGCGAAGACATGGTCGGTCGTCCGAGCACGCGTTGACGTTCGAGGCCGTGGGCGGCCTGTCATCGCGTGCTGCCCTTGATGCGCGGCATGGCGAGCCTTCCTCTCCCGCAGCCTGAAACGGTCGGTGCACGCGTCGTGCGCCGGTTGGCGGGTCTCGTCTTCGGTCATCCGAGAGGTCCCTGTGCCGTCCTCTTCCTCCGCTGTATCCGATTCCGGTCGGCCTGTTCCGTCAAGCCTGTGGCAGGACGGCGACTTCCGTAGGCTCTGGGTGGGCCAGGCGGCCTCCCAACTGGGTGAACATACAAGTCTGGTGGTTCTGCCGCTCTACGCCGTCCTGACGCTCAACGCCGGTGCCGGCCAGTTGGGCGCCCTCCGTGCGGTGGGGCAGGCGCCGATCCTGCTGCTGTCGCTCTTCGCCGGCGCGTGGGTGGACGGGTGGCGGACCCGCACGCTGATGGTGCTGACCGACGCCGGCCGCGCCCTGGCACTGGGCGCCGCCGCCGTGGCGGCCCTCCTCGGCGGGCTCGGCTTGCCGGCGCTGCTCGTGGTCGCCTTCGCCGTCGGGGCTCTGTCCGTGTTGTTCGACGTCGCATACCAGTCGTCTTTGGTACGGCTGGTGAAGCGCGATCAGTTGGTGCGGGGCAACAGTGCGCTCGAGGGCAGTCGGTCCGCTGCGCAGATCGGCGGTCCCGCCCTCGGCGGTGTATTGGTGTCTGTGCTGTCGGCGCCGATCGCTGCCGCCTCCAGCGCAGTGTTTTTCGCGCTGTCGTTCCTGTCGATCCGAGGGATCGGTCGCCGCGAATCCATCCCGGAGCGCTCGGAGCGTCCTCCCCGGGTCTGGCGACGGATCCATGAGGGCCTCCGCTTTGTCGCCGGTGACACCCTGCTGCGGCCTGTGTGCCTCGCATCAGCCGCCTTCCAGTTCTTCTTCGCGGCTGTGATGACCGTCTATCTGCTGCTCCTGCCACGGGACCTGCATCTCTCGGGCACTACTGTTGGGCTGGCACTCGCGGCGACGGGACCGGGCGCGCTCCTGGGCTCGCTGCTGGCCGCCCGCCTGCCGAGCCGCTTCGGATACGGCGCTGTGCTCGTGTCCGCGGCAGCACTCGGCGATGGCGTGTTCCTGTTTGTGCCCGCACTGCACGGCACCTCTCTGGTGACGGTTCCCGCGCTCTTTACGATCAGCTTCGTCTTCGGGACCTTCAGCCAGCTGGTGAATGTCACGGTCATGGCCGTCCGGCAGTCCGCTACTCCGGAGCGGATGCAAGGCCGCACGGCCGCCACGATCAACTTTGTCGGCCTGGGGCTGACCCCGCTCGGCTCGCTGCTCGGCGGCCTTCTCCCGGAAGAGTGGGGGACGCGCACCAGCCTCCTGGTAGCAGCCGCGGGCATGCTGCTGTCGCTGGCACTGATGGCCCTGTCCCCACTCGCCCGCCTGGGACGGACTCTTCCCACCCCGCCGGAGACTCCGGTCCCGTCTGCATGACGGCTTCCGTTGCATGACGGCTTCCGTCGTCGCGAGCAGCCGACCCGCCGGGTCGTCGGGTCGTCGGGCAGGACGGACCATGGCGGCCGCCGCGACCGGACCGGGTGAACGGTGCCACATCGACGCCGCTCGGACCGGCGAGGCTGGGCGGCGGCGGCCAGGAGCCGGTGCTGCCGTCCGACGACCCGGCAGCGGGCCCTTGAGGCGCTTGAAGGCGGCAGCGGCGCAGGGCGCAGTTGTCGTTGGGCGACGAAGGCGAAGTGCTGCACCCGCTCGGTGAACTCCGCTGAACAGAGGGGAGAAGCCTGCCCCGCGAGGCGATCTTGGTTGGTATGACGCCGCGGTCGCCGGTCTTCAAGGACTGGGGCACCTCCTACAAGGACGTGGTCGGCGGGCTCGAGCTGTCCGGGGACGGCCGGGCCGACCTGATCTCGCTCGACAAGGACGGCCGCGCCTGGCTGAACCGGGGCGAGGGCCACGGCGGCCTCGACAGCCGGTCGCAGGTCGGCAAGGCCACGAACTGGTCGGACATCCGTGTCTCCTGACGGCCCGGGACCGGGGGCCACGCGGGACCAGGGATTCCCGGGGAGCCGACTGCACGTCCGCTTCCGGCAGTTCCGCCCGGACCACGTACGCCGACCCGGCCGCCGTACTGCACGGCGGCCGGGTCGGACACCCACAGCCGTACCGTGTCGCCCGCCGGTAGGGGTACGGGCAGCGCCTTCCGGTCCTCGGCAGGGTTGTATTCAGGTCTTTGGATGCCCTCGTGCCGGGCGAACATCTCAAGGGACCGTGGTCGACGTCTTCTTGAGTAGGTCCTCACAGGTCAACCCGGGGTTCCAGGAGTCGTCGTGGTTGAGGATGCGGTCGATGAGGGGGGTGTCGTCCGCGGCGTCATGGGTGGGCTCGTACTGACAGAACTCCTGGTCGACAACGCGTTTGGACTCGACGGACAGCAGGACTCCGTTGGAGGACAGGATGGTCTCCGAGGTGTCGTTGTCCTCGAGGACGTAGCCGACGAAGGTGTAGTGACCGTCGTGCTCGACATTCAGATGCGGGAACTCCGGGTTCTGCTGAACGCCCTCCTGCTTCATCACGGCGGGGACGCTGTCGAGGGTGATCACCTGGGCGGGCAGCCACATGCGGTCGTCGGACTGCTTGAGCAGCGACCACGTCATCAGGACGGCGACGGGGAGAAGGGTGTACGTCGCCACTCCCCACATGCGCCACGGGCTTCGGGTGGGCGCAGCCGACGTCTGAGCCTGGTCCGGGTCGCCGCGGTCATCCGTGGTCCCGTCCGTTATGCCCGCCGTCGTGTCGGCCGACGTGCCGTCCGGGCTCGGTCGTCGGGACGCGGATCGGCGTCGCCAGGCACAGAGAGCCAGTGCGCGGCCGACATACAGCACCGCGAGCCAGGCGTAGATCCTGAAGAGGTCGACGGGCTGCCATGTCCACTTGTGGTCGGTGTCGTAGAACTCTTCCACGTAGGCGGTACTGATGAACGCCGCGAAGGTGCCTCCCAGCAGCCAGAGCGCCGGGCGGCGGTGGTCCCAGATGACGCGGCGGAGCCAGGAGCGGGGAGGGGATTCCGGGCGTTCGAGGATGAGGCGCACCAGGAGGAACGCCGTCACCGCCCCGCCGATCACACCGATGAAGCGAATGAAGGTGTCCAGCGCCAGGGCGCTCACGTTCAGCGTGCCGAGCAGTTCCAGCATGGTCGTACGGTCGCCGTGAGCGATCAGATAGATCCGTGTCCCGGAAATGAACGTAGGCAACAGGCCGAGGAAGAAGAACAGGTACTCGGCGAGGCTGGCTTCACCTTGCCCCGGGTCGCCTCCCGCTAAGTGGTCCGGCCCGTCACCCGGGTCAGCCTGCGCATCCGGGTTCGCGTGCGGGTCCGTGGGTGGTGTGGTCTCCGTATCGGCTGCTGCGGTCGCAGATGTTCGGCCGCCCTGCCCGCTCGTCACGCCTGGCCCCCTCCACTGCCCAGTTGTGCGCAGACACCAACGTAGCGGGGCGCGGTGGGTCTTGCCAGGTACTGGCCCTCGTCGGCTCGGGGATCGTGGGGCATCGTCCCACTGGCCGGGGGTGATCAGGAGAGCGAGGGGCTGGCAGCCGCCTTCTTCGGCGAGGTGGGTTTTGCAGGTCAGGCCGCCCCGAGGACAGGCCCTAGCGGGACGCCGCGACGGCAGTGGTGCGCCAGGCTCGCTCGATGTCCGCGGCCGGGAATGGCGTTCGCTTGGTCTCGGTGAGCAGGCGGCGCTGGAATTCGCCCATGACCACGGCGGCTGGGGCATGCCGGTCGATGATCGCGGCGAGCTCGCCCGGGACGCCATCGGGCCGGTGGCCGGCGATCCACTCGCGCAGGAATACGTCGTGTTCCCTGCCGCCGCGCAGCCGGTCGGGCAGGTGGCGGCGGAGCAGGTGGCTCACGGTGTGGCAGCGGTCATACGCACGGTGGGCGGAGAGGAACTCCCGCTCCATTGCCGACAGTTCGAAGCCGGAGCTCAAGGCGAGTCCGAAGTCCGCGAAGTACAGCAGTCGACCGTCCGTCAGGACATTTGCGAAGTGGGCATCGAAGTGGACGAGTCCGTGCGAGCTCATGAAGTCGGTGCCGCGCGCCAGGGATTCTTCCACCCACAGGTACGGCGAGTCCTCCGCACCCTCCGCTGCGGCGGTCCGGTGGTCGTGCAACCAGTCGGCAAGTGTCTGCGGGACATGCTCCAAGAAGAGCACCAGGCTGGACGAGGACCGGCCGACGGCCTCCAGCCGCTCCCGCACGGCCGATGAGCCCTCCCAGTGCGCGACCGCTCCGTCGATGCCTCCGAACTCGTCGGTGAATCCTTCGGGAGGGGAGTCGGGCAGGATGCGCCAGTGGTACATCAGGGGAAAGCCCTCGTACTCGTTCTTGAGGACCCAGTTGGTGGTCATGACGTGCACGGCCAGTTCCCGCCAGGCCCCGAAGCCGGCCGAGCCCACACCGTACTGGTAGAACAGCGGAAGCCCGAAGAGGTTCGCCGTCGATCGCGCGTTCCCCGGCAGCAACTCGGTGTCCGTCAGAGGGACCCGCTTCACGAACACCCGCGTGCCATCGATGTCCAGCTCCGCCGACCTGCCGCCGATACCCGAGCCGAGCGGGTCCGCGGCAGCCACGGCCTCGCCGATCCGATGGTCACTCAGCAGGGACAGCCGCGTGGCCACACTCCCATACGTGGCGATCCGTGCCGCATACCGTGGGTCCGGGCGGTGCATCGACACTCCTCGGTGCCCAGAAACCAGGGCTTCGGCGATCTCGCAGACGTTGTCGAGCCTATCGGCAGGGAGGTCGAAGCAGCAGGTCCGCGAATTCGCCCTTCGTGAGGACGTCTGACAGATGCCGTCGTGGGACAGTTGTGCGAAGATCGCCGGGTGAATGGTCTGCGCGTTCGCCCTGCCACTGAGGCCGATCTGGCGACTCTCGTCCGCCTCCGCGACGACGCGGCCCGCTGGATGCTGGCCCGCGGCATCACCGGCCAGTGGCAGCCGGGGGAGCTGGCCGAGGACCACTTCCGCCAGGTCATGGTGCACGGCGAGGTCTGGCTCGCGGAAGCCGGCGGGCACATCACCGGCGCCTGGGAGCTGTGGTGGGAGGACGAGGCTGCGTGGGGCCCGCAGCCTCCCGTGGCCGGGTACGTGCACCGGCTCATGGTTGACCGTGGTACCGCCGTGCCCGGGACGGGGCGGCTGCTGCTGGGGGCCGCGGAACGCCGAGTGGCTGCGGCGGGACGGACTTGCGTGCGCTTGGACTGCTTGGCCGACAACGCACAGCTCAACGCCTACTACCGGGACTCCGGTTACCGCATCGTGGGCCACAAGGAGGGCAAGCCGCAGCCGGGTGGGGCTCCCAAGACCTTCACGCTGTTGGAGAAGGAGCTTCGGCAGGCGGTGTAGGACGAGGACGGAGAGCGAGGAGTCTCTTCCTGATCACTGCGCGTTCCTCGCCGGCCCCAAATCCCTACCGGCGAGGTGTCGCCGTCGGTGGCGAGGGCTTCGTACAGGAGACGGCCGTACGCGCAGGGCACGGGTGGGCAGCTGGGGCCGGATGGAGGTTGATCCAGCGGTGTCCCCGGTACAGGATCGGACCGGCCGGGCGGGACGGTTGTGGCACCGTCGCCGGCATGATCCATGGCCCGGACAACGGCTGGTCCTTCGCGACCGCACGGGAGGCGGCCCGCTTCGGCGCAGGCCGGCTCGGCGAAGTCACCGGCGTCGAGCATGCGATGGCCCACAGCGGGACACTCTGCGGCGTTCCAGAGCGCGAGGCCACCCGCTATCGGCACCTCTTCGACCCGGCGGGCCCGCAGGCCTGTCCGAAGTGCCGCCAGAAAGCTGAAGCGGCTCCGACACAGCCGTGCGCTCAGGAGCGGCTTCACAACGCGCTCCAGGCCGCCGCCCCGGGGGAGGCCCGCGACGACCTCCTCGCCGCACTTCGGAGAGGGGCGCGGGTGGGTCTGTGGCTCCACGGTCCCGCCTCGACACTGGCGAGGCACTACGCAAGGCTCGACACGCTGACCGAAGGCGCGGAACCCGCCGCTGAGGCCTGCGACTCCGCCGGCACGATCGGCCTTGCCCACATCGAAGACGGAATCCGGCGCTTCCTCGTTGTCCTGCCCGAGGACGGCAGCCGCCCGCTCGTCGCACGCGGACCGCAGGACCCTCGCTGAGGAGCTACGCCACTGGAGACGGACAGCCAGGCCATCGTGACTTCCCTAGCGCGTTGAATCCGGCGTGGGTTCGCTCAGGTCTGCGCGCGCTTCTTCGTGCTCGCGGAGGTAGGTCTCCAGCTCTGCGGCCCCGGTCAGCAGGGCCCGCCCGCGGGCGGACAGCCGGGCGTGCCAGCCGCCCAGTGCGGCCTCCAGCGGTTCGAGCCCACCGGCCGCCCGTACCTGGGCGATCAGCGGGGCGATCTGCTCCAACAGGTAGCCGCCCCGCCTGAGTTGGTGGGCCAGCCGGGCGTCCCGTACGTCGGCCTCGTCGTACACGCGGTACCCGGTCAGCGGGTCGCGGCGCGGGCGCACCAGCCCGGCGCGCTCCCATTTGCGGAGCGTAGCGGGCCGGATTCCGAGCTTCCCTGCCAGCGGACCGATGAACGTGACCCCGGGACCGGACACCGCGGCCGGCTCGGACCCCGCACCGGAACCCGACCGTGCCCCGGGCCCGGACGCCGCGGTGGGTGCCAGGTCACGCAGGGCGCTCTGCACGGCCTGGAGGGTTCGCCGGTCGTCAAGGAGTTGGGCGTGGCTCTCGTCGATGAGGCGGAACGCCTCATCGACCGCGCCCTGGTTGACGGCCCGCATGATCGACGTCGCCGTCTGGTGGCCGTGACCGGGCACCAGGGCAAGAAACGCACGAAGGGCCCCCGCGTGCAGGGAGGTATAGGTGCGGTAGCCGTGCGGGGTGCGATCGGCGGTCGGAAGGATGCCGGCCTCCTCGTAGTTCCTGACCGCCTGCGTGGACAGACCGTGCCGCCGCGCCAGATCCACCGGCCTGAGTCGCCCACCGTTTTGAGGGTTCCGTCGCATGGAACAACGATATCGCGGAAAAAGTTTCAACCGAAGGTTCAGCGATACCGTTGAAGGCATGGCTATCGACATCACCGACACCACCCATGCAGTCGAGGCTGCCACCGTCATGAGGCTGCTCCCAGACCGGCCCCGGCTGCTGGCCCTGGGCGAACCCACCCACGGCGAGGACACACTGCTCGAGTTGCGCAACGAGGTCTTCCGGCAGCTCGTCGAGCAGGAGGGCTACCGCACGGTCGCGATCGAGAGCGACTGCCTGATGGGTTTGGTCGTGGACGACTACGTCACCTGCGGCACGGGCACCCTCGACGAGGTCATGGAGCGCGGATTCAGCCACGACTGGGGCACCTTTGCCGCCAACCGCGAACTCGTGCGCTGGATGCGCGCCTACAACGACGGCCGGCCCGCGTCCGAGCGGCTCCGCTTCGCCGGTTTCGACGGCCCGCTGGAGATCACCGCCGCCGCTAGCCCCCGGCAGGCCCTCACCGCGCTGCACGGCTACCTCGCGGCCCGGGTGGACGCGGACCTGCTCCCCTGCACCGCGGAAACACTCGACCGCCTGCTCGGCACCGACGACCGGTGGACCAACCCCGCCGCGATGATGGACCCGGCCCAGTCGGTGGGGCGGTCGGCCGAGGCCGGCCGTCTGCGGCTGCTCGCCGACGATCTCGTGGCGCTGCTGGACGCACAGACACCCCACCTGATCACGGAGACCTCGCGGGACGACTGGGACCGTGCACGCCTGTACGCGCGCACCGCCACCGGCCTGCTGCGTTACCACTACTGGATGGCCGACACCTCACCGGTCCGCATGACCCGGCTGTGCGCGCTCCGGGATGTGATGATGGCCCGCAACCTCCTCGCCCTCGCCGAACGGGGCCCGGCGCTCATCCACGCCCAGAACTCCCATCTCCAGCGGGAGAAGAGCACGATGCAGATGTGGCAGGGGCCGGTGCAGTGGTGGAGCGCCGGCGCGATCGTGAGCGCCCGTCTCGGCACGGAGTACGCCTTCGTGGCCACGGCCCTCGGTACGATCCGGCACCAAGGAGTGGACACCCCGCGCCCTGACACCCTCGAAGGCCTCCTGTACGCGCTCCCGCTCCCGGAGGACCGCTGTGTCATCGACACCTCGCGGCTGGCCACCGCCCTCGGTGACAGACTGCCGACACCCCGTGTGTCACCCTGGTTCGGCTACGCCCCGCTGGACCCGGCCCACCTGATGGACAGCGACGCCATCGTGTTCGTCAAGGATGTTCCGCGCAGCGTGCTCTGACCGGAGACGATCACCGGAGTGGTGTGATGGTCGAGTGTCTACGGTGGAACACCGTTACGCGGCCGTCGAACAGGCCGCCGTCCAGGCCCTGACCCTGCGCGGCGAGGCCACCGCCGACCAGCCCGCCATCGACGTCCCCGACTTGCGCAAACAGCTCGTCACCTTCCCAGGAAAGCCCTACCAGCCACGGCGAGCGCGAGCTCTCCCGTACTGGCCGCGCTCGCCGCCGAGGGCCGGATCCGGCGCTCACGCCCCGCCGGCTCATGGACGTCTCAAGGCCTTCGGCCCGGTCAGCGTCGACGACCTGAAGTGGTGGACCGGCTGGACCCCCACCGACACCCGCAAGGCCCAGGCCTCCAGCGGCACCCAAGCGGTCGAACTGGACGAAGGCACCGGCCACCTCCTGGCCGAGGACCTCGATGCCACCGACGCCGCACCTTGACACATCAACCACCGCCTCCTGACCGGCCGGGCCACGGAACGACCTGGCTGACGTCTGGTCAGGAGAACGAGCGGTATGCCAACCGCTGGGACACGGGCCCCGGCTCACTTCTCGTCCGGTGATCCGGTGACGGACACTCTGGGCGGGGCCGCCCCATGCCGCTCTCCGGCGCTGGGCGCCGCGAGGGCCAACCTGCGGTGCGTACGCCGGAACATGGTGCGGGCCATGAAGGGGTGTACGCGCCGCACCACGCCCCAGTAAAGGCGTGCGCGCAGGCCGTCGGCCTTCACCGCCGTGCTGAGGGTGACGTACCGCTCATCGACCAGGATCGAGGCGCGGGCCGTCAGACCCGCGGTGTTCACGTCCAGCAGCAGTTCGCCGTCCGCTTGGTCGAGGACCGGGAAGGCGCTGCGCAGGATGCCCGTCCAGGCCGCCGGGTCACGCGGCAGGCCCGGCAGGAGCTCCATCCGGTACGCGTCCTCGTAGTCGGAACGGTCGAGGCAGGTACGGATCAGCCGGGCCCCCGCCGGTGTGGCGACGGCTTGGGGCCGGGCCCAGCCGAGCCGGTGGAGCAGCCGGACCCACGGTGTCCAGCGGACGGGGCGGGCGACGCCGCCGGCCGCCGCCCGCTCGATGTTGTCGAAGATCTCTTCGACCATCGTGTCGTGGAGGTGCCGTATGACGCAGGCCCACTGGAACCGGAGGAGGCCGCGCGCCTCACACTCGAGGACATGGCGTACGCGGCAGCGTCCGGCGCCGACCGGTGCGACCGTCAGTTCGTGGTATCCGTCGAGGCCGCCGTCCGGCGGGGTGTCGAAGCGGACGCGACGCCCGGGTTCGTAGGCCGTGACGTGGTAACGGATCCGGCCGTGCCCGCCGTCGGAGCCCACGGCGAGTGGGCCGTCGAGGCGCATCCGCGGCCAGGCCGGGGTTGGGAAGATCGGGTCGTCCGCGGCGGAGAGGCGGTCGAGCAGGGCACCGGCGGCCGCCGCGGGGACCTCGATCACACGCTCGTGGACATTGCGGATCGCGGTCACCGAACACCTCCATACGCTGCCGTACGGTTGACCATACGATAGCGTATGGTCATGGCGCAACGGCAGCAACGGCAGGACAGGAAGGCCCGGTTGACCGCCCAGGACTGGGCGGACGCCGCGCTCACCGCGATCGGCGAGGGCGGTGTCGCGGCCGTCGCCGTGGAGCCTCTGGCAGCCCGGCTCGGCACGACCAAGGGCAGCTTCTACTGGCACTTCGCCAACCGCGACGCGCTCATCGAGGCCGCTCTCGACCGCTGGGCGGAGATCAACACCGAGGGCACCATCAGCGAGGTGGAGGCGGAGACAGACCCCAGGAAGCGGATCCATCTGCTCTTCACAGAAGCCATCACGTCGGCCACGGCCGACCCGCTCGAGGTCGCGCTGCTCGCCACCGCCAAGCACCCCCAAGTGGCGGCGGCCCTGCGCCGGGTGACCGAACGCAGGGTGGCGTACGTCGCACAGCTCTTCGCCGACCTCGGCTTCCCCGAGCCGGAGGCCCGCCGCCGCGGACTGCTCGCGTACACCGTCTATCTGGGCCACGCCCAACTCGGCCATGCCGCGCCCTCGGTGCTGCCCCCGGAGGAGGGCGGGGAGTTCGGCGCGTATCTCCACGAGGTGCTGGAGGTGTTGATGATGCGGCGGCCGTAGGTTCCCCTCCCGGAGGTTGTCGGAAGCGGTGAGGTGGGTGGCGCGTGCGGATCAGCCGGACGTGGTCGCGATCACGAGACCCAAGCCGATCAGCACGAGACCCGTGGTGCACCCGAGGGCACGGCGGGTCCGTGGCTTTTCGAGGAAGTGTCCGGCCTTGGCCACCAGGAGTACGTAGCTGCCAGCCAGGCGAGGGTGAGCGTGGTGTGGAGGAGGTCGAGGAGCGTCATGGCCCAGGCGGCCGGCAGGTGGGGCGGGGCCGGCGTGGGCAGCAGCCCGGTGCAGAAGACGGCGATCTTCGGGTTGAGGACGTTGCTGACCAGCCCGGTTCGCCACGGGATTCCGGCGACAGCACCGCTCTCCGTTGAGACGGCGGATGCGGCACGGCGGTGCTGCCACAGCGCCTGCGCGCCAGGAACACCAGGTAGCCGGCGCCGATGAGTCTGACAGCGAGGTAGGCCGCGGGCGAGGCGGCGAGCACGGCCGTGATCCCGGCCACGGTCAGCGCGCCCCAGAGCAGCAGCCGGTGACGATTCCGCCCAGGGTACGCAGTGCGTCCCCGCGGCCGGCCACGAGCAAGGCACAGTCGCACGACACTGGGCCATGACCCTGTGCCGCAACGCCGGGTTCGAACCCGACGTACGGTTCGAGACCACCGACCTCCTGCTCCACCAGCGCCTCGTCGAGCAGAAGCACGCCGCGGCCTTCCTCCCCGACCTCGTCTGGAGCGGACAGCCCCGACCGTCACCCTGCGGCAACTCCCCCGCGGCCAGCGCACACGCCGCATCGTCACCGTCGTACACCAAGGCCGCAGCCGGCACCCCGCCGTCCTGGCATGCCGCGAAGCCCTCCGCCGTGCGGTCACCGTCCGTGACAACCAGGCGTAGGACGGCGCAGCTCGGTGTTGGCTTTTGCGCCTTGGTCAGGATGGTGATGAACGGACCTCGGCCTCCGCGTCGGCCAGCCCGGGAACACGTGCTCTCGAGGTGGGAAGCGCCCATGTCGCCCCCCCCTCATGGTCCCCGGCTCGGCGATGCGCACCGAGATTTGGGACACGTTTTACGGGAGGTGTGCAACTGTGGCGATCTCCTCTCTGTCTGACAGGGAGTCGGGCCCGTCAGGGCCGAAGAGCGAGAGAGCGGGGCAGATCGTGGGACGGCGCAAGGGCGGCATAGGGATCGCACTCGTCACGGGTGCGATGCTGGTGGGCGTGACTGCCTGCGGTGGGGGCCGCACTGACACGGCCGGCGGGAGCGACGCGAAGGCGTCGGGCAAGCCGGGCGCGAGCGCCTCGCCGTCACCGACGAAGCCCGCGGGCCCGCCGATGCTGCTGGACTCGATCATGCCGCAGTCGGGAACCACGGTCGGCGTGGCCATGCCCATCTCGGTGGTCTTCACGAACCCGGTGGCGGCGAAGGCACGAGCCACGGTGGAAAAGCACATGAAGGTGAGCGCCTCTCAGCCGGTGGCGGGCGCCTGGCACTGGTTCGGCGACCAGCGCGCCGACTGGCGCCCGAAGACGTACTGGCCCTCCGGCACGAAGGTCAAGATCGATGCTGACCTGCAGGGTGTCAGCAACGGCGACGGGCGCTACGGCGTGCGCAACTACACGCACACCTTCACGATCGGCGACGACGTGCGCGCGGACGTCTCGGTGACCGGCCACACCATGAAGGTGACCCGGAACGGCAAGGTGGTGCGCACCCTGTCGATCAATGCGGGCAGCGCTCAGTATCCGACGTGGAACGGCACGATGGCCGTCATCGACAAGCAGGAGAAGGTCCACATGACCTCCTGCAGCGTCGGCATCAGCTGCGACAAGGGCAGCCCCAACTACTACGACCTGACGCTGCCCTGGGACATCCACCTGACCCAGTCCGGCACGTACGTGCACTACTCGACCGGCGACCCCTATCCGGGCAGCGGCAGCGCCCGCGGCTCGCACGGCTGCGTCCACCTGTCCATGGCGGACGCCAAGTGGTTCTACGGCCAGGTCAAGCAGGGCGACCCCGTCACCATCACGGGCTCGCCCCGTGCGAAGGCCCCCGCCGACAACGGCTACGCCGACTTCAACCTGGGATGGGACGAGTGGCTCGCGGGCAGCGCGTCCGGGATGGGAACGACCGGGACGCTGTGATGTGCTGCGGTGGCGGCGCCGGTCAGCACTCGATGATGTTGACGGCGCGGCCACCGTCTTACTCGCCCTTCGGGCGTCGAGGCTGCGGTGCCGGGTGCGGGCGCGAACCTCGGTGATCCCGGTGGGCTTCCGTGCGCCGGAGTCGAGGTCGGCGTGGTCTCCCGAATTCACCGTCACCCGCAGGTACTTGGCTCGGGTTGTCGGGCGCGACGCGGCCCCCGACGGCGACTCGCGGGGCTACCGTCGGCCAGCGCCTCCTGGGCGCTGATCTCCCCCGCCGCAGGCGGTCGACGACGTAGACGCCGCTGCGCGTCGGGGTGGTGCCGACGAAGTCGAGCTGTTCGGCGATCCGTTCCAGCCGGCGGCGGCTCGAACTGGCGCAGTTGCCGTTCATGTGCCTCCCCGACACCGCACTCACCGGGAAGCCGGCCCATTCAATGGCGTTCGTCATACAAAGCGAAACGAGCGACCGACACGGCATATAGAGCGCCATTGATCCCAAATTGCTACAAAGCGGGCATATATGCTCACGTTGAGTAGTCAACCCCGGGGCTCGATGTCCCGGTACGAAAGGGTCGAATCATGCGCAAGATTCAGCGCGTTGCCGTTGTCGCTGCCGCGGTCGCGGGGCTCTCCGCCCTTGGCGCCGGAGTCAGCTTTGCCGGTGGCTACGGCGCCCCGCCGCAGATCACCGCGGTGGCCAACTCGCAAGCCACGGCCGTGGCCGTCGGGGGCGGCACCGCGGTGGCCAACTCGCAGGCCACCGCCGTGGCCACGTGGGGCGGCTACCAGTACAACCGGCCGTACTACGCCCCGCAGTCGGCTCCCTACGCTGCCCCGCAGACGGCTCCAGCCACCAGTTACGACCCGCAGGCGGCCCCCTACGCTGCTCCGCAGGCGGCTCCGGCTCCGTACGCCGCGCCCCAGTACGCCGCCAACTAACGGCCCACACTCGCCGCCGAAGCCGAGCGGCGATGGTTGAATCTCAGGTCCAGGGTTGCCCAGGCGCCGCCTTCATGGGGCTTCTCGTATGTCACCTGGGCACCCAGGACCTGGGCCTGCCGGCCACCTACGCAGGGCGCTGCTGAGTCCCGGGGCGCGAACAGCGGACGGCGACCGCAGCGATGTCGTCGTCGAGCCTCCCGCCGCTGTAGTGGAGCAGGTCTTGGTGAAGCCGGTCCAGCAGCTCACGGGGCGCCGCCGGGCCGATCTGCTGCATCCACTCCGGCAGGGGGAAGAACGTGCCGGTGCGGTCCCGGGTCTCCGTCACACCGTCGGTGTAGAGCAGCATCTGGTCGCCCGCGGCGAAGGCGACGGTGTCGACGTGGTAGTCGTCCCCGAGGAGTGTCGCGAGATTGAGGGGCGGCGAGGGGACAGTGGGCTCGACGACGCGGATCTCGCCGTTCTGCACCAGCAGTGGCGGGGGATGCCCACAGTTGAGGATCTTCACATGTCCACCGATGTACGGGATCTCGGCGATCAGTGCGGTGGCGAAGTGCTCGGGCTGATCCGGGTCGAGGATCGCGACGCTGTAGCGGCCCATGCTGGTTTCCAGGCGATGGATGATGCCCCTCAGGTCGGGCTGGTCGTACGCGTTCTCGCGGAAGCAGTTGATCACCGCCGAGGCCGCGCCCACCGCCGACAGCCCCTTGCCCCGCACGTCACCGATGAGCAGCCGAACCCCGTACGGCGTGTCGGCCACCTCGTAGAAGTCGCCTCCGATGCGGGCCTGCTCCTGGGCCGCCAGGTACAGCGACTCGATCTCGACGTCCTGGACCCGTCGCGGCAGCGGGCGCAGCAGCACCTGCTGTGCCGCGTCGGCGACGAGCCGGATCTGGAAGAGTGCCTCCTCTCGCTGGAGTCGGAGATGGCTCGTGTAGGCGGCCGCCAAGGTGACCGCGACGATCGCAGCTGCCGTGTACGGCGTTCCCAGATCGGCGTAGACGAGGCTGAGTCCGATCATCACCAGCAGGCAGAACGCGCCCAGCAGGATCGTCGCGAGCACGGGCCACATCGCGGCGGCGAGGGCGGGTGCGGCGGGCAGGAGACGGCTGAAGGCGATCTCGCGGGGGGTGGCGAAGGCCAGGGCGGCGATGAGGACGGTGAGAATGGCGGGCGACAGCAATACGGGCTCCCGTCGGCCACCGTAGGGCGGGCGATGACGCCGAGGCCGTCCTGTCCTGATCACAGAACGTATCTTATCGGGGCATAACGGGCTTCGTTCCGTGGGAGCGCATGCTCCCTGCGCGCCGTCGTCCCTCAGCGAGCGCCTCCATGCCCCGCACGGTCCGGGGTCACGCGGAATCCGCGCCCACCGGAGCGAGCGCCGAGGAGTCACCCTGGTGCTATCAAGGGTGTATGGAGGTATTTTCCGGGCATCCTCGCGGCCCGGAACGTCATCCGCCCTTCGGACGCGCGCGCGAACGTCGCGCTTCCCTGCTGGACCTGCGCAGTGCGGCCGGTCAGGTGTTCTTTCTCCAGGTCGTCATCGTGGTCCTGCTGGTCGTGGCCGCGGTGGTGGGAATGGTGCTCCAGGCGTCGAGTGACGCTCTGCAGCAGGGGCGACGGGAGTCGATCGTCGCGGCCCAGACGTTCGCGAATGCCCCCGGCACGGCCGCGGCGCTGCAGGGCCGGGACCCTACGGCGGTGCTCCAGCCGCGGGCCGAGGCGGCGCGGATGCGCGCCGGTGTGGACTTCATCGTCGCCATGAACACGCAGGGAATTCGTTATACGTATCCCTACCCCAGCGAGATCGGGAAGAAGTTCGTCGGCACCATCGCACCGGCGCTGCAGGGCCGTACCGTCGTCGAGCAGGCCGGCGGGCCGCCGCTGCCCGCGGGCAAGGGGACGGACGTGCAGGCAGTGGTCCCGGTGACCGACGCGCACGGCAAGGTGGTCGGTCTGGTCTCCGCCGGAATCACGGTCCGGAACGTGGCGGCACTGTGGATGCCACAGCTGCCGATCGTCCTGGCCAGCGGCGCGGCCGCACTGGTGCTGGCCATGACGGGAACGACGCTGGTCGCCCGGCGGCTGCGGCGGCAGACGCACGGCCTGGCCCCGGCGGAGCTGGCACAGCTGTACGAGCACCACGACGCGGTGCTGCACTCGGTACGGGAAGGCGTGCTGATCACCGGGGCCGACGGACGACTGCTGCTGGCCAACGACGAGGCGACACGGCTGCTCGGACTGCCGGCGGACGCGCCGGGGCGCCCGATACCGGAGCTGGGACTGCCGGAGCCGGTCATGCGCCTGCTGTCGTCGCCGGAGCCGGTCACCGATGAGGTGCACCCCGCAGGGGACCGATTGCTCGCGGTGAACAAGCGGCCGACGTACCCGCACGCCGACCGGGGAGGCAGCGTGGTGACCCTCCGGGACACCACGGAACTGGCGGCGGTGTCGGGGCGGGCCGAGGTCGCGCGGGAGCGGCTGCAGCTGCTGTACCAGGCCGGCGTGGGGATCGGCACGACGCTGGATGTGGGGCGCACGGCCCAGGAGCTGGCCGACGTCACGTCGCCGCAGTTCGCCGACCTGGTGACGGTCGACCTGCTCGAGGCGGTGCTCCGGGGGTGGGAGCCGACTGCGGAGGGCTGGCGGCATCTGCGCCGGGCGGCGATCGGCGGTGAACAGCGGATGATGCCGGTGTATCCACTCGGCGAGGTGATCACGTTCTCGGCCGGGACCCCGCAGATGCGGACGCTGCAGGAGGGGCGGGGCATGCTGGAGACGGACCTGCGGCAGGCACACGGCTGGCGGGCACAGGACCCGGAGCGCGCCCGGAAGGCCCTGGAGTGCGGGCTGCGGTCGCTGGTGACCGTGCCGTTGCGGGCACGGAACGTTGCGCTGGGCGTGGCGAACTTCTACCGGACCGTGGATTCTCCGGCGTTCGGGCCCGAGGATCTCACCTTCGCGGAGGAACTGGCCGTACGGGCGGCGGTGGCTCTCGACAACGCCCGGAGGTTCACCCGGGAGCACGCCATGGCGGTGGCACTGCAGCGGAGTCTGCTGCCGCGGGCCCAGCCGGAGCAGGACGCACTCGAGGTGGCCTGGCGTTATCTGCCCGCGGAAGCGGGGGTGGGCGGGGACTGGTTCGACGTCATCCCGCTGCCGGGCGCGCGCGTGGCCCTGGTGATGGGTGACGTCGTCGGTCATGGGCTGCACGCGGCGGCGACGATGGGCCGGCTGCGCACCGCGGTGCACAACTTCTCCACCCTGGACCTGCCCGTGGACGAGGTGCTCGGGAACCTGGACGACCTTGTCCGGCGCATGGACAACGAGGAGAGCACGGGCGATGCCGCGGACGGCCACGAGGGGGCGGGCGTGACCGGAGCGACCTGTCTGTACGCGGTCTACGACCCGGTGGAAGGGGCCTTCACGATGGCCCGGGCCGGACACCCGGAACCGGTGGTGGTGCGCCCGGACGGAACGGTCGCCTGCCTCGGTGTGCCGGCCTCGGCGCCCCTCGGTCTGGGCGGCTACCCCTTCGAGACCACCGAGGTGTCCCTGCCGGAGGGCTCACAACTGGTGCTGTACACCGACGGCCTGCTGGAGAACCGCAGCCACGACATCGACGTGGGGATGGAGAGGCTGCGCCGGGCGTTGGGCGGCTCCGGGGGCCGCACTCCGGAGGAGACCTGTCAGGCGGTGATCGACGCGCTGAAGCCCTCGCACTGCTCCGACGACATCGCTCTGCTGACGGCACGTACCCGGATGTTCCCGCCCTCGCGCGTGGCCGAGTGGGATGTGCCGTCGGACCCGGCGGTGGTGCCCTCGGTACGGGCGCGGTGCAGGGAGACCTTGCTGGAGTGGGGACTGGAGGAGACGGGATTTGCCACGGAACTGATCGTCAGCGAGTTGGTGACGAACGCGATCCGGTACGGCTCACCGCCGGTCGGCGTGCGGCTGCTGCGCGGACGCTGTCTGATCTGCGAGGTGTCGGACGGCAGCGGTACCTCGCCACGCCTGCGGCGGGCGGCGACCATGGACGAAGGCGGACGGGGGTTGTTCCTGGTGGCGCAGTTCGCCGAGCGATGGGGAACGCGGTACACGACCCGCGGCAAGGTCATCTGGGCGGAACAGGCTCTTCACGACGGCACGTCCGCCACCCCGGGCCCCGCACCGGTCGACTTCCTCCTCGAACAGTTCGATCTCGACCAGTTCGATGACCTTGGCTTGTGAGCCGCCGCACCGCCGCCGCGGGAGCCGGTGTCGACCCGTGCCGGCGCCCGCTACCTCCCCCGGGGCCCCGCCGGCACGCACCGCCATGCGAGAAGCCCCGCGGTCAGGTAGGCGAGCGCGCCGACGGTCATGCTGGTGCGCAGACCGGTGGTGAAGTGGGCCGTGGCGAGCAGGCTGCCCCCGAGCGCCACGCCGGTGGCGCTGCCGATCTGGCGGGCGGTGTTGAACAGGGCGGAGGCGGCGCCCGAGTACGACGGCGGCGCGGCACCCATCACCGTCGCGGTGGAGCCGGTGAGGGCGAATGAGGTGCCGAATCCCGCGGCCATCATCGGGGCCACCAGCAGCGGGTAGGTGGGTTCGGCGCCCGCCGCGGCCCAGCCCGCAAGCCCCAGGGCGGCCAGGAGCATGCCGCCGACGACCAGGGGACGATCACCGGTACGGCGGGACAACCGCCCGGACAGGATGGACGCGAACATGGTCATCGCCACCGCCGGGAACAGCGCCAGCCCCGTACCGAGGGCACTGAAGCCCCGCTGATGCTGGAAATCCAGGCTCGCGGTGAACACCATGCCGTAGAAGCCGAAGTTGAAAAGCAGCCCCATGACGGCTCCCCCGCTCATCGCCCGGGAGCGCAGCAGCGGCAGGGGCAGCACGGGCGACCGGGCCAGTCGCTCACGTACCACGAAGGCCGCGGCGGCCGTCACGGCCAGCCCGGCCCCGGCTAGGACGGCCGGGTCGGTCCAGCCTCGTCGTCCTGCCTCGTTGAGCGCAGCGGTCAGCAGCGCCACCGCCGCGACGACCGCGCACTGTGCCGGCCGGTCCAGGGGCCGGGCGGCCTGCCGGGGCGAACGCGCCACGTGCCGCAGGCTCAGCAGCAGGCAGACCGCACCGACGGGAAGATTGATGAGAAAGACCCAGCGCCACCCCACCGTGGACACGAGCAGGCCGCCCAGCAGCGGCCCGGCCGATGCCGCGATGCCCGCCATCGAACCCCACAGCCCGAAGGCCCGGGAGCGTTCCGCCGGCCCCGGATAGGCCTGCTGGAGCAGGGCGAGGGAGCCGGGGACGATCAGTGCCGCGCCGAATCCCTCCAGCAACCGGGCAGCGACCAGGAAGGCGGCGTCCGGCGCAAGGGCGCAGGCAGCCGAGGACACGGTGAACACGGCCACGCCCCAGCAGAAGACCCGACGGTTGCCGAGCCGGTCGCCCAGTGCTCCGCCGGTCAGCAGGAAGCCGGCGAAGACCAGCGTGTAGCCGTCGGTGATCCACTGGATGCCGGTGAGCGAGGTCGCCAGGTCCCGGCCGATCACGGGCACGGCGACGTTGATGACCGTCACATCCAGGATGACCATGAAATACCCGGCGCACACCGCGAGAAGCGGCGCCCAGGGACGCCGCTCGGGCCGGGGAGCCGACGCGTGAGAGGGCAGGGACCCACCGTCGTCGCCCGGCTCCGCGAACGCCACGGTCTCAACCCCATCCCGCGCACGGACGTACACAACCGAACGACACACTAAGGGACATGTGCCCCGTATCCCGGAAGGCGCAGTCGCCGGCTCCTGGAAAACCGGAGGTCAGGCGCCGGGTCGGAACCGGAGCGCCGACCAGGTGTCGTCGATGGCGACCTGTCGCACGGGCCGTACGCCCCGTTCGGAAAGCGCGGCGGCCAGGCTGTCGCGGTTCAGATCCGTTCCGAGCTTCCCGCCCTTCGGGTAGGCCACCCAGGCGAGGGCGTCGCGCCGCGCTGCGGCGAGCGCCGCCTGCGCATCCGCCCCGAGGAGTTCACCCGAGGTGGTCACAAAGACGAGCACCGCATCGGCCGAGGCCGCGTCACCCGCGGATGCCACCTCCAGATGGACGTCGTCGGGCTTGCCCAGTACTACGACACTCTGACCGGGCTTGATCTGAAGCTTGCTGATGACGGACACCTCACTGATCCTGCCACCCGGGAAGCGGATCCGCTCACCGCAAGTCCGGGGTGGCGACGGCCGCGAGGTGGGTTGGCAGGACCGCCGCCTCGTGTGGGGCGGCGGTCCTGCTTTCACCGCTGCGGGCCGGCTGTGTGCGGACCCTGCCGCACGGTCAGTTCCAGATGCCGGTGATGTCGGAGGCGTTGGCCGCGGCCCCGGCGTGTGTCGTCAACCCTGCCAGGTCCTCGAGGGTGCGCAGCGTGTCGTAGTGGTTGTAGTGCGTCGAGGTGGAGCTGCCCGGCGCGACGTGCGCGCCGTAGAACACGGTGGCGATGTGGTTGCTGTGCGAGCTGTCGTCCTCGTCGAAGGTGACGGCCAGGATGCTGTTGTGCGTCTGGGCCCAGGTGGCGTAGGCGCTGAGGTTGTTCTTCACCCAGTTGTCGCCTGTGGTGATGGAGCAGTCGTGCATGTCGTCGCACAGGTTCGGGATGACGAACGAGACCTTGGGCAGGGTGGTGTAGTCCGTCGGGAACTGCGTGAAGGTCTGCGCCGTGTTCAGCGGGACGTTGCTGAAGGCGAACCACGGGTTGTGCTTGCGGGCGTACTTGGTGGCGGAGTTGGTGCACACCGTGGAGCCCTGGGAGGGCAGGCCCTCGTTGTAGCTGCGCCACGTCTTGCCGGCGGCGATGAGCTCGGAGCCGAGGTTCGCGGCGCTGCTGAACTGCGGGGTGTAGCAGTTGTCGTTGGTGATGCCCTGGTTGTTCCCGGAGAACAGGTCCAGGTAGTTCGGCTGGCTGGGGTGGGTGATGGCGAACGAGTTGGTGAGGTTTCCGCCGCCGGCCACGAGGGTGTTGTTGAGGTACGGGGCGCTCGTACTGCCGATGATCTGCTCGTAGGAGTGGTTCTCGAGCACCACGACGACCACGTGGTCGGGGGTGGGCAGGGCGGCGGCCTGCGCAGCCGGGGCAGCGGCCCACGTTCCGACCAGGGCGGCGGGGAGGGCGACGGCGAGGGAGAGCGCCCGGCGCGAGCGCTTGATGCGGGACAGCAAGGACACGGTGGACCTCCGGTGTGAGCGGTCAGCGGGGAGGTTGTCCACTGATCAGGTCCTTTCTGATCAGGCGCTAGGAGACTAGGGGTGCGCCGTCGCGGCCTTCAGGTGCCTCGCCATGAAGACCGGTCGAACAGCCGCTGGCTGACAGTGCCTCTTCCACTCCTCGTATTCACCTGCCGGAGGGTTGCCCCGCGCGCGGGCGAAGGCCTCTGTCGCCCGTGCCCACGTCCTGCGGACGCCCGCTCTCACATGCCGACGGCAGCCGCGAACAGGGCGAGCGCCGCCGACCAGCGAGCCTCACTCAGGCCAAGCTGATGTCCTGAAGCCCCGCCCGAAAGGCGACTTGTGCGGCCTCCACGTGTGGGGCGCCACCGCGGTCGGTGACCGCGGCAAGTGGGTCTGGTTCGGCCTCGCCCGCCGTGACGATGACGAACCGGCCCGACCTGTCCGTGGTGCGCCTGGCCTGTTCCCCGGAACGGCGCCCGTATCGTGCCAGGCCGCGCCACCCTCAACAGCCAAGCCGCCTCGCCGCGTTGAGCTGTCACGACAGGCGGCTCGACGGTCAGGCCGCGGTGTACGGCGGATGCCGGTGCCCTGGTGTCTAGTACATGCTGACTCCGTAGGCGCCGAGCGCCTCGGGCACCGGCTGGTAGAACGTCGTGCCGCCGGTGGTGCAGTCACCGCTGCCGCCGGAGGTGATGCCGAGTGCCTTCGTCCCGTCGTACAGGGGGCCGCCGGAGTCGCCGGGCTCGGCACAGACGGTGGTCTGGATCATGCCGCTGACCGTGCCGCCGCCCTGGTAGCGGACGCTGACGTTGAGCGCGGTCACGGTGCCGCTGTGGGTGCCGGAGGTGGAACCGGTCCGCTTGACGTTCTCACCCACGTAGGCGTTCGCCGCGCTGTAGCCCCCGGGGTGGCTGAGGCCGGTGTTGTCGTAGCGGACCAGGGCGTAGTCGTTGCCGGGGAAGTCGTAACCGATGGTCGGGCCGATGAGGGTGGTGTGGGCCTGGTTGGTGTACCAGGTCTTGGCGACCTTGCCGCAGTGGCCCGCGGTGAGGAAGTAGTACGTGCTGCCGCTGACCACGTTGAAACCGAGCGAACAGCGGTACTGGCCGCCGTAGATGGCGTTGCCGGCGCCCAGCAGCGGCCGGAAGACACCGTCGGCGTGCTTGACCTGTACGGCCCCCGGATCGGCGCCGACGGCCCTTTCGATGCGGGCCATGGCGGCCTTGGTGACCGTGCTGTCGACGGTGACGACGACGCGGCCGGACGCCCGGTCCACGTACCAGGCGGTGCCGTCGACACCGGCCCTGGCGATGTTGTCCGAAACGCGGGCCAGCTGCGCCACGCCGCGAACCGAGGTGTCCGCGGCACCGGCGGTGGGTGCTCCCGCCAGGGTGGCGGCGACGAGACCTGCGGCGACGGCGAGCAGTCGGGTGCGCTTGGTTCTCACTGATCCTCCTCTTGGGAAGCGGAAGGCCCTTCGGGATGGGGCCCGTGAGACGTGCCAGAATGACTCGTTCCTGACATGCACCGATCAGTGAGAATGCCGCCGAACAGCCCCGCGCACAAGGGACTCACGGCAACGGAAATCCGGCATCCGGTTCAGGCCCGCGCCCTCACCCCGCCTCAGCCGCAGCGACCTGGTGCCAGTTTCTGCGGCGCGACCGAGGGCGGATCCTGCTGGACGCGGAAGGCGTAGCAGGGGGCCGTGGAGGGGCCCACGCCAGTGAGCAGTCGGACGGTGACCGTCAATCGGCCCTTCTGGGACTCCATCCGCACCACGTCGATCCCGGGTGTCCGCCACACCTCTGCCGTTCTCACGGCGTCGAGTCCTCCCTTGCCGAGAGCCACTCGTACCTCGGCGACCACGTCGTCCGCGACCTCCCCAGCAGGCCGGTGGACAGCATGCCTCCAGCCACCGCACGCACCGTCGGAAGTGCGCACAGCGGTGACGTGGGGCGGGACAACCCGGAACCGGTAGCAGCCCGTTGTCCGCGTCGGGCCCATGAAACCCGGCCCGAAACCGGCAAGCGGCGCGGTTACCGTCACTGTGCCGCCCTGCCGCCGTACCTGAACCGAACCCTCCATGGGTGCGGTGTGCAGATCCCGGTCGATCTCGGTGCCGAGCAGAACCCCGTCAGCCGCCGAGTCCGCCAGCCGGGCCCTGGTCTCCGCCGCCTGCTTCTCCATTTGATCGCGGGCCTCGTGTTCCCAGTGGCGAGGAGCGAGCCACAGCCACACCCACACTCCGCCCACTGCCAGCAGGGCCAGCGCCAGCACGGCAAGACAGCCGTTCCACAGGCATCCGGCGACTCCGCCCCGTCCCAGCGAACTCCCCATCGGCACCGGCTCCTGGCCGGCTGCACTCCACGCCCCGTCTCTCCCCATGAGGCCAGCCTGCCGCCCGGACGCCGACCTGCCGCCTCTCGCGTCCGATACGTGACCCGATCGCCGCGCCGCCGCAGCCGACCCCGCTCCGGCCACGGCACGCCGCCTCCACGGTGCTTCCCACACCCCGGCCTGCGGGGCCGGCCAGAGGACTTCGAGGGTCAACTACGCCTCATGGGAGGCGAACAGCTCCAGGTGCCCGCACTTGGGACAGCGGAACGCCTCGATCTGCCGCCGGGGCCGGCCCATCCGCTTGGCGCCCCCGAAAATCCCCCGCTCCAACGCCCCTTCTATCCAGCGCGCGTAGCCACGCGAGTGCTCGCCGGCATCCTCGATGAAACCTTCCATCAGACCGACGGTGCCGCAATGAGTGCACGTGTAGTTGCTCATCAGGCGAGTGTAGAAAACGGTGCGCACGCTGTGCCGTCCCACCAGGGCCGCACCGTGACCATACTGAGGACCACTTCAAGCCGACTGAGAGCGACGGGATCGCTCGGGGTGACGCCGGCCGTCTGCGAGAATGGACGGCGTTCTCGGAGCGCCGCGGTATGCGGTGGTCATCGCCCCACAGGAGCACGCACGGTGTCGCCACAGCACGGATCCCCCTCTTCCTCCGGGGGCCGCAAGCAGCCCTCCTCCGCGGGAGGACGCAAGCGGTCCACTGCCGCCGGCGGGCAGGGACGCCCCTCCCAAGCGGGCGAGGGCAAACGTCCTTCCGGGGCACAGGGCCGGGACCGCTCCTCATCCACGGGCCGCGACCGTGCCGAGTCCGCGGGCCGGGGCCGCGAGCCGCAGCAGGCCGGGCAGAGCCGCCAGTCGCGGAACAACCGGCCGGATCAGAGGGGCGACGACCGCATCACGCCCCACGACCGCACGAGGTCCCGGGACCGCGGAGCCGTAGGCGAGCGCGAGACCTCCCCGGACCGCCAGGACCTGCACGACCTCCACGCTCGCCAGGACCTGCAGGCCGACTGTGCCAGCTGTTTCGGTCTGTGCTGCGTGGCCCTGCCTTTCGCCCGCTCGGCCGACTTCGCCGTCAACAAACCGGCGGGGCAGCCGTGTTCGAACCTCCAGTCGGACTTCCGCTGCGGCATCCACGCACACCTGCGTGACAAGGGCTACCCCGGCTGCACCGTCTTCGACTGCTTCGGCGCCGGGCAGAAGGTGTCCCAGATCACCTTCGGTGGCACCGACTGGCGTCGGTCGCCGAAGACGGCGCGCTCCATGTTCGAGGTCTTCCCGGTCATGCGCCAGCTGCACGAGCTGCTCCGGTGCGTCACCGAGGCTCTCGGTCTCGAGCCGGCCCGCCCCGTCCACAGGGAGCTGCGGCGGGCCCTGGCCCGTATCGACGGCCTGACCCGGGGCAGCGCCGAGTCGATCACCGGGCTCGATGTGGACGCGCTGCGCGGGGAGGTCAACACGCTGTTGCTGCGGGCCAGCGAGCTGGCCCGGGCCGGGGTCCCGGGCCGCAAGAAGAACCACCGCGGCGCCGACCTGATGGGCGCGAAGCTGGCCGGTGCCGACCTCAGGGGGGCGAGCCTGCGTGGCGCCCTGCTCGTCGCCGCCGATCTCGGCGGGGCCGATCTGCGCGACGCCGACCTGATCGGGGCCGACCTCCGCGACGCCGACCTCAGGGGGGCCGACCTCACCGGTGCCCTGTTCCTCACCCAGGCACAGTTGAACGCGGCCAGGGGAGACTCAGCGACCCGGTTGCCTCCCACGCTCGGCCGGCCCGCTCACTGGTAGGCGCGGGGACCACGCCGCGGTCACCACCAGACCGTGACGGACCGGCCACGTCCGTCGAAGCGGTCCAGGCTGCCCCGCTCCCCGGCTCCCCCGCTCCTGGACATGGCGCCCGATCCGGAGGCCGGCACCGTAGCCCTAGGTGATCATGTCGGCCGGGACGGGCTGTACCGCCCAGATGATCTTGCCGGTCTTGGTGTAGCGGGTGCCCCATCGGTGGGCGAGCTGGGCGACGATCAGCAGGCCGCGTCCTCCCTCGTCGGTGGTCCTGGCATGGCGCAGGCGTGGCGAGGTGCTGCTGGTGTCGGAGACCTCGCAGATCAGGCCGCGGTCCCGGATCAGGCGGAGACAGATCGGTCCGGTCGCATGGCGGATGGCGTTGGTGACCAGTTCGCTCACGATGAGTTCCGTGGTGAACGTCAGATCGGGGATGCCCCACTCCGTCAGGCGGTGGGTCACGAGGGTGCGGGCGTGCGCGACGGCGGCCGGATCGCTGGGCAGGTCCCAGGAGGCCACGTGGTCCGGGGCCAGGACACGGGTCCGGGCGAGCAGAAGGGCCGCGTCGTCGGACGGCTGGCCGGTCAGGAGGTCGTCGATCGCCCTGCGGCCGGTCTCCTCCAGTGTCGGGCGGGGCACCGTGAGCACATCGCCCAGCCGGGTGAGCCCGACGTCGATGTCCCGGTCGAAGGACTCGATGAGGCCGTCGGTGTAGAGCGCGATCAGACTGCCCTCGGGCAGTTCCAGTTCGACGGACTGGAAGGGGAGGTACCCGAGGCCGAGTGGCGGTCCGGCGGGGAGGTCCAGGATGTCCGCGCCGCCGTCGGGGTCGACGATCAGCGGCGGGAGGTGACCGGCCCGGGCCAGCGTGCACCATCTGCTGACCGGGTCGTAGACGGCGTACAAGCAGGTGGCGCCCATGAACGCGGTGCCTGCCGCCCCGTCTTCGGCCGTCGTCGACGTGTCGCTGTCGTGCGCTCCCATGAGGCCGATGACCAGGTCGTCGAGATGGGCCAGCAGCTCGTCCGGGGAGAGATCGAGGTTGGCGAGCGTGCGTACGGCTGTGCGCAGACGCCCCATGGTCGCCGCCGCGTTGATGCCGTGCCCGGCCACGTCCCCGACGACCAGCGCGACCCGTGCTCCGGAGAGCGGGATCACGTCGAACCAGTCGCCGCCCACGCCGGTGGGGGCGTCCGCCGGGAGATACCACGAGGCCACCTCCAGAGCGGATCCTCCGGTAAGGCCCTGGGGCATCAGGTAACGCTGCATGGAACGGGCCGCCGTGCGCTCGCGGGTGTAGCGGCGTGCGTTGTCGATGCACACCGCCGCGCGGGAGACGAGTTCCTCCGCGAGACGTACGTCGTCCTCCTCGAAGGGCCCCACCCGCCCGGACCGGGCGAACGTCGCCACCCCGAGCGTCACACCGCGCGCCCGCACCGGGACGACCATCACCGAGTGGAAGTCGTAGTCGAGGAGGGAGGCGCCCAGCGACTCGTCCTCGGTCACCCACGGACTGTTGGCGCGGTCCAGGATCCGTTCGACGAGGGTCCTGCTCTCCAGCAGACACCGGGTCACGGGCGACGAGGAGGCGCGTCGGACCGTCTCCCCCACGGCCAGGGACGCCTCGGGGCAGCCTTCGCGCACCGACTGCTGTGCCGCCCGGCGGATGACCGGCGCCATGCCCACCGGGCCGGGGTCCGGCTCCTCGCCCCGCATCACCGAGTCCAGCAGGTCGACGGCGACGAAGTCGGCGACGGACGGCACGGCGTCGTCGGCCAGTTCCTGCGCGGTCCGCGTGACGTCCAGGGTGCTGCCGATGCGGGCGGCTGCGTCGTTGAGCAGGGCCAGGCGTTCCTGGGCGCGCCAGCGCTCGGTGACGTCGATGACCATGTACCAGACGCCCACGTTCCGGCCGTGGCGGTCCTTCATCGCGAAGAAGGAGGCGGAGATGGCGCGGCTGCGGTCCGGCTCCGTGGATGCGGCACCGCGGTACTCGAAGTCCATCACCGGAGCCCCGCTCTCCAGAACCCCGCGCATCTTCTCCTCGAAGGCCTCGGCTTCCGCCTGCGGCAGCACGTCCGCCATGCGCCGTCCCAGCCGTCGCTCGAGCGGGATCTGGCGGTCGAGTGGCTCGTTCACCCAGACATACCGCAGATCGGTGTCGAGGACGGCGATGCCGACGGGTGCGTGGGTGAGGAAGGGGGTGAGCATCAGTTGGCTCACTCCGCCGCCCGGCATCCGCCAGAACGCCCGTTTCGGGGGCCGGCCGACGAATCTGCCGAAAATCACGGCGGCGACCGTGGCGACCAGGACGCCCGGGACCATCTCGTAGATGCCCGACTCGAAGGGGCCGAGCAGCGGATTGATCTTCTTCCAGAGCAGCACCGTGGCCGCACCCGACACGATTCCGGCCATGGCCCCCGCCCAGGTCATGCGCGGCCAGTACAGGGAGAGAAGGACGACCGGGCCGAAAGCGGCCCCGAAGCCTGCCCAGGCGTAGGCGACGATGCCCAGGAGCCCGCCGCCCCGGAGGGCGATCACGAAGGCCAGCAGGGTCACGACGACGACGGCGGTGCGGCCGACCCACACCAGTGTCCTGTCCGAGGCTCGCCGGTGGAGGAACGCGTGGTAGACGTCCTCCGTGAGAGCGACGGACGACACCAGGAGCTGGCTGTCGGCGGTCGAGATGATGGCGGCCAGTACGGCGATGAGCATCACCCCTGCGCCCCATGGGTCGAGGAGTGTGCCGCTGAGGCTGATGTACACCGACTGCGGGTCGCCGAGCGCCACGCCGGCCTGCGCGATGCCCACCAGGCCGACGAGCGTGGCGCCGGCGAGCACGACAATGACCCACCCGGTTCCGATACGACGGGCCGTGGGGATGTCACGGGTGCTGCGGATGCCCATGAAGCGGGCCAGAATGTGCGGCTGTCCGAAGTAGCCGAGGCCCCAGGCGAGCAACGAGATGACCGCCACCGCGCCGAGGGACCCGCCCGACGACCACCGTCCGTCCGTGAAGTCGGCCCTGGCACCCATGTCCAGCAGGTCGGGCGTCTTGCTGTTGAGGGTGTCGCGCAGTGCCCCGAAGCCGCCCAGCGCGGCGATGCCGACGACCGGGACCACGAGCAGGGCGAGGAACATCAGCGTGGCCTGCATGACGTGTGTGAGGCTGACGGCGAGGAAGCCGCCGAGGCACGAGTAGATGACGATCACCAGGGCGGTCAGGGTCACGCCGAGCCCGAACCGCACGTTGAAGACGTCCTCGAAGAGCAGCCCGCCGGCCACCAGCCCGCTGGCGACGTACACGGTGAAGAACACGAGGGTGACCGCTGCCGAGACCATCCGCAGCAGCCGGGTGCGGTCCTCGAAGCGCTCCTCCAGATAGGCCGACAGGCTGACGGCGTTCCCCGCCCGCTCGGTGTAGGTGCGCAGCCTGGGTGCGACGAACAGCCAGTTGAGGTAGGTGCCGATCACCAGGCCGGCGGCGATCCAGCTGGCGCCGACGCCGGCCGCGTACACCGCGCCGGGGAACGCGAGGAACAGCCAGCCGGACATGTCGCTGGCCCCTGCGGACAGGGCGGCGACGAGGGCCCTGAGCCTGCGGCCCCCGAGTGCGAAGTCGGCGAGGGTGTGAGTGCGGCTGTAGGCCCAGACACCTGTCCCGATCATGATGGCCACATACACGAGGAATGTGGCCACGATCGGCGCACTCAAGTGGAACATGTCGTCCTCGCCTGCGACGTTCCTGAGCACGGGACCACCGCACACCTGACAGTCCCGGCCCCTACTGGACAAATGTACAGATTCAATCCAGTGTCAGCCGCGTATCACGCGCACCCGCCGCAGCGGACCGGCAAAGGGGCCGGGCCGGGCCCGACCCCGTGGTGCCGCCCCGGCCCGAGCCGGCGTCCGTGCGGAACGTCAGGCGTTGCTACGGCCGCGCCTGCGGGCGAGTGCCATGGCTCCCGCGCCCACGACGGCCAGGACCGCGCCTGCCGCCAGGACGTACGGGGTGAGCCCGCCGGCGCCGGTCTTCGCCAGGTCGCCCTCCTTGGAGTGGCTGACGATCTGCGGGCGGGGCGCCGAACGCCCTGGTGCTGCCGGGGTGACCGCCCGGGTGGCGGCGTGGGGAGACCGGCAGGTGGCCTGGGCCAGGGTCACGGTGCCCGCCACCTTCTCGACGCCGAGCCGCAACGGGTCCACCGAGACCTGCAGCTGGAGCGAGGTGGCGGCGGCCGTGCTGCTGGTCGTCTCCCTGCTTGCGAGGGCGAGCCGTACGGTGCCCACGTCGGGAACCTCCAGGGTGGTGCCGCGCTCCGTGACGGGCAGCGGCCTGCCCAGGGCCGTGAGGGGGCCGAGGACGTGGGACTCGGCGGCCGGCTGCCGTCCGGCGACGCAGGTCGCCGTGGCGGTCACCTCCTCCACCTCCACCACGGGCAGCAGCGGGAGCCCCGGAACATGGACCCTGGCCCGCACGAGGTGGGTGGTTCCCTG
The DNA here is from genome assembly GCF_042891825.1 of Streptomyces sp. NPDC001852. Classification (NCBI taxonomy): domain Bacteria; kingdom Bacillati; phylum Actinomycetota; class Actinomycetes; order Kitasatosporales; family Streptomycetaceae; genus Streptomyces; species Streptomyces sp. NPDC001852. The sequence goes on from NZ_JBIATN010000011.1 coordinate 183,380, forward strand.
TGCGCGGCCGCTCGTGACCTCGGCTCCGGCCTTGGCGACGTCGGCCTGCAGAAGATTGACCGGGCGGTCGTCGTTGACCCTGTCGAGGGAGATGTCGAGGGTCTTCTTCTCCGCGGTGGCCGGCGCCTGGACCGCGTTGAGAGAGACGTGCAGAGGCACCGTTCTTGTCGGCCCTGAGACGTCCAGCGCGGCGCGGAACGCCACCGCGGTGGCACTGCCCTTCGACGCGTCGGCGGCCGGAGCGGCGCCGGCCTGTCCTGCGACGGCCGGGCAGGCCACGAGGAAGCCGACGGCCGCCAGGGCAACGAGGCGGCGGGCAGACAGGGGCAGGACTGAGATTCTGGTCAACGTGCGTGATCCTTGTGCGAGATGAGAGTCCCCAGGAGTACCGTCCGCACCGGCCGGTGGCCCGGCGGGCAGACAGCGGCTCCCCATCCTGCAGAGGCACGGAGCGGCCGTTCGGATGCCACACGGCACCTTCACCGCAAGGGAGAAGTCCGGGGACTCCTGTTTGAATCGCAGTCGTGCGCGGTCGATGAGCGCGACGCCCTTCGCCATCAGGATCGCGGTCACGGCATGGGGCGGCCAGGGCCGAGCCACTGACCCCGGCCGCCCCCGAGCGCTCTCAGTGCACCCTGGTCACCAGGTGACCTGGAGCTCGTGGGCGCCGTAGATCACGGCGTCGTACTTCACCCGCGATGCCCGCCGGCACCAGGTGTTCGGCGACGGCACCCACCACTGCATCTTCCAGCGCCGTGCGGCGACGCCCGAGGTGGGTGATGGTGAGGAAGCGCAGCAGCTCCTCGACCGCGTCGACGACGACCTCGGGGCCCGACACGAGATGGTCGCCGTCGCCGGGGCGGTCCCGAGATCCTGCCCGCCCTGCCGGCCCACCGCCCGGACGTCGCCGTGCTGGACGTACGCATGTCTCCCAGCTTCCGGGACGAGGGGCTGCGAGCGGCCCTGGAAGCCCGGCAGGAGATCCCCGGCCAGTTCCTCGACGCTCTGGAGCGGGTTGCGGCGGGCGGCGCCGCGCTCGACCCGGAGGTCGTCACGCAGGCCTTCCGACAGCGGTCACCGCCGGGTACTCGCGGTACTCAGCTACCTCAACAGCCCCCAGGCCAATCGCAGTTGATGCGCCCTGCGCCCCGGCTCCCGTACGACGGCCGGGACACCGGCGTTTCAGCCGTTGCCCCTATCTGCACCAACGTGCAGGAGCGATGGTCGGCAGGCTCCATGCAGCGGGCATGGCCGCAGGTGCCCGGAGCGCCTGAGCCACCGGTCGTCCCGCCGGGTCAGCGACACGGAATCCGTCTCCGACCGCAGGCCGTGGCTGGGCCCGCACCTCTGTGCAGCACGGGCAGCCCAGTCATCGCGGACTCGTCGACGTTCACACTGCCGGGTTGAGCAGCTTCCAGTGCCCTCAGGTCCGGTAGCACGAGCCCGAGGGAGCAGAGGTAGTAGCCGGTGGCGTGCCGGGTACTCGGCTGAGCACCGGATCGATCAACGGAGGCAGTGATGAGCACGGTCAAGGAAACAGTGGAAGTCGACGTTCCCGTTCGCACCGCCTACAACCAATGGACGCAGTTCGAGACGTTCCCGGACTTCATGGAAGGCGTGGAGGAAGTCAGGCAGCTGGACGATCGCCACAATCACTGGACCACCAAGATCGGTGGAGTCCGCAGGGAGTTCGACACGGAGATCATCGACCAGCTTCCCGACGAGCGCATCACATGGCGCACCACCAGCGGTGACACGGACCAGAAAGGCTCGGTCCGCTTCCAGCGCGTGGATGACATGCACACCAGGGTGGAACTCGTCATGGATGTCGAACCCAGTGGGGCCGCAGAGCGGGCCGCGGACATGCTGGGAACACTCGACCGGCGCGTCAAGGGCGACATGAAGCGCTTCAAACAGTACATCGAGCAGCGCGGTGAAGAATCCGGGGCGTGGCGCGGGCGCATCAGGCCGGGGGGACGGTGATTGCGCCCTGGGGTTGCGACCATCCGTCGCTTCCCCGCGTCGGCCAGGGAGGCGGAAAGCCTTCCGTCTCCCTCGGCCTTTCCAGGCAGGTACCCCGACCTATACGCCGATGTTCGTGAGTGGGATGTTCCAGTCGTTGCTCTCCATGTCGCCATGACCGTCCCGAGCCGCAGCCGATGCCGCGGACAGCACCAGGCAGGTCATGGCGAGAGCCACGACCGCGAGGAGACGACGCTTCACGATTCCTCCCGACGACGACAGCACTGACCACCCTGGCCCGAGCCGACAGCCGAGCCCGCCCCGACACGCCGCTTCCGCCCAGGGGTTCAGTCGACCGCGAGCCGGGCGGGCGGTGGCCGCGAGCATCACCGAGGCCGGCCGGCGCCGCTACGCCGAGGCGACACCGACCTACCGGGCGGCGCTCGGCACGGCCCTGGACGCCTCCCTCGCCAACGTCTACCTCGCCGACCTCGCCGCCTGAGTCCTGTCCGGACAGTCGGCGGCGAGCGGCGTCCGCCTCGAAGGGACACAGCCGTGACCACCGCCGCGGAAACACTATGAGCGCCTGCTCGCCGAGCACTACACCTGGATGCTCGGCGGCGACATCGAGGCGGCGGCCTGCGGACAGGCCGCACTGCTGCAGGAGGCGGGCTTGGCAGCCGGCGCCGCCGAGAGTGGCGGGGACATCGCGGTCGACCTCGGCTGCGGGCCCGGCCCGCAGACCCTCGCGCTGGCCCGCCTCGGCTACGCCCCGGTGATCGCCGTGGACACCAGTGCACGGTTACTGGACGAGCTCACCGCGCACGCCACCGGCGCGGGTCTCGCCGGAACGGTCCGGGCAGTGCGCCGCGGCATCCGCGGTGATCGTGTGCGTGGGCGACACCCTCCCCCACCTGCCCTCCCAAGCGGACGTCTCCCAGCTTCTGCACGAGGTCGCCACCGCCCTCCGCCCTGGCGGGCAGTTCCTGCGCGCGGCCCCCGGACCACGAGGGCTGCACATCGTGCACGCCGCCAAACCCGCCGGCTGAACGGCCGGACCGACGGGCACGGCCGCGCGGGGCCCGACAGCGAAGTACTGAAGTGCTGACGGCGCGGTGAACCGCTGGGCGACGAGAATCCGTCCGCCGACGGGAGCCTCCGGTGGACCAGCACCTCGGACGCATTCTGGATGCTCTCCACCAGGAAGGACAGGCGCACGACGGCCCGTTGGCGGACCGCCTGCTGCGGCTGCGCGACACGCCGCCCCGAGGCGGCCCAGCTGATCACCGGAGAGTGGTCAGAGCCTGCGGCTGGCGTTTGCGTCGGCGAGGACCGGCTCAAACGGGTTCGGGTTGCGGTTCCGGTTGTGTCACGGGTCGAGCCTCCGGGTCCCACAGTCCGGTCGTCCGTACGTACCCATGGACCACGGAGGTCATCGCCAGAATGAGAAGTGGCCCAAACACCCACGGATGTTCGGCCATCTCCACCGGCAGGTACCGATAAGCCAGCAAGAGCGCGACGAAAACCGCTGCGCCATGAGCGACCAGCTGGATTCCTGACCGGTCCCAACCCCGTTCGAGCGCGCGCAGAGCTGCTTCGATCGTGAGTGCAAACACCACACCTGCAACGAGATCCACGCCGTAGTGATAGCCGAATCCCAGCGTTGCGCCGAGCGTGGCAACCAGCCAGAACGTGCCGGCGCATCGCAGAATCCGCGGACCCTTGCGGGAATGGATGAAAATCGCGGTGGCCCATGCCGTGTGCAGGCTCGGCATGCAGTTCCGCGGGGTGATCTCGTCGAAGGGAATCTGGTGCGGGGTATGGATCGGCGGCAAGGTGTTGGGCCACAGGTCGGCCACCGCCCAGTGCCCGCCCCCGGCGCCGTAGGCGAAGACGGGTCCGACGACCGGGAAGATCATGTAGATCCCGGGACCGAGCAGGCCGATGACCAGAAAGGTGCGGACCAGATGGTGGCTCGGGAATCGGCGCTCGACGGCAACATTTCGCAGCTGGTACGCCGCGACGACGACTGCGGCCACCGCGAGCTGGATGTAGACGTAATTGAGAACGTGGGCGCCGATCGGGCCGCTGGCCCTGACCAACTGGCCTGCCAGCCATGACGGGTTGCCCAGCGCGTGATCGGCGGTTGCCGCGTACGGGTCGAACACTGTCGGTCTGGTCTTCGACGTGATCAGTAGCCAGATGTCGCCGGCCTTGCGGCCGGCTACGAGCAGCAGGCCCAGCCCGACACCCTTCAACAGCAGAAGACGTTCCCGGCCCTTTCGGCGCGTGACAGCGATGACCGCATGACCCAGAATCACCCACAATGCGCCGTTGCCGAAAGGGTGGCCGTCGCTGATCCTGATGCCGAGCGCCCACCGCACCACCAAAAAGGCGACGTCAATGCCGATCGCCACACCAGCCGCAATGAACCGTTGCCGCCAGGTGAGCACCACCATCATCAACGCCATGCTGGCATACAGCAGAAAACCGGATTTGGGCGGGCATATCACCTCTCGCGCCTGATTGGTGATAGGTCCCGGCAGGCCGTAGCACCGCGCGGAGACCTCCAGGGCGACGAGGAATCCGACGGCCACCCCGCCCGCCGCGACCCACAGTGCCACCCGCGGCTCACGCCAAGCGGCGAAGTCAATTCTGCACTTTATTCGCGAAACCATCCGCGAAACGATAGATATCAATTGTTTGGCCGATTTATGAGATGTTAATCAAGTGGTCAAGGACAAGCGATGAGGAAGCTCCCCGTAAGTTCGATCATGCTACCCGAGTGGCACAAGTGAGTTCCGCCGGTCACCCCTGCCGCGTGCGCGGGCCTGAACCTCCCGGGACCGGGCGCGGCTCCCCTCCACACCGCGTACCAGGCACACCCCAGACGGTCACCACATGGCCACTCTCGGTGGTTGACCTGAGGAGTCGGAGAGTCGGGCTCCTTCCTTTCAGGTGGCGTATCGCGTTCCGATTCGGGCACTCGGACCACAAGAACGATTTATCGCCAGGAGGCCTGTCATGATCGCCCTGGGTGTCATCCTCCTCGTCATCGGTTTCGTCACCGGGATATCCATCCTGTGGACCATCGGCATAATCCTCACGGTCGTGGGCGCCGTGTTGTGGGTCCTGGGCTCCATGGGACACGCGGTCGCCGGCCGACGGCACTACTGGTAGGCACCACCCGGCTGGGGGCTACGCTCCGGTGGCTCACCTACTGCGCCGGAAGCGTGCCGTATGGTTGCGGCACATGTGGCCAGGAGAGCAGTCGCCGACATTCGGGCGGAATCCGCAACAGCCCCCGGCCGGAAGTCGGCCGAACCCGTACCAGCAGCCTGGCCGGTCGAACCCGTACCACCAACCCGGCCCGGGTCCGTTCCAGCAGAACCCCTACCAGCAGCCCCAGCCCTGGCAGTTGCCGACGCAACCGGGCGCGGGCGGACCCGTGCCTCCGCCGGCGGGTGGCGGCCGGAACCGGACCGGACTCGTCGCCGTCATCGCTGCGGCGGCCGTCGTAGTCGCGTCGGGCGTCACCGGATTCCTCGTGCTCGGCGGCCAGAAGCACGACGGCCCCGACCCGAAGCCGGTGAACACCGCGTCGCCGTCGCAGAGTTCCGCCAACCCCCGCGGAACCGGCACCCAGACGGCCACGGTCAAGGGCTGGAACGTCGTGACGAATCCGACCCAGGGAATCGCGTTCGATGTCCCGCCCCAATGGGAGATCCAGTCCGCCGGCTGGGTCACATACGTCTCCAACGACGGAGACCCGAACGACAAACCTCTCATCGCGATACGCAATGTCGCGATCCTCCAGAAGAAGTGGTGTTCCTCGGACGAGAAGCGGGACGGCACACTGGAGGACACACCACTGGCGCAGGTGGGTACGAGGGGCAACAACGGCTACGGAAGCCCTCATGAGATCGCCGGTTCCGACCCGGTGACATGGGTGTACGGGGCGTACACCCAGCCGGACCGGACGAAGGTGAAGACCGGCGCCGTCAAGCCGTTCACGACGAACTCCGGTCTCAAGGGCAGTCTGGGCACGGCCTGGTCCGTGGGTGTGAAGAGGTCGAAGAAGTGCGCCACGGACGGCAAGGCATGGGTCTTCGGCTTCAAGAACAGCGCGGGAGATCTGGTCTCCTGGTCGTTCTTCGGCGCCAAGAACGTGCCCGGCGAGGTATCGGACGCGACCATACGGAGCGTCGCCGCCACGGTACGGCTGTACAAGGCCCCGCCTGAGTCCTGATCCAGCAGCCTCTGCCGCCTGGCAGGTGCCGGTTCGATGCTCGCCCGGCGCCGTTCAGCGCGGCGTCGGCGCGCTGATGCCTGGTCGGCCGTGCCAACTGGCCGGTGTGGTGCGGCGCTCGGGTCGCCAGGTTGCCACCAGCGCGCCGGCCAGCAGGAGTTCGGCGATGTCCCCGCCGTAGTACATGATCTCCGCGCCTTGCTGGACCTGGTCGATGGGAGCGTGGACGTCGATGAGGAATCCGCCGTACATGGCCTGTGCGATCAGGGCGTGCACGGCGATGGCGATGCCCAGGTACACCAGCCGACTGCGGACACCGGGCCGGGTGGGCGCGGGGTCGGGACCGGCGATGACGTGGGCGAACAGGCAACCTGACGCCAGGAAGTGGGCGTGCAGGAGCCAGTGGCCCGCCGGGTGGGCCATGACGGCGTTGTACAGGGGCGTGAAGTACAGCGCACCAAGGGTTCCGGTGCTCAGCATGAGCGCTGCAGCGGGATGCGCCAGCAGTCGGGCCGGTGGGCTGTGCAGTACGGCGGCCACTCCGCGGGCTCGGTCGCGGGGCAGCGTGCGCAGGACGAGCGTGAGAGGCGCGGCCAGCACGAGCGCCAGGGGTGCGTACATGCCGATGAGCATGTGCTGGGTCATGTGCCCACGGAAATCGGAGTGCGCGACGGATGCCAGCGGCGGCAGCAGCGCGACGGCGAGCAGTGCCAGCCCGGTGAGGAAGGACGCCGACCGCCAGGCGCTCCACCCCTGTACAGGGTTACGGCGCCGGGCGCGCCGTGCGGCGAGCAGATAGGCACCGGCGACGCCGAGTAGGACCAACCCCGTCAGCACTGCTCCCGGCAGGTCACCGCCGTTCTCCCCGTGCTGGTGCATCGTGCCCATCAGGCGCGCTCTCCGGCCCGCTCGCCGCCCCGGGTGGCCTCGGGGTCGAAGGGCCTGCCACTGCGCTGCACCAGATACCCGGTGATCAGGAACAGGGCGCCCAGAGCGAGGAAGCCGGCGTCCCACCATGCCTGGTGGGGACCGCCGCGGACGTGGTGGATGCCGAGGATCTGGTGGTCCAGGACGCCCTCGACCAGGTTGAACAGGCCCCAGCCGGCCAGGATCCAGCCCCACAGGACCCGCGAGGTCCACACCGCTCGCCGGTTGTGCGTGACCCGCGAGTACAGGACGGCCAGACCCACCAGTACGGCGATCCAGCACACCGCGTGGAAGATGCCGTCCCACACGGTGTTCATCTCCAGTCCCGACACCGTGTGGGGGTCGTAGTACTTCACCCCGATGTGGTCGTGGTTGGTGCTGGTGAGCATGTGGTGCCACTGCAGGAGCTGGTGCAGCAGAATGCCGTCGACAAACCCGCCGAGGCCAACCCCGAGGACAATCCCGGGCAGCCGCAGAGGCGCCGCCGTCAGCGCGCGGGCCTTGCCCGCCGTCGTGGCCATCACCTGTTATCCGTCCCGTCGACAGTGTGAGTCGGAGTCAGAACCTCCGGACACGCTTTCCCGCCCGACTCATCTCAATCAACTGTCCGTACGGCTTCAGCCACATCTCCCATCCCGCGCGATCCATCGCTGCGCAACAGAGAACACGGAGGTCAGCGGCACCCTGGCCGCACATCCCTGTTGACCGCCGCGTCGGCTCCGGGATGTTCGCCGGCGCCGAACCAGACCTGTTCACCCACACGCATTTCGTGAACGAAGGCGTCCAGGGAGCCCGGACAGCCGTACGACATTGGCGTAGGCGTGTTCGGTGTCATGCGTTCGCCGGTCGGGTGAGACAGGAGCGGAGGAAGGGGTGTGGAGGTGGCCGTCGTCGCGGACCAGGGCGCAGCGGACCGTGTGTGCCGGGATCGACTCGCCCGCGTGCAGGGTGGCGCTGGGGTGCACGGTGAGCAGGAGCGGTGGGACATCTTCGCGGGGAAGGGGGCAGTTTGGGCTGCCGCGACGGGCAGCAGGTAGCGGCCGTCCCGGACGAGGCCGGAGAACGCCAGGGGAACCCGGTCAGTCATGGTGTGCCGATCGCCCGCTGGTCGGGTTGCTCACCGGCGCATGGGGGTCAGCAGGCGGCGGATCTTGTCGAGCATGGGGGCCGGGATGAAACCGGTCTGCGCGCACAGCGCGGTGAGCTCCTTCACCGTCCGCTGCTCGTCGCCGGGGTTCACGGTGAAGGTGAGGATGCCGCCGCGGTTGTGGCCGTCGATGATCAGATCGTGGCAGGTGACGAGGTCGACCCGGGCGCGGAGTTCGGTGAGCAGCGCGGGGGTGGGGTTCGCGGTGAGGCATTCGATCGCGAAACGTTCGGCGGGAGCGCCGTTCCGGGTCGGCCAGGTTCCGGCCAGGATGTCGAGCAGGGCGACGAAGGTGTTGAGTCCGCCGGCGGCAATGGACAGGGTGGTGGCGCCGCCGATCCGGGGGTTGATCTCCAGGACGTGGTAGACACCGTCGGCGTAGATCATGTCGACGTTGACGGACCCTTCGACCCCGAGTTCCGTGCACAGTGCCACCAGGCGTTGCGCGGTGGGCCGGAAGTCGTCGTCCTGCGCGGGGGCGACGTAGCGCAGGTCGTCGAACGTGAAGGTGGGCGGACCTCCCGCGGTGCCGGTCCAGATGAGGGGCATGACGGTGTAGTGGCCGCCGGCGCCTACGATGTCGACCGAGCAGAGTCGTCCGCCGACGCACTTCTCCAGCACCGCGTGCGCACCGGGGCGGGCGGCCAGGTGGCGGTCGAGGGCGGCCGGGTCCGAGATGAACTCGATGCCCATGCTGGTGGAATCCCACAACGGCTTTGCCATGAGGGGATATCCGATGTCCTGGGCGGCCAGGCGGACGGCGTCCGGGTAGGCCGGGACGGGGAGCGTCCGGTCGTGGAAGAGGTCGCTGTCGAGCCGGACGGCGGGCGGGGTGGTGATGCCGTGCGCCTCCAGCAGGCGCTTGGTCTCCCACTTGTCGCACAGGACGCGCGTGGCGGCGAGGGGCGTCATGACGGTGCGGATGCCGAGGGCTTCGAGCTTGGTCTTGACCACGGCGTCCCGCAGGGCGTTCTCGTCGGGCAGGGAGATCGCCACGGCGGCGTCGGCCCCCCAGGCGCGCACGCGGTCGACGAACTCGTCGGGTGTCGCCGCGGGGACCAGCCGTTCACTCGTACCCGGGAACTGATCCGGGCCACAGTCACCGTGGGTGTGGAAGAGGCGGGCCTCGGCACCGAGCCGCGCCAGGGCGGGGGCGATGCCCTGGATGTACGGGTCGGCGCGCCGGATGTCGACGGACCGGATGAAGGCGATGCGCTGCATGTCAGCTCACTTCCATGCGGGTGTGGGCGAGTGCGCGGGCGGCGTCGGCGTTGACCTGTGCGGTCGTGGGTGCGGTGAAGACCAGGTGGCCCCGCCGTCGGCGGTGCCCACGACGACTCGGCCCGGCCCGTACCGCGCCGAGGACGTTTTGGAGGTAGGCGCGGGCCTCGTCGATGCCGGTGGCACGGCGTACGACGTCCATGAGGTGGTCTCCCGGCAGTCCGGCGCCCACTTCGATGACGACGGGGCCCCGGTCGGGCAAGATCTTGACTTCGGTGTGGGCGACGCCGTTGCGGATGCCGAGCGCCCCAAGAGCTCGTTCGACGGCCGTCCGCACGGCGCGGAGGTCGTCGGGCGGTACAGCGGCGGGGCATGTGTGACCGGTCTCGGCCCGGTGGACGCCATCGGTGGTGTGCTTCTCGATCAGGGGCAGGTGGAAGTACTCGCGTCGCCGGACCACGGTGTCGAGGCTGAACTCGGGTCCGGGGCCGCACTCCTGGACCACGACACGCTGGTCCATCGGCAGGCCGTACGGGGCGGTGATCGGCCGGGACCGGGCATGGTCTACGGCGCTGTCGAGCTGTTCGGGGCTCCCGACCACGCTGACACCCCAGGAGCCGCCCTGCTCGGCGGGTTTGACGACGACCGGGAACCCGATCCCGGCACGGCCGAGGGCGTGTGCCGCCTCTGCGGCTGTGTGCGCGCTCACCGTTCGCGGTGCGGGCACCTGGCCCGCGCTAAAGGCCTGGGCCATGTCCGCCTTGTGCCGGCAAGCCCGGGCGCGCCGGGGATCGTTGCCCGGCAGCCCGAGGCACGCGGCCAGATGGGCGACGAGTGGGGTGAAGAACTCACAGCAGCCGGCCACGCCGTCGATCCCCTGGGCCTCCGCGAACGCGGCCAGGTCCGCCAGCGCCTGGTCCTGCTGGGTGAGATCGGTGAACGCCGTTCCGTGGATCTTGTCTCGCAGTGCAGCGGGGTAGCTCTCGTAGAGGTCCTCGTGGGTGGCGACGAAGACGCGCACGCCGAGTGCACGGGCGGCCTCCAGTACATAGTGGCCCGAGTTTGCGAACGCTTCGATCAACAGGATCTTCTTCACCCCGCGCAGTAGACCGCACTCTCCGAGCCGGCGCCATCAACGCAACCACCAGAGCAGGAAGTCGATTTCACGTCCATGCTCGTAGCAAGCTCCAGTCGGCGGACGAGCCAAGGGCTGGGGACCACCTTTGCGAAAGCGACCTTTGTGCAGGACATCGGATCAGCGCACACGACTGCGCGATGAACCAGACCGACGCGACCTTGTGGACTCCCGGCATCAGCAGATGCTCACCACCCACAGGCCGACCACAGGCCGCACGCCCGAGCCTTTCGTCGAAAAATCATCCGCTCAGGTCCATGACCATGTGACTACTGTGATCAGGTGACAGAACTCAACGTCCTTGGTGACAACACGCATTGGCAGAAGGACTTCGAGCGGCGGCTGCTCGCCTCGTACACGGCTGCCGGACTCGGTGCAGCCGCCGTGGAGCGCATGCTCGAGGATGTACGCACCGGCATCGGCGACTGGGTCACTGCCGAAATCACGGACGCCGGGATGCGCGTGGGATACGTCGCCGTGGTCATGGCCGACAACCACGATTCTCTCGCGGGCCGTATCGGCGACCTCCACATCGACGCACACCACGCCGGCCGGGGACACGAACAGGCCGCCCGCGACTGGGCCGAGCAATGGTGTGCCGAGCGCGGCGCACGCCGGGTGGGCATACGGCTCACCGAGCCCGCGGGCGAGCTGTTCGACGGCTACGCGGTACGCGGCCAGCTCCGGATGCGACGCATCGACTCCCCGCCGAAACCGCTTGCCGGCGTCACCGCGCGATCGATGACCCAGGCCGAGTATCCCCACTGGCTCGCCTCGGAGAGGGCCTCCTACGTCGGCGACATCGTCCGCTCGGGAGCCCTCAGCCCCGAGGAGGCCGAACGCAAGTCCGACCGCGACTTCGCCGACCTGATCCCCCAGGGCCTGGCGACGCCCGACAACACGTTTCTGGTGCTCGAGGCGGAGGGCGAGCAGATCGGCACCGGGTGGCTGAAGCACGGACGCCTCCCAGGGGTCACCTACGGCTATTCGCTGCACATCCAGGAACAGCACCGCGGCAAAGGGTACGGGCGGGCCGCGATGGCGGCCGGCGAACTGGCGACGCTCGAAGCCGGGGACACGGCACTGATGTTCACCGTGTGGGGTGGCAACGAGGCGGCCATGAACCTGTACACGAGCGCCGGCTACCACGTCGTCGAGGAAAGCCGTTCCGTCAGCCTTCCCCGCCCCCCGGCCTGACGCACGATCACCAGAAGGCGTCCTGGGCGTCCGGGTGTGGCGCAGGCGGCCGGGATGTCAAGCAGGCGTGCAACACCAGGGTTGTCCGGTCACCCCTGCGTCCCCGACCGCTCCATACGACCTGCCTGGTGGAACAGGCCGCGGACACCGATGACCAGCGCCCACACCAGGAGGGGAAACGCCGCTACCCGCTCCATTCCTCCCATCCCGAGCCCGAGATCGCGCTGGGAGAGGAAGAGCCCGAAGGCCGTGGCCGCTGTTGCTCCCAGCAGGCCGGTCGCCCAGCGCAGCGCGGCCGGCGCATCGTCCGCCAGACCGACTCCGGCCGGCACAAGACCGATGTTGCCCATGGCCATGATGAGCAGCGCACCCAGGACATGCTGGTTCTCGTGGATGTCCGCAGGTGCCAGCCCGGCCAACACGAATCCGACTCCGGCGCAGGCCAGCAGGCACCGCGCCACAACCGCGGCGGCGCCTCTGCGCCACAGAGCCCCGGTGAAGACGACACCGACGACGAGGAGCATTCCCAAAGTGACGAACGAGGCGTTCATCAGGCCGTGTTCGGGCGAGCAGACATAGCGTGGTTCGGGTTCCGGCTGCACGGCGCAGTGAGCGTTCCCCAAGTCGCTGATGTTGTTCCGCGCCCAGCTGTAGGGCCTGCTCCAGGCCGACTCGACGATTCCATGGGCGACGAAGAACTGCGCCACACCCGCGACCCACGCGATGTATCCGATCCGGGCTTTCAACAGTCCACCTTCTCCTCGCACGGTCACGTGCACAGGGGATCACGCGCGGCCGACGTCGGACACTCCGACAAGCCCCCGGGCACGAGGTGGGGCAGACCCCAGGTACGGCCCCGAAAGCGTGGTCGCGCGATGGGTCGGACCGGGCAGCCGTACGGTGGACCCCGACCGTCGTCCGAGCCGGCCGAGCCGCCGCCCGTAGCCCGCCGCACCTGTGGCGCCCGGGTCGGGCTCGCCTTCCTGACGAAGACCCCGCAGGCGTGGCTGGGCTGCCGGTCTTCGCCGCCGTCTACCAACTCACCGCGAGCGGGGCGCCGTTGCGGCGAGCTGTGCCTGCTGTCGGGCGGTGCGGTTGCCCTGGCCGTCTCCTGCTCTTGGGCGTTGCTCGCCTGGGCGACGTCCGCGGCGAACCGCCCGTACGTCGGCGGCACCTCCGCGAACCGACCTGCTGCGTGCCGGATTCCTCCTCCGGAGTGGCCGTCCCGCCGTGCATGCCGTGGTGTTCCGCGCCCACGACAATCGCCGTGCTACACCGGCCGTGCTCGCACCGGCGATCGCCACGCTCGCCGGGAGCGGGCTCGCCCTCTTCCGGTCCGAGTACGAGGCGAGCGGCCGGCGGCGTGTGTGGCTGCCGTCGGCCCTGTTCGCCTCCTGGCCGCTGTTGCTCGCTGTGGGACTTGCTGCGTGCGGCGCACCGGGCCTGTGGACCAGCTGGGTCACCCGCCTCCCGAGGGTTGGTCTCGCCGTCATGGGGGAACTGCGGGAGGAAGCCGACCGTATCCACGCCGAGGCGGCGTGCTCCTTGCCACCGTCTCCACCGCCGCCCCCGCCCACGCGGCGGCCTCCACCCCCAGCTCGAGCGTCCCGGCGGCCGGCACCTACGTGGCGCTCGGCGACTCCTATGCCGCTGGTGCCGGCATCCCCGCTCAGTCCGCCGGCGCCTGCATGCGCTCCGACCACGACTACGGTCGCCTCGTCGCGGCCGGCCTCGCCGTCGGCACGTACCGGGACGTCAGCTGCGCCGGCGCGAAGGTCGGCGCGCTCACCACGCCCCGGACCGACGCCGGGGCCGTCCGTCAACGGTCCCCAGCTCGACGCCGTCACATCCGCACCACCTTGGTGACGGTCACCATCGCGGGCGACGACCTCGGCACGTCCGACTTCGGATTCGCCGATGTCGCCGCCACCTGCTCCACCCTCTCCGTGACAGCCCCACTCGGCACGCCCTGCCACGACTTCTACGGCGACACCCTCGGCCGGCGGCTCGACTCGGCCGCGGCGCAACTGGGCTCCGCCCTCAAGGTGATCCACGATCACGCCCCAGGTGCGGAGGTGCTGGTCGTCGGCTACCCGGCGGTGCTTCCCGACGACCCCTTCCAGTGCCTCGGCAAGATGCCGGTCACCACCGGGGACATCGCGTTCCTGCGCTCCGTCCTCGGCGAGCTCAACGACACCCGCGCCACCACCGCCCGCGCCGCCGACGCCACCCGTCCGGCCCGCCACCATCGGCACGTGCTCCTGCCCGAGTCCGGCGTTCGCGACGCCGCCGGTGACGTCCATGATGGCAGCTGTCGGCAGCATGGGCCGGCGTCCGTCGGCACCAACGGTGTCCGTGATGCGGAAGGTTTCGGCGTGCACACTCACGTCGTACTCGCCGACCCGCCGCTCCTCACAACGTGCCGAGCAGCGCACCAGAAGCTCGCGGACCCGCTGGATCGAGGCAGGGGGGGACGGCCCCCGCCGACTCGATCACCAGGACCGGTCCACTCATGACGCGAAGCGTACCCGGCGAAGGTCACCGGACACGGTCACCTATGATCATGCGCATGTCTGCCCTCCGCGAGCGTTCCGCCCACAGTCAACTGGCCCCTGGTGAGCGTCTCTTGGCGTACGCCACCGTCGTCCCCGCCAAGAGTGCCAAGGGCATCGGTATCGGGGCGTCCCTCGGGAACCATCTGGTCAACACCGTGGGCGCGCAGTCCGGTGGAGCGAGCAGCATCGCCGCGGGGATGCCGTCCACCTCCGGCGCGCTGCTGATGCGCGTGACCGACCAGCGCATCGGACTGGTCCAGCCCCTGGACGGCACGCCGGTGTGGGAGGTGCCGCGGGCGTGGGTGGCCCGGGTCGAGCGCCGCCCCCGGACGCAGCTGATGGCCCGCTTCCGGCTGCACTACGCCGACGGCTCCTGGCTCGCCTTCCTCACCATGCGGCGCCGCACGATCGAACAGTTCCGCTCGCTCATCGGCTGACCTTCGGGCCGGACCACCACCTGACGGCCGCCGGCCGGGGGCGGTTCGTACGGCTCAGTCCCGGCCTGCGTCCCGGACGATACGGCCCACGACTGCCGCGGCCTGCTCGGGGTGCCCTGCCAGCCATGCGCGGAGGTGTTCGCGCACGGCCTCTCCCACGCAGGCGCGTACGGCGGCGCCGCCCAGCACCCCGCGTGTGGCGCCGTGGAACTCCGGATGGTCCAGCTTCACCGACACGACCGCCGTCAGGCCCGCACAGATCCGGTCGGCGCTGAGGTCGGGATCCGCCGCCGCCAGCAGCCGCCGTTGGCGGGCGTGGGCGTTGACGGCGGCTGCCACCCCGTCGCGGAAGCCCGCCGTGTGTGTGCCGCCTTCTGGGGTGGGCCGGCTGTTGGCGAAGCCACGGACGCGCTCCTCATGGGAGTGGGACCATCGCAGGGCCACCTCGATCACCCCTTCCATCCGCGGGTCCTCCTGCTCGATGCCGACGATGTCGGGGTGTACGGCCGTCTCCGCTCCTGCGTCGAGGAAGGCGACGAAGTCCCGCACCCCTCCCGGGTACCGCAGGTGCTCCGACCGGGCCCCGCTCGGCCCGCGTTCGTCGGTCAGCGAGATGCCCAGGCCCCGGTTGAGGAAGGCCAGTTCCCTGAATCGCTCCGCAAGCGCGGTGAACGAGCACCGGACCGTCCCGAAGACATCGGCATCGGGCCGAAAGGCAATGCTGGTCCCGCTTCCGGTCGCCGCCCCCGCGGCGGTCGGCGGTGCGACCGCGACACCGCGCGCGTACTCCTGGACCCAGCGGACGCCCTCTCGACGCACCTCGGCCGTCAGGCTGCTCGACAGGGCGTTGGTGACGCAGAGCCCGAGGCCGAAGAGGCCCGCGTCCACGGCACGGCGGCCGCCGATGCGATCCCCGGCGTGCATGCGGGTCAACAGGGCTTCGAGGCCGGGGTCGCCGGAGTCGTCGGCGGACTCGACCGGCAGGCCCGGGCCGTCGTCGGCGACACGCACGCCGCCGTCGGCCATGAGGATGACATCGACGGTTCCGCCGGCGCGGTCGGCCAGGACGTCGTTCACCGCCCTGTCGACGGCTTCGAACACCAGCTGATGCAGGCCCCGTTCGCCGGTGGAGCCGACGTACATGCCCGGCCGTCTCCGGATCGCTTCCCACCCCTCCAGCACTTCGATGTGGGTGGCGTCGTACCGGACGACGTGCTCGCTCACAAGACTTCCCCCTTCAGTGGCGGCCAGTTGGGCCAAGACTAGGAGGATTCTCGAAAAAGTCCAGGTCAGAGCCGGTTTACCCAGGGCCTGGATGGACCGGTGAGCGCCCACCGGAAGACGGCCGGACCAAGGTCCGCACACCTCGGCAGGAATGCGGCCAGGGGCCCACCGAGGCCCCGCGGGCCCCCATTGCACGGAGCCCCGAGGCCTCCAATTCCCCTGCGGCGCACGGCTTCGGTCCGGTCTGCCGGGAAGCCGGCGCAACATACCCCCATGGGGTATACACTCGGGCTTGCCGGGGAAGACAACGGCGAAAGGTGCGCATCATGCATGCGATCGGGCACGCACTGTCCATCGCCGGGTCCATGACCTGGGAGATCACCTGGGCGTTGATCCTCGGCTTCACCCTGTCCGCCGTCGTCCAGGCGGTGGTTCACCGGGAGACGGTGGTACGGCTGCTGGGGGACGACCGGCCTCGTACGCTCGCGCTGTCCGCGGGGCTCGGCGTGGCCTCGTCGTCCTGCTCGTACGCCGCTGTCGCACTCGCCCGCTCACTGTTCCGCAAGGGGGCGAATTTCACGGCGGCGATGGGCTTCGAGATCGCCTCGACCAACCTGGTGGTCGAACTGGGCGTGATCCTGGCGCTGTTGATGGGGTGGCAGTTCACCGCCGCGGAGTTCGTCGGCGGCCCGATCATGATCGTCGTACTCGCGGTGCTGTTCCGGCTGCTCCTGCGCGAGCGGTTGCTGCGGCAGGCTCGGGAGCAGGCCGCGCGCGGGCTGGCCGGCTCGATGGAGGGACACGCGGCGATGGACATGTCCGTGCGCGGCGAGGGCGGCTTCCTCCGCCGGCTCCTCTCCCGCGACGGCCTCACCTCCGTCTCGCACATCTTCGTGATGGAGTGGGCGGCGATCCTGCGCGACCTCGTGGCGGGGCTCCTCATCGCCGGGGCGATCGCCGCATGGGTGCCGGACGACTTCTGGCGCAGCTTCTTCCTGGCCGAGCATCCGCTCGCCGCCAAGCTGATCGGACCGCTGATCGGGCCGGTCGTGGCCATCGCCACGTTCGTCTGCTCCATCGGCAACGTGCCGCTGGCCGTGGTGCTGTGGAAGGGCGGCATCAGTTTCGGTGGTGTCATCGCCTTCATCTATGCCGACCTGCTGATCCTGCCGATCCTGAACATCTACCGGAAGTACTACGGCGCTCGGATGACCGCCTTCCTGCTCGGCACGTTCTTCGCCGCGATGGCGGTGGCCGGCTATGTCGTGGAGTTCGCCTTCGGTGGTCTGGGCCTCATCCCCGACCAGGCCGACGCGAAGGTCCCCCAGGAGGGGGTCAGCTGGAACTACACGACCTGGCTCAACATCGCTTTCCTGCTGTTGGCCACCGCCCTCGTGGTCCGTTTCCTGCGCACCGGCGGCCCGGCGATGCTGCGCGTGATGGGCGGCTCACCGGATCAGGACGGACACGGTCACGACCACACGCATGGACAGGGCGAGCACCACCATCGCTGAGCCGCTCGGGTGCCACCGGCTCGCTGCGGGGGGGCGCCCAGCGAGCGTCGCGCGGTGGCCGGCGGGGCGGCGGGGTCGGCCGTCATCGTGCCGGCGGGATGACGAGCTCAGGGCGCGGTGAAGAAGGCGCTCATACCGTCCACGTCCGACAGGTAGCTGTCGATGGCGGTGATACGGCCGTGGCGGACGGCCAGCACGGTCGCGAGGTGCTCGTCGAGCCGGCGTCCGTCGGGGGCGGTTGCCGTGTTGCGGAGCGAGAGGGCGATTCCGTGCGCACCGACGAGCACGTGCCGCAATTCGGTGTGCAGTCCCTGGTCAGCGATGTGGCGTGCGCGGCGCACGACCGCGTCCGCGCCGCGGATGGTGCCCGAGATGGAGCCGCTCCCCGGCATGGTCCAGGTGATGTCGTCGGCCAGCAGGTCGCGCAGCCCCTCCCAGTCCCGTGCCTGGAACGCGGCGAGGAAGCGCTGTGCGACCGTGGGGTCGGCGCTGTTCGTGGACATCGTCTCCCGTTCTCCACCTGCTGTCGTCAATTCCCCATCGATCCTAGGACGTTCGCCACGACAGCACGCGCCGCCGGCCTGGTGCTCTTGCTACCCGGTAATGCTGGAGGCGGTTCAAGGACTGCCTTGCCGTGAGCATCACGTTCCACGAACGGCGGGCCGAGCGCGGATACGACAGTCCGCCGCACCGGCACGTCGCCGACGAGGAGACATTCCTGGTGCTCGAAGGGGAGCTGCGCGTCGAGCTGGACGGCGAGGTGCACCGCGCGGGAGCCGGCTCGGTCGCCCTTCCCTCCGGATACGGCGAAACCGGCGTCGGTGGCCCGTTCCTACGGCATCGACATCCCGGGGCCGCCGCGTCCCCCTGAGCGTCGCAGTGCGAGGTGCGGTGGCTCCCGGCGTCACCGGGCGCAGCCGACGTCCAGCACCTCGACCACGTCCCCGCAGATCGTGTACACCAGCCAGCACCACTCGCCGAACGCGGCCGCGAGGTCCGGCGCACGTGTCTCGGCATCGTCGGTGACCGCGCTGATGAGCATGATGATCTCTTCGTGCATCTCGTCCGGCACGTCGAAGAGCACGTTGGCGGCCGTTTGGATCATTTCGACTTTCATGGCACCCCCCGGACGCGCAGCGGCGGCACGGTTCGGCGAAGCCGGGTACTTGGGGCTGCGCTCGACGTCCGAACAGAGCCCGCATGACCACCGTAAACCCACCGGGCGCCCATCCATGCCACCGGATGGCCGGCGAGTTCGATCCAGGGAAGGTATCCCTGATCCGTGCCCACTCAAGTCACTTTTGCAACAGTGCCAACATCAGCCACACATCAGCCCCACCGCCCGGGCTCATGGAACCTCGACCGCGAGGTCGTCCACCACGGCCCGCAGGCCACTCTCGTGCCGTTCCGCCACGCGCCTCTGCCGTGCGGAGCCGGACCCGTTGAGCTGGACATGACTCAGCCAGTCACTCACGCGCCGGTCGTCGCCGTGACGGCTGAGGTGCGGCTCGACCCGTTTCCACAGCTCCTCGATCAGCCGGCCGACGGCCATGGGGGCACAGTCGCGGGCGTGAGTGGCCGGCAGGGTGCCGACCGGGCCGTGCCGGGCGGCCTGCCAGCACGCCGCCCGCAGCAGCGAGTCCGGGACGTCGGGCGCGGGTTCACCGGAGCGCACCATCTGCACGGCGTGCCCGACCAGGGCACGGACGAGCAGCGCGTACGCGGTGGTGGTCCTGGCGTCGGGCATCACGTCCGCGATGCGTGCCTCGATGGTGGGAAGATGCGCCGACGGCCGGACGTGCCAGTAGACCATGGCCGGATCAAGGGCCGCCCCGGAGGCGACGAGCTGGTCGACGAGCCATTGGTAGTGCGCCGCGTCGCGCAGAAAGGGAGGGGGCCCCGCCGTGGGCCACCGGCTCCAGACCACCGAGCGCCAGCTCGCGTATCCGGTGTCCGCACCGTCGCTGTACGGGGAGTTGGCGGTCAGCGCCAGCAGCAACGGCATCCAGCCCCGCAGGTGGTTGACCGCCCGAACGGCTTCCTCCCGGTCGGCCACGCCGACGTGCACGTGGCAGGAGTTCACGCCCTGCCCGTGAATGGCGGGCCCGAAGCGGCGCGCAAGCGCCCGGTACCGCGCCTGGTCGAGGACGGGCGGCGGCCCGGAGCGCCCCAGCACCGCCACGCCACTGGGCACCAGCAGGCAGTCGTGCTCGGCCGCAGCGGCGGCCGCACCCGCGCGTAATCGACGTACTTCCGCCTCCACTTCGAGGCCGGTACGGCACACCCCACTGACCGTCTCCACCTGGGACTGCGACAGCTCGGGGGTGACATGCGGCCCGCCGAGGCGCGCACGTGCGGCAGGCACCACGGAAAGAGACCTGCACACGGCCGACCTGGTGCGCCGGTCGGCCAGGACGAACTCCTCCTCCACACCGACCGTCGGCACAGCGGCCGCCTCCGGCGAGCACCCGGACCCGCCCGCGGCAGCAGGGGTCACGGCATCAAACGGCTCTGGCACATCCAGCCCCTTCGCAAGACACGGGACACCGGCATCCACTCGTAGTGGGAACCGTCATGCTGAGCCCTCCGCAAAGCCGCTGCAAGCGGTTGCCAAGCCAGCATCACACCGCGCAGACCGGCCACCGGCCCGCCTCCTCCGGGGCCGCAGTGGCGGGCGCATGCAGGGCGCGATGCCGGCTGACGGCCGCCAGGGACCCCGCCGGCGCCGGTTCCCTCAGTCGCGGAGCCGGTCGGCAGTCCCTCGGCGTCGTGGAAGCTGAGCCACACCGCGCCGGCCGAGCAGTCCGCGCCGCGACCGGTCGAGCACGAGGTCAGGACGAAGGCGTCGCCGGGGACGCGGCGTCCGTGTGCGCGCAGTGCGGATATCCGGTCATCGTCCTGGGCCACCTCGACGAGGTTCGCGGCAGGGATGCCCACTCCGAACAGATCCGCAGTGAGGGCATGAACGAGGACTCGGTGCACATGAAGGGCCCCGCCGAGATGATCCGGGACGACCTGGCCGAGCGGCTGCCCGACTACATGGTCCCGAACCGCGTCTTGGTGCTCGACCGGCTGCCGCTCACCGCGAACGGAAAGGTCGACGTGAGGGCCCTGGCCGTGGGCGAGCAGGTGCGGTCCGCCGACTCGGGCCGGCCTTTCGTGGCCCCCGCGACCCCGGTGGAGCGGTGGCCGGCCGAGGCGTGGGCGAAGGCACTCAAGTACGACGACGTGTCCGTGCAGGACGACTTCTTCGCGTCCGGCGGCAACTCGCTCATCGCGGTGGCTCTCGTCAACCGGGTCAACCGCGAGTTCGGGCTCCGCCTGCCGCTCCAGGTCGTCTTCGAGCACCCGAGGCTCGCCGACCTGGCCGCGCGCATCGAGGACGACGGCGCCGCGCCCTCCTCACGTCTCGTCCCGCCGCATGCCGAAGCCACCGGCCGCCCGGTGTTCTGCCGGCCGGGCCTCGGCGGCTCCCCGACGAACCTGCGCCTGCCGGCCCGCGAAGCCGCGGCGGGACGGCCGTTCTACGGCATTCAGGCGCACGGCATCAACGGTGGTGAGACACCGTTCCCCACGATCCACGAGATGGCCGCCGCCGACGTGGCCGAGATCCTGCGCACCCAGTCCGAGGGCCCCTACAGTCTGTGGGGTTACTCCTTCGGCGCCCGCGTCGCCTTCGAGGCCGCCTGGCGGCTCGAGCAGTCCGGCCGCCAGGTCGACCACCTCCTGCTCATCTGCCCCGGCAACCCCAGGATCCGCGCGGACGGCGCCGACCGCTTCGGTCGCGAGGCCCGCCGGCGACGACTACTCCTTCATCGAGGCCCACTCCGACTACTCCGCCGCCCCACCGACGATCGTCGAGCTGACCGGCGACCACTACAACGTCCTGAAGGAACAGGGAATACAGGAACTGGCCACCGCGATCCACGCACGGCCGGGCGACCGCAGGCCCGTGCCGGACGCACCACGGCGGTGAGCGTGAGGGGCGGGCGGTTTCCCCACCCGCCCCTCAGCAGCGTGGTCCGGGGCGCTTCAGCGGTGGTGTCTGGGCCGGGTGTCGGCCTGAGGGACGCTGCTCCGTGTCCGCGCCGGTCCCGCGTCGGCTACGGCTGTTCGTGGGGCCGTTGGTCCGCTGCTCGGCTCGGAGGCGCCTTCCCGTCGCACAGAAGTCCTTCCAGTGCCGTGAGAACGTGGCCGCAGATCTCGTCCGGTGCCGCGCTCGCCAGTGGTTCCTGGGCGATGACGACGCGCATCAGGCCGATGCCGAGCAGCCAGGCCATGGCGAGCTGGGCGCGCAGCTCTGCGTCGTCGGCCGGGGAGAGGGCGGCGAGCGCGGCGGCGTACTCCTGCCCCAGCGCGCGGACCGTCTCCGGGGCGGCGTCGGCGCTGCCGATGGAGCGCAGGTAGACGGCCAGCAGCCGGTCCGACCCCGGCTTACCGCCGTCTTCCTCGAGGACACCCCGCAGCGCGGTCTCGAACAGCCGCTCGAGGGGTGTGTGGAGCAGCTGCTCCTTGCCGCCTTGTGCCATGACCTCGGTGAGCAGGGCTTTCTTGGACCCGAAGTAGCGGAATATGAGCGCCTGGTTCACTCCGGCGCGGCCGGCGATCTCACGGACGGTCGCTGCCTCGTACCCGCGCTCGGCGAAGACCGCGCCGGCCGCGTGGAGGATGCGGGTACGTGTCACCTGGGCGTCACGCCGGCGGTGCGGGGACTCCTCGCTCGCAGGGCCCCCGCCCGGTCGGTCCAGGTGCCGCGTGTGCCCGCTCGTATCCACCCTGTGCTCCCTCTTGCCGTCGTGAGCCGGTTCGCGCCTGCCGAGGAGCCGTCCAGGGTAACGGGCCGAATGGCGTCGTTGACCGACCGGTGAGCGCCTCCTAGCGTTGTAAGCAGGTGCTTACACAAGGGAGACAGCAGTGACGGCAACGGACCCTCCAACCCTCGCCTATCCCTTCAACTCCAGCCGGGACCTCGCCCTGTCCGACGCGTACGAACGAGCCCGTGAGACGCCGGGGCTGTTACGCGTCCGGCTGCCGTACGGGGAGCCGGCCTGGCTCGCCACCCGCTACGCGGACGCGCGGCTGGTCCTCGGCGACCAGCGCTTCAGCAGGGCCCTGGCCCTCGAACACGACGAGCCACGGGCCTCCGAGGGCAGGCGGGACGGCGGAATCCTCAGCATGGATCCGCCCGACCACACCCGGCTGCGCGCCCTGGTCGCCAAGGCCTTCACCGTCCGCCAGGTGGAGAAACTCCGGCCGCGGGTCAGGGAGTTGACGTCCACTCTGCTGGACGAGATGGAAGCGGCGGGGCCGCCGGCCGACCTGGTCGACCGCTACGCCCTGCCCATTCCCGTCGCCGTGATCTGCCGGCTCCTCGGCGTGCCGGAGGAGGATCGCCCGCGGTTCCGCACGTGGAGCGACGCGGCGCTGTCGACCAGCTCGCTGACCGCGGCGGAGTTCGACCGCAACCGTGAGGAGCTGCGGGCGTACATGGCACAGCTGATCACCGCGCACCGCGAACAGCCCCGGGACGACCTGATGACGGCACTCATCGAGGCACGCGATCACGACGACCGGCTGTCCGAGCTGGAACTCGTCGACCTGTGCGTCGGCATCCTCGTCGCCGGCCACGAGACCACCGCCACCCAGATCCCCAACTTCGTGCTCACCCTTCTCGACCATCCCGAGGTGCTGTCCCGGCTACGCGCCGAGCCCGCGCTCATCACCAGCGCGGTCGAGGAACTGCTGCGTTTCGTGCCCCTGGGCAGTGGTGCCGGTCAGCCGCGTTACGCCAAGGAGGACATCGAGGTCGGTGGCACCCTGGTGCGGGCCGGGGAACCGGTGCTGGTCGCGATCGGAGCGGCCAACCGGGACGCGCTGCGCTTCACCGCGGCGGGCACACTCGACCTCTCGCGGAGCGGCAACGCCCATCTGGGCTTCGGCCACGGCGTCCACCACTGCCTCGGTGCTCCCCTGGCCCGCCTCGAGCTCCAGGAGGCGGTCGGCGCACTGGTGGCCCGGTTCCCCCGGCTGCATGTCGCCGGTGACATCACGTGGAAGACCGAGATGCTGGTACGCGGCCCCCGCGTCATGCCGGTGGGCTGGTGAGGCGACCATGACCTGGCACCTGCACGTCGACTCCGCCCGCTGCATCGGCTCCGGGATGTGCGCCGGGGCGGCACCGGACCTGTTCGCTCTGGACGGCGACCACGCGCGAGCGGTGAACGAGAGCGTCCCGGAGCACGACGACCGCGCGCTAGAGGCGGCCGAGATCTGCCCCATGCAGGCCATCACCGTCCGCGACGCGGACGGAAGGCGGATCGGGCCTCGCGAATGAACGCCGGAGCACCGAGCCAGTATGACCTGGACCACACAGGTGGGGGGGTTCCGCCACGGCGGGTGGAGGCGTAGGTTCCGTTTACCCCGCGAGAGCGTCCTCACAGGCGCCGGTCCGCCAAGTCCCGGGACGGCGGACCAGCGGGGGCCAACCTTCATATGTCTCGAGCTGGATCGGCATCGCCGTCAGCCGGTCGGGAGGCGTGGTCGTCGTCCCACACCTCGCGCGTGGCCGGGTGGTCCGCCGCCCGGCCCGAGCCGAGGGCCTCCGGACGCGGGTCCATGTCGTACGACGGGAAGCATTCTCCCGGCTCCGCGCGCGCCAACCGCGGGGGTGGCCCATACCGGGCCAGAGGCGCAGGAGGGGCGGGCCGGCTTCAGCACCGGCACCGCGAGCTCCACGTACCCCTCGCCGCTCACGTACGCCTCCTCGAACCGGCCGGGACTGACAACGACGGTCCGGGCGTGGGACACCGGAGCTCAGGAAGGGATCACTCCCGGCCGGAACGGCTCCACACCGACGATGTGGCGCACCCGCTCCGGCTCGACCAGAACGTGCAACCGCCGCTCGCCTTCGATCAGCCAGGGATACCGGTCCAGGCCCAGGTACTTGAAGGTCAGCCGGTCCATGCCCCGCTCGGCCTCCTCGCCCTCGACCAGACGCACCGCGCGGCCGGAGATCTGCACCCGGTCGTAGGGGTTGCCGGCATCGGCGTGCGAGAGGTGGACCCGGTTGTCGTTGCGGAGGTTCTCCTCCTTGATCCGGCCGACCGAGGTGTTGAAGACGATCAGCCCGTCCTCGAGCCCCACCCACATCGGCGTGACATGCGGCGCGCCGTCCGGCGTCACCGTGGCCACGTACCAGAAGTTCGGCTCCTCCAACCGCTTCCGCACCTGCTTGTTCAACTCCGCCGCCATGACCGCTCCTCATCCGGATCAGCGTTTGCACCATCACTGTGTCACAGCGGTTGTTGACGGAACGTCAGCCACCGAGCCGGTGGCGGCCATGGCCGCGGCAGGTGTGGGCTGGAGTGCGCAGGCTCCGTTGCCGTCGCCCCGGCGTCCGTGCCGACCCTCCAGGCGGTCTCCGAGCCGCTGACCGCGCCCGCGCAGGTCGAAGCAGTAGTCGTGGTTCTTCAGGGACGGGGTCCGGTGACGGTGGACCGGGGTGTGGCCGCGCCGGACGGGTCCCTGTCCGGGCCGTCGGGTGGATCGGCGTTCGTGCGGCGGGGCGGATCGGTGTTCGCGGGCGCGGCCGGTCAGCCGTGTCCTGATCGGCGGAGGGCGGGTTCCGCTGGGCGGGGCCCGAGTCGCCCAGCACCCGGCCGACCATCGCGCCGGCCCGATGGTGAGCATGGTGTCGCCGTCCGGGCATGGCCACGAGGTCAGCGCCTCCTGCCGGTCGGCCGCCCAGGCGATGGCGATGATCCTGCTCGTGATCGGCGCCGGTGGCGCGTTCAAGCAGGTACTCGTGGACGGCGGGATCTCGGACTACATCAAGCACACCACTGACGGCTGGTCCCTGTCACCGATCATTCCGGCCTGGCTCATCGCCGCGATCCTCCGCGTGGCCCTCGGCTCGGCCACGGGCGCCGTCGTCACCGCCTCGGGGGTGGCACTGCCGCTGCTCGCCGGCAGCGGAGTCCACCCGGAGATCATGGTCCTCGCCCTCTCCTGCGGATCGATCGCCTTCTCCCATGTCAACGACCCCGGGTTCTGATGTTCAAGGAGTACTTCAACCTGTCCGTCATCGGCGCGATCAAAGCGCTCACCACCTACACGACGGTGCTCTCCGTCCTCGGCCTCGGCGGTGTCCTCGCCATGTCGTCGATCCTGGACGCCCTGAACGTGTGACATGTGGTATCCCGGTGTGGCAGACATCGCGGGACACAAGGGACGAGACATGATGGAGGTACCGATGCGTTCCGCGATGAGGAGTACGGCATGGCCGAGTCGGGCTCTGGCGACACCGGGGGCGTGGCGGGCGGCAAGTCGCGGTTCGACGACATCTACGACCGGCCCGACCCCCGCACGTACTTCAGTCGGCTGGCCCCGCTGGAGTACGAGATCCCGCACCACGCCCAGCCGGCCTTCCGGCAGGCCGCCGCGGAACGGGTCGCGCTCGACGACGGCATGCCCGGCAGGCCGATGGTGCTGGACGTGTGCTGCTCGTACGGGATCAACGCCGCGCTGCTCAACCACGAGCTGACACTCGCGGAGCTGTACGAGCGGTACACCTCACCCGATTGCCAGAAGCTTTCCACGGCCCAACTCGCCGCACGGGACCAGGAGTTCTACGCCGACCGGCGCCGACCGGACGCCGTGCCGGTGTTGGGGTTGGACGTCGCGGGCCCCGCCGTGCGGTACGCGCTTCAGGTGGGTCTCCTGGACGCCGGCTTCACCGACGACCTGGAACAGGGACCGCCGGGCCCCGGCCTGAGGCGTGCGCTCGCCGAGGTCGGGCTGATCACGCTGACCGGCGGCGGCAGCTACATCTCCGATCGCACGTTCACGGCCCTGCTCGACGGCGCCCGCAGACCGGTGTGGGTCAGCGCGTTCGTGCTGCGGACGGTGTCGTACCACCCGATCATGCGCACATTGGCCGCGCACGGTCTGCACACCACACTCGAGGCCTCCCGCACCTATCCCCAGCGGCTCTTCACGGACGAGCGGGAACGGCGGTATGCGATCGCGACGGTACGTGCCCTGGGCCATGATCCTGCCGGACGCGAGGAGAACGGCCGTTTCCACAGCCTGCACTACGAGTCACGACCCGGCGCGGTCGGTGACATCGATCATCGCAATGAGCAGTCGCAGCGGTGAGCCACCGAGCCGAGAATGGAAGCGGGGCAGGAAGGAGAGTCGAGATGGCGCGTCCAGTCGGTATCGACCTGGGAACGACGAACTCCGTGGTCTCGGTCCTCGAGGGCGGCGAACCCACCGTGGTCACCAACGCCGAAGGGGCCCGGACGACGCCTTCGGTCGTCGCCTTCGCGAAGAACGGCGAGGTGCTGGTCGGGGAGGTCGCCAAACGGCAGGCCGTCACCAACGTCGATCGCACCGCCCGTTCCGTGAAGCGGCACATGGGCGATCACGGCTGGCGGTTCCCCGACCACGGTGACGTCGACGGCAAGCGCTACACGGCGCAGGAGATCTCCGCGCGCGTGCTGCAGAAACTGAAGCGGGACGCGGAGGCGCACCTGGGCGAGGACGTCACCGACGCCGTGGTCACCGTCCCCGCCTACTTCGACGACGCCCAGCGACAGGCGACCAAGGAGGCCGGGGAGATCGCCGGCCTGAACGTGCTGCGGATCATCAACGAGCCGACGGCGGCGGCGCTGGCGTACGGCCTGGACAAGGAGAACGACCAGACGGTCCTCGTCTTCGACCTGGGCGGTGGCACCTTCGACGTGTCCCTGCTGGAGATCGGCGAGGGGGTCATCGAGGTCAAGGCCACCAACGGCGACACCCACCTCGGCGGCGACGACTGGGACCAGCGGATCGTGGACCACCTGGTCACGACCTTCAAGAACAACTACGGCATCGATCTCGCCAAGGACAAGATGGCCGTGCAGCGGCTGCGGGAGGCCGCGGAGCGGGCCAAGGTCGAGTTGTCGAGCTCGACGGAGACCAACGTCAACCTCCCCTACATCACGGCCTCCCCGGAGGGCCCGCTGCACCTGGACGAGAAGCTCACCCGCGCCCAGTTCCAGCAGTTGACGTCGGACCTGCTGGACCGCTGTAAGGGCCCGTTCCACAACGCGGTCAAGGACGCGGGGATCAAGGTGTCCGACATCAACCATGTCATCCTGGTGGGCGGCTCGACCCGTATGCCGGCGGTGACGGAGCTGGTGCGCGAGCTGACCGGCAAGGACCCGCACAAGGGCGTGAATCCGGACGAGGTTGTGGCCGTCGGCGCCTCGCTCCAGGCCGGTGTCCTCAAGGGCGAGGTCAAGGACGTCCTGCTGCTCGACGTCACCCCGCTGTCCCTCGGCATCGAGACCAAGGGCGGCATCATGACCAAGCTGATCGAACGCAACACCACCATCCCCACCCGCCGTTCGGAGATCTTCACCACCGCCGAGGACAACCAGCCCTCGGTGACCGTGCAGGTCTACCAGGGCGAACGGGAGATCGCCGCGTACAACAAGAAGCTCGGCATGTTCGAGCTCACGGGCCTCGCGCCCGCGCCGCGCGGAGTGCCGCAGATCGAGGTCGCCTTCGACATCGACGCCAACGGGATCATGCACGTCTTCGCGAAGGACCTCGGCACCGGCAAGGAGCAGAAGATGACCGTCACCGGCGGCTCGGCGCTGCCCAGGGACGACATCGACCGTATGGTCCGTGAGGCGGAGCAGCACGCCGAGGAGGACCGCAGGCGCCGGGAGGCCGCGGAGACACGTAACCAGGCCGAACAGCTCGTCTACTCCACCGAGAAGCTCATCAGGGACAACCCCGACAAGATCCCCGCGGACGCGAAGGGCGAGACGGAGCGCGCGATCAATGAACTGAAGGAGAGGCTGAAGGGCGAGGACACGGCGGCAATCCGGCAGGCCCTGGAACGTGCGGCCGAGGCGGCGCAGAAGATCGGTACGGCGATGTACGACAGCTCGCGCACGGAGAGCCAGGCGTCCCCCGGTGCGGAGGCGTCGTCCGCCGCCTCCGCGGACGAAGGCGTGGTGGACGCCGAGATCGTCGACGACGACAAGCCGGAGGCGGGCTGACGATGGGCAAGGGCCGGCTGCAGAACCCGGACCCCGCCCAGCTGCAGCGTCTCCTGGAGGAACGCACGGCCGACCTGCAGCGGGTGAAGGCCGAGTACGACAACTACCGCAAGCGGGTGCGCCGGGACCGGATGGCCGTGCGCGAGATCGCCGTGGCCAACGTCCTGCGCGCCCTCCTGCCGGTCCTGGACTCCGTCGACCGCACCTGCGCTCACGAGCCCATGACCCCGGGCCTGAAGGACATCGCCGACACCCTCGGCACCCAGGTGGGATCCCTGGGACTCGAGGTCTTCGGAGAGACGGGCGAGCCTTTCGACCCCGCGTGCCACGATGCCGTCACCCACCATGTCTCCCCCGGCACCGACCAGTTGGTCTGCACGAAGATCCTGCGCCCCGGCTACCGGCTCGGTCCGCGGCTCCTGCGCCCGGCCCACGTGGAGGTCACCGGACCGCCCGCCCCCGGCGAGTCGGCCATAAGTGGCTGATTCCATTCCTTACTTCATGAAGGACTTGCGCCCCAGGTGTAACTATATGATCAAATCTACCGATGCGTACCCCCCACAACCAGACGCATCATCCTGCCCAGTCGGACGGACCTCCCAGCGAGTCGGTTCCGCCCCGCCGTAACCCGTACGACGAACTGGCCTCGCTGGCAGACCATCCGCTGGACGACTTCCTCACCGAGGACGGCACGGCGACCAGCCGGGACGAGGACGCCGAGGCACCCTGGACACCGCCCAACCACCGGCGCGGCAACCGCCGTCGCAACCGAGCAACGGGCCTGCCCACTCTGGCCCGGGTCCTCGTCTGGGTGCTCACCCTCGCCTGCCTCGTCACCCTGGCCGACCGCTGGGCACTGCTCTACGCCGAGCACAAGGCCTCGCAACAGCTCAAGGACAAGCTGCATCTCGTCGCCGCCCCCGAGGTCCACATCGGCGGCTTCCCCTTCCTCACCCAACTGGCCGCACAGCGCCTGGACTCGGTCTCCGTCACCGTCCCCGACATCCCCGCCGACCGGGTGACCCTCACCCAGGTCACCGCCACCGCTCACGACATACGACTCGACGGCGACGGACCTACCGCGGTGCGCGGTGCGCTCGTTCGGCAGGTGCACGGTCAGGTCCTGCTGTCCTTCGCCGACATGGACCGCGAACTGGGCGCCTCCCAGGTGGCGTTCACGGCCCATGGCACCGGCGGTGTCCGGGCCCACGGCACCCTGCGCATCGCGGGCCGCGCGCTGAGCGTGCGGGCCGACGCCCGCATCCGACGCGACGGAGACCGCGGCATCTCCACCCTGGTGGACGGCATACAGCTCGACATCGACGACCTCGCCACGTACCGGCCCGGTACCGGGCCCACCGAGGGCCTCCACCTGACCCCCGCCTCGGCGCGTCGTCTCACCCGGGAGGCGGAGAAGATCAAGGCCTTGCTGTCGGTCCCGGAGATCGTGCATCGTCTGGGGGTCCCGGACAGCGCGGTGCGCGTGGCGCTCCGCGACGAGGACAAGCTGCATCAACTCACCGGCGCGCCACGCTTCCTGCACGACCTGACCCGCGTCAACCTGCTGGACGTGGCACTCGCCCACCCGAAACTCCTCGAGCGGCTGGGCCTGGACCTGTCCTTGCTCACCGCACTGCCCAAGCTCACCCGCCCCCAGATCGCCGACCGCTACTCCTTCGCCGTCCGGTTGCCGGCACCACCCGGGGGCGCCGTGCGCCTGCAGCGCGTGGCGGTGGACAAGGACGGAATCCGGGTGGATGTGTCCGGGACAGGAGTGCTCCTGGGCCGCTGAACCCTCAGAGGCTGCCGGGGCGGCTCACGCGTCCGCGAGACGAGGGAAGACTGCCTCTGCGCTGCCGCGGTCGATCGCGTCGAGCTGGCCGGGTTCAAAGCCGTCGTAGCCGTCCAGCATGGAGTCGAGGAGAGCGCCGGTCTCCACCGGGGCGAAGGGGAAGTCGCTGCCGTAGAGGACGTGCCCGGGACGGGCGAAGGCGAGGAGGGAGGGCAGGGCGGACGGTGTGGACGACAGCGCGGTGTCGAAGTAGAAGCGCTGGAGGTCGGTCAGGATGCCCAGCGGCGTGGTGCCGGGATTGAACTGGGCACCGGCGGTGAAGCGCCAAGCGGCGTAGGGCAGGAATCCGCCCGCGTGGGAGAGGATGACCTTCATCCGGGTGTGCCGGCGCATCACCCCGTTCAGCGTCATGTGCACCGCGGTGCGTGTGGTGTCGAAGGGGAAGTCCAGCAGCGGGCCGGGCATGCCCTCCAGCATGGGCATCGGCGGCGCGTCGGGGTGGATGAAGACCACCGCGCCACGGGCGTCGAGCTCGGCCCACAGCGGCTCGTACCCCTTGTCGCCGAGGTAGCGGCCTCGGACGTTGGAGAGCAGTACCACTCCGTCGGCGTGCAGTTCGTCCAGCGCGTGGGCGGCCTCGGCGAGCGCGCCGTCGACGTCCGGCAGCGGGAGGGCGGCGAAGAACCCGAAACGGTCGGGGCGGTCCTTGGCCCGCTCGGCGGCGTACTCGTTGGCATCGCGGGCGACCGCGCGGGCCTCCGCGTCGTCGCCGAAGTGGGTGCCCGGGGAGCTGATCGAGAGAATGCCCGTCGCGATCGACCGGCGGTCCATCACGTTCCGGTAGGCCGGCGGGATGAGGTGCTGGTGGACGTCGATGCGACGGGGAGAGGACATATTCTATCGCCTCCTAATATTTAGCTTGCTAATCATTAGTCTGTTAAGCTAACACCCATGAGCGACAGCAACAACGGCGAGCGGGCCTCGACCGACGGGGACGTGGCGGCCGAGCAACTCGCACAGGCGGCCGACGCGCTCTTCGTCGCCATGCGGCGGGCCCGTTCGGCGGGCGCCGAACACTTCGGCGGGCTCTCCCTGGCCCAGGTCTCGCTCCTGGAACCACTGGCCACGGAGACGGACATCCCGGTGGGCCGCCTGGCGAGCAGTGCGGACGTCAGCGTCCCCACCGCCACGCGGATGCTGCAGCAACTGGAGGCGAAGGGCGTTGTGGTGCGCCGCCGGTCGCCCGAGGACGAGCGGCGCGTCCTGGTCAGCCTCACCGACGACGGAGCCGAGCGGCTCACCCTGCTCCGGGCCCGGCTGCGGGAGCGCCAGAGCCGGGCCTACGAGGCATTCACCCCGGCCGAGCGGACTCAGCTCGTGACACTCCTGCGCCGCCTCACCGAACTCGTCGCCGATACGGAATCCGCCTGATCCGGCACCCGGGAGTCGATCACGGTGCCACCGCGGAAGATCGGGATCGCCCCGGTTCGTCCCCGGTTGCCCGCAGCGGAGAGAATGGGACGACCGCACCGGGCGAGGTGGTGGCGATGCCCGCTTGGCATCTGCGTGACTATCACGATGACGATCTTGACCAGGCCATACAGATCTGGGACCAGAGCCGCCGGGTCGACGAGGACCGCGTGTTCCCCGTCTCGGAGGTGATGGCCGCGGCCAAGGCCGGTCAGACGGCCGTCGTCGCCGTGGTCGGCGACGAACTGGTGGGCATGGCCGTGGCGCAGGCCCATGGCAAACGGGGCTGGATCCTTCTGGTGGCACTCGCCTCCCGGTGGCGCGAGCGCGGGATCGGCAGTGCTCTTCTCACCGAACTGGAACGGCGCCTGCGCGCACTGGGCGTGCGGCACATCAGCGCCCTGCTGCCCGCCGGTGCCGCTGGGACGAAGGCCCTGGAGAACTCCGGCTACCGGTTCCGCGACGACCTGACCTATTACGAGAAGCTCGAACCTCCCGGAACCGCCAACGCCGACGTCCTCGCCGCGCTGGGCGGCCGTGTGCTCCCCCAGGGGCTCTGGGACACCATGGCCGGCATGGAGCGCGAGAAGGAGGTGATCGAGCGTCGCGTCGTGCTCCCGCTGACCGAGCCGGCACTGGCGGACCGCTACGGTGTCGCCCCGCCCAAGGCGATCATCCTGTTCGGCCCGCCCGGCACCGGCAAGACCAGTTTCGCCAAGGCGGTGGCCTCGCGGCTCGGCTGGCCGTTCGTGGAACTCTTCCCGTCCCGGCTCGCGGCCGACACCAGTGAGGGCCTGGCCGTCGCCTTGCGCGAGACCTTCGCGGACCTGGCGGAACTGGAGTCGGTACTGCTCTTCATCGACGAAGTCGAGGAGATCGCGGGGGTGCGTTCCGGAAAGGCGGTCGATCCCGGCCACGGCGTGACCAACGAGCTGCTCAAACTCATCCCGGTCTTCCGCGAGCACGACTCACGGTTGCTGGCCTGTGCCACCAATTCGGTGCGCTCGCTCGACGCGGCCTTCCTGCGGCCGGGCCGGTTCGACTACGTCATTCCCGTCGGCCCGCCGGACCCGACCGCCCGCGCGGCGATCTGGCACCGCTATCTCAGGGCGTCCGCTGCCGCGGTCGACCTCGACCAACTGGTCGGGGCCAGCGAGCTGTTCACCCCGGCCGACATCGAATTCGCCGCCCGCAAGGGAGCGCAGGCGGCGTTCGAACGGGAACTCACCCAGCGCCAGGGAAGGCCGGCCACCACCGAGGACTACACGAGCGCCATCGCCGACACACGGCCGACACTCACCGCACGGGCCATCGAAGAGTTCACCGAGGACATCGACACGTACAGCCGGCTCTGAGTCACGAGATCGCGCGGTGAGCGGCCGTCCGTCACGAGAGGAGGACAGCGGGATCAGCTGTCGTCCCGCAGGCCCCACGGGGAGCCGTACTCCGTGAGCAGGTCCAGGAAGGGGCGCGGGGGCAGGGCTTCCGGACCGAGAACTCCCTTGCCGGACCAGGCGCCGGCGGACAGCAGTTCCAGGGCGACGACCGGGTTGACCGCCGTCTGCCAGACGACGGCCTGCGAGCCGTACTCGCGCATCGACCACTCGTTGTCGACCACGTGGTACAGGTACACCTCACGCGGCGCCCCGTCCTTGCTGCCCTTGACCCAGGTGCCGGCGCACGTCTTGCCCGTCATCCGCTCCCCCAGGGCGGCCGGCTCGGGCAGGCACGCGGCGACCACGTCTCGCGGCGAGACCCGTACGGGGCCGTCGTTCCCGGGCACGCTCACCGTGGCCGTCGAGTCCAGGCCCAGTTCGTGGAGGGTCCTGAGCTTGGCGATGAAGTCGTCGCCGAGCCCGTACTTGAAGGTGACACGACGCGCATCCACCCAGCGCGGTATCAGCAGCACCTCTTCGTGCTCGACGTTGACGCACTCCACGGGACCTATGCCCTCGGGGAAGTCGAACACCTCGGGCTCGCTGAACGGAACGGTGGTGAACCAGCCGCGGCCCTCCTCATAGACGACCGGGGGGTTGAGGCATTCCTCGATGGTCGTCCAGATGCTGAAGGACGGCGCGAAGTCGTAGCCCTCGACCGTCAGGTTGGCGCCGTCCCGGACACCTATCTCCTCGATGTCGTCGAAGAGTTCGTCGGCCGCGTACCGGGCGAAGACGTCGGACAGGCCGGGCTCGACGCCCATTCCCACCAGTGCCAGCCGTCCGGCCTCCTCCCAGCGCCGGGCAAGTGCGAACTGTTCGTCCCCGAGCTTGACACCGCACTCCTCGTAGGGGCGCGAGCCGTGTGGCGCGGACAGCGACATCGCCATGTCCAGGTAGTGTGCGCCGGCCTCCAGGGCGGCCCGGAACAGCGGCATCACGAACCGGGGGTCGGTGGCGTTGAGCAGCACCTCGCACCGCTCCTCCACGAGCATCCGGCGGACCGCGTCCTGGTCCGAGGCGTCCAGCCGCCGCGCGCTGTAGCGAGCGCCCCGCTCCCCGAGCGCCGCGACCGCGGCCTCGGCACGGGCGAGGTCGTAGTCGGCGACGACCATGTGGCCGAGGAAGTCACGACGGGCGGCGATCCGGGTGACGGCCGTACCCACGCCGCCCGCGCCCACGAGAAGTACGCGCATGTCACACACCTTTCTCCGGGGAGGCGAGCGCCTCCGCACGGGGTCGATGCAACGCGACGCCGGGATATAAGGTCAACCCTGTTGGCATAAGGGCGGAGCAGGCGCCTCGGCGCCGGTGGCGGAAGGACGACCGACATGGCGAAGCAGGTGGTGCCGGAGACGGCACGTCAGCGGCGGCGGCCCACGCGCGGCGGCACCGTGCTGTCGGAGGAGATCATCGTGCACACGGCCCTGCGTGTCCTGGGGGAGCACGGCAGCACCGGGCTGACGGCACGCCGTCTCGGCGCGGCGCTCGGTGCCGATCCGAGCACGCTGTACCGCTACTTCGCCGGGATGGACGATCTGGCCCGGGCCATCGGGGACGAGCTCATGGGCAGGGCCCTCGACAGCTGGACGGCCACCGGGGACTGGCGCACCGACCTGCGCGCGCTGGGCCTGGCCATCCACGCCTCCTACCTCGCCCACCCCCAGGCCGCCGTCCTCACCGCCAGCCGGGTCACCGGCAGGCCTCGCGAGATCGCGGTGGACGAGACCATCCTCGGCATCCTGCGTGGCGCCGGGCTGCCCGACCCCGTGGCGGTGCGTGTCTACCACGCGTTCATCGACCAGAGTCTCGCCTTCGCCGCGCTCGACGCCGGCTCCCTCGCGCTGGCGGACGAGGCTCGTGCGGGCGACGAGGAGATGTGGCACTCCACCTATGCCCGCCTGCCTGCGGAGTCGCATCCGAACATCGCCGCCACGGCACACCTGCTCGCCCGGTACATGCCGCACAGCGCCTATCCGGCCGCCCTGGAGATACTCCTGGAACACACCGCCGCGCAACTGACCCGATCGGGGGCATGACGCGTGCGGCTCCGCCGACGCGCCTTCCCGTCGTCGAGCGGAGTGGGCGGGCCGGAATCGGCCGGGTCAAGGAGTCGGCTCGGGCAGGGTGTCCGGCAGGCCGAGCGCGGCGGAGACATGGCGCCAGATGGACCTGAGGGCGGTGTCCTGGGTGACGGCGGGATCCCGCAGCATGAGGCGGATGCCATAACCGTCGCTCAGCGAGAGGACGAGCGTGCACAGGTCGTCCACGTCGGTCGGGGCGAACTCACCGGAGGCGATGCCACGCCGTACGGCGCCGGCCACCCAGGCGTGCAGTTGCGCGTACAGGTCCACTGCATAGGCCCGGGTGGCCTCGTCGC
Source organism: Streptomyces sp. NPDC001852 (assembly GCF_042891825.1). NCBI lineage: Bacteria > Bacillati > Actinomycetota > Actinomycetes > Kitasatosporales > Streptomycetaceae > Streptomyces > Streptomyces sp. NPDC001852. The sequence goes on from NZ_JBIATN010000011.1 coordinate 219,083, forward strand.
GCAGCGCGCGGACCCACAGTTCCTGCCACAGTCGCCAGTCCTGGTGCAGTTCGGGATCGGTCGGGAGCAGGTTGCGCACGATGCGGGCCAGGGTGACCGCGGGCGGCGCCGTCTCCGCGTCCCGGTCCACGTCGACGGCCGTGTTGGCGAAGGAGTGGGTCATCGCCTCGGTGAACAGCTTCTCGCGCGTGTCGAAGTGGTAGTGCAGCAGGGCCGTGGACACGCCGGCCCGCTCGGCGACCATGCGCATCCGGATCTTCTCGAAACCGATCTCGGCGATCGCCTCGCACGCCGCGGTCAGGATGCGCTCGCGCGTGTCTGCCGTGCGCACCTTGGTCGACACCCTGCCGCTCCCCTCGTTCGGTGGTCGTACGCCGTGGCCATTCTCCCTCACCATGCCCTCACCCCGGTGGCGCCGTCTCATGCTGTGGCTTCTCGTCGTACCGGTGGAAGCCCCGCCCGGACTTCCGCCCCAGCAGCCCGGCCTCCACCATCCGGGACAGCAGCGGGGGCGGCGCGTACTGCGGCTCGCGGAACTCGGCGTACAGCGACTCCGCGATGGCCCGCGTGGTGTCCAGGCCGATGAGGTCCGTCAGGGCCAGCGGACCGAGCGGGTGCGCGCAGCCGAGGACCATGCCGCGATCGATGTCCTCGACGCTCGCGGTACCCGATTCCGCCATGCGGATGGCGGCGAGCAGGTACGGGACGAGCAGCGCGTTGACGACGAAGCCGGCGCGGTCGCTGGTGCGCACGACCTCCTTGCCCAGCCGGCCCGTCACGAAGGTCTCGGCCCGCGCCACGGTGTCGGCCGAGGTGAGCAGGGACGGCACGAGCTCGACCAGCCGCAGGACCGGTACGGGGTTGAAGAAGTGCACGCCGACGACGTGCTCGGGGCGGCCGGTCGCGGCGGCGAGCCGGATGACCGGGATGGCGGAGGTGTTCGTCGCGAGGACGGTGTGGGCACCGGTGACCGCGTCGTCGAGGCGGGCGAAGACGTCGGCCTTGAGGCGCTCGTCCTCCGCCACGGCCTCGATCACCAGGTCGCGGTCGTGCAGCGCCTCGATCTGGTCGACCACGGTGATCCGGGCGGCGGTGGCCTCGCGCCGTTCGGCGGTGAGCCTGCCGCGCGCGGTGGCCCGGTCGAGCGAGCGGGTGATGCGCAGGCGGCCGGCGCGGGCCGCCTGCGCGTCGCGTTCCACCACGGTGACCGGCAGGCCGGCCCGCGCACAGACCTCGGCGATGCCCGCACCCATCAGTCCGCAGCCGACGACTCCGATGCGTTCGATGCCGGTCATCCGGGCCTCCCTTCGTTCCGTGTCGGGCGTGGTGTCAGGCGGTGGGCAGGTCCAGGACCCCCGAGCCGCGCTTGATCAGCTCGCCCGCGATGATCAGCCGCTGGATCTCGGAGGTGCCCTCCCAGATCCGGTCGACACGCAGCTCCCGGTAGAGCCGTTCGACGGCGTACGTACGGTCGTAGCCCCGGCCGCCGTGGATCTGCAGGCACCGGTCGACCACCCGGCCGGCGGCCTCGCTCGCCGCGAGCTTGGCGATGGCCGCCTTGGCGTGCAGCGTCTTGCGGTCGCCGGCCGCGGCCCGGTCGACCTCCCAGGCGACCTGGTGGGTGTAGGCGCGGTTGACCGCGATGTCCACGGCGCAGTCCGCGAGCATGCCCTGGATCAGCTGGTACGAGGCGATCGGCGCCCCGAACTGCTCCCGCTCCACCGCCCAGTCACGGGCCAGTTCCAGGGCGCGCTCCGCGGCACCGGTGGTGCGCGCCGCGATCATCAGACGCTCTTCGGTGAACCATGAGCGCGTGATGTCGTATCCCTCGCCGATGCCGCCGAGCACCGCGTCCTCGTCGACCTGGACGTCGGTGAAGGTGAACTCGGGGTGCTCGTAGACGAAGGTGTGCATGAAGCGGGGCACGCGCGTCATCTCGATGCCGGGGGTGTCCTTGTCGACGAGGAACAGCGTCGGGGCCCGCTCCGGTCCCGCCGCGGCGAGCACGATCATGAAGTCGGCGTGGTCGCCGACCGTCACGAACCACTTCTCGCCGTCGATCACCCAGCCCTGGTCGTTCTTGGTCGCCGTGGTGGCGAGGTTCTGCGGGTCGGAGCCCGCGCCGGGCTCGGTGACGGCGTAGCAGTCGCGCCGCTCGCCCCTGATCACCGGGACGAGGAAGCGCTCGCGCTGCTCCGGGGTGCAGAAGCGGAGGGCGTTCGCGGGCCGCCACACCATGTCCCACAGGGCGCCGGTGAGCCGTCCCAACTCCTCCTGCACGGTGACCTGTTCGGGGATGGTGAGTCCGGCGCCGCCCCATTCGGCCGGCATGTTGACGGCCTGGAGGCCGGAGTCGAGCACCGCGTCGCGGATCTTGGCGTGGACGTCGGCGGGCAGGCCGTTGTTCTCCTCGCACTGGATCTCATGGGCGGCGATGACGTCGGTCAGGGCGCGTGCGGCGGCCTTGAGCTGTGCCTGGCGGGGGGTGAGACGGAAGTCCATGGAGGTCCTCACTGTGCGCTGACGAAGGGGGGATTCAGTGGGTGGGCAGGGCCAGGGCGCCGGTGCCGCGCTTGATCAGCTCGTTGGCGATGATGAGCCGCTGGATCTCGGAGGTGCCCTCCCAGATCCGGTCGACACGCAGCTCCCGGTACATGCGCTCGACGGGGTAGGTGCGGTCGTAGCCACGGCCGCCGAAGATCTGCAGACAGCGGTCGGCGACCCGGCCGGCGGCCTCGCTGGCGGCGAGCTTGGCGGTGGAGGCCTTGGCGTGCAGCGTCTTGCGGTCGGTGTCCGGCTGGTCGGCCTCCCAGGCGACCTGATGGGTGTAGGCCCGGTTCACGGCGATGTCCACGGCGCAGTCCGCGAGCATGCCCTGGATCAGCTGGTACGAGGCGATCGGCGCCCCGAACTGCTCCCGCTCCACCGCCCAGTCACGGGCGAGCCGGAGGGCGCGCTCGGCCGCGCCGACGGTGCGGGCCGCGATCATCAGGCGTTCGTCGGTGAACCATTCCTTGGTCAGCTCGTAGCCGTTGCCGACGCCGCCGAGCACGTCCTCGTCGGCCACGAGGACGTCGGTGAAGGTGAACTCGGGATGCCCGTTGACCGCGGAGTGCATGAAGTGCGGCACACGGGTCATCTCGACGCCGGGCGCGGCCTTGTCCACGAAGAAGAGAGTGGGCAGCCGCTCGGGCCCGGCGTCCGCCTGCACCAGCAGGAAGTCGGCGATGTCGCCGCAGGTGACGAACCACTTCTCCCCGTTGAGCAGCCAGCCGCCGTCGGTGCGGGTGGCCGTCGAGGCGCCGGAGGACGGGTCGGATCCGGCGCCCGGCTCGGTGACGGCGAACGCGTCGAACTTCTCCCCGCGGATCACGGGCAGCAGATACTTCTCGCGCTGCCGCTCGTCGCCGTACGCGAGGACGTTGGCGGGACGCCAGGGGATGTCCCACAGGCAGTTGGTGACCTTGCCGAACTCCTCCTCCACGATGACCTGGTCGAGCAGGCCGAGGCCGGCTCCGCCCCACTCGGCGGGCATGTTGATGGCGTAGACACCGGCGTCCATGGCGGCCCGGGTCAGTTCGGTGACGAGCGGCTGCGGCAGGGGGCCGCCGGCCCGCTCGGACTGGTCCTCGTAGCGCATCAGCAGACGCGCGTAGTCGGCGGCGCGGCGTTTGAGGTCTGCCTGCTCGGGGGTGTAGCGCATGTCCATGGGGCCTCTTCGAATCGGGTCGCAAAGGGGGTGGGTCAGGCGAGTACGGCGCGGGAGTCGAGGGCGAGGACCCCGTGCGGGCGGACGAGCAGCGGGTTGACCTCGATCTCGGCGATCTCGGGGTGGGCGGCGGCGAACGCCGTGATCGTCTCGACGGCCGCCGCGGCCGCGGCGATGTCGACCGGGGGCCTGCCGCGCACTCCGTCGAGCAGGGCGGCGGTGCGCAGTCCGCGCAGCAGGCGCAGGGCGCCGTCGGCGGGCACGGGGGCCAGTGCGAAGGCGACGTCGCGCAGGGCCTCGGCCAGCACTCCGCCGAGCCCCACCATAGCGACCGGGCCGAAACGGGGGTCCCGGTGGACGCCGATGATCAGCTCCACGCCGTCCGTCGGATCCGCCATGGCTTCCACGGAGTACAAGGAGGCGCCGAGCCGTGCGTCCATGTCACGGAAGGCGGCGAGCAGTTCGCCGGGGCCGGCCAGGCCCAGCGCCACACCTCCCGCGTCGGACTTGTGGAGGAGATGGAGGGCCTTGAGGACGTAGGGGCCGGTGAACTCCTCGGTGGCGGCGAGCAGTTCGGTCTCGTCGTGGACCTCGCGGGCGGTGGGGAAGGGGAGTCCGGCCGCTTCGAGGGCTCTGCGGGTCTGCAGGTAGCCGCTGTCGTGCAGGGCGGGCGCGGCGGCAGGCAGGGGCGGGAGACCGCTGCGTGGTGCGCCGGGTGCCGTGGCGGCGAGAGCGCGGGCGGCGTCCTCGGTGGCGGCGAAGACCGGGATGCCGGCCGCGGCGAGGGTGCGGCAGCTGGGCGACTCGGGATACATCGACTGCACCACCAGGGGCTTCGCGGTGGCCCGGTGACGGGCCGCGATGACGCGCGCGGCCTGCTGTTCCCCCTCCGCGAGCGCCGTACCCCCTCCCCCGAGCCCGCCGTCGGTGGCCGCGTAGCCGCCGAAGTAGCCGGTCATCAGGACGGCGTCGGCCTCCTCGGCCGCCAGCAACGCGGAGACCGTGTCCGCGTACGAGCCCGGGCTCTGCTCACCCATCCCGGCGAGGTCGACGGGGTTGGCGACGGCGGACTGTTCCCACAGTGCCTCCCGGAGGCGTTGCCGGGTCGGCTCGTGGAGTTCGGGCACGGTCAGGCCGGCGGCCTCGGCGGCGTCGGCGGCGACGACCCCGTGGCCGCCGCCGTCCGTCAGCACGGCGACCCGCCGGCCGGCCGCGCGTCGTCCGCCGTTCAACGCGGCCAGTACCACGGCCAATTCGCGGGGTGTGGCGACCAGTTCCACTCCGGCGTCCCGGCACGCCGCGGTCACCACGTCGGCCGGAGTGGTCAGGGCCCCGGTGTGCGACTGGGCGCTGCGTGCGGAGGCGTCGCCGCGTCCGCCCGTGAGGAGCACCACGGGTTTGTCCGCGGCGGACGCCGCCTCGGCGAAGGCGCGTCCGTCGGCGAAGTCCTCCGCGTAGACCGCGATGGCCTGTGTGCCGTCGTGCCGGGCGCAGTCGGCGAGCAGGTCGACCAGGGTGACGTCGGCCTGGTTGCCCAGGGACACGAAGCGGGAGAAGCCGAGGCCGTGCGGCCGGAAGCGGAGCTGGAGCTCCAGGGCGAGGTTGCCGCTCTGGCTGAGCAGGGCGACACCGCCGGGGGTGAAGGTGTCGGAGGCCAGGAAGAGGTCGGTGGTGTTGTCCGTCAGCCCGAGGCAGTTGGGCCCGACGAGCACGGCCCCTGCGGCGCGCACCCGTTCGGCGACCGCCTGCTGGCGGGTCCGCCCAGCGTCGCCGGTCTCCGCGAAGCCGGCGCTGATCGCGACGATCGCCCGGGCCCCGCACCGCAGGGCTTCGTCGACGGCTGCCTCGAGGCCCGCGGCGGGCACGGAGATCACCGCCAGATCGACGGGCTCGCCGATCGCGCCGAGGCTGGGCGCGGCGGGCCGGCCGAGTACCGTTCCGCCGCGGCGGTTGACCAGGTGGACGGGGCGGCGGCCGGGCGCGCGGAGGGCCTGGGCGGCGATGGCGTGGCCGTACTTGGCCGGGTCGTCGCTGGCTCCCACGACGGCGACGGAGACGGGGTCGAAGAGGGCCGTCAGGTCCCGGCCCATGTCACTTCACCAGCTTCAGGGCGGAGTTGGGGCAGACGGCCACGGCGGCCACGGCGGCGCCCTCGGCGGCGGGCGGCACGTTCCGCTCACGCATCCGCGCGTAACCCCAGTCGTCGAGGTCGATCAGTTCGGGGGCGGGTTCCCGGCAGAGGCCGTATCCCTGGCAGCGGGTGGAGTCCAGCAGGAGTTCCATGGTGCGGTCCTTTCGGTGCACGGGGGTTCGGTGGGCGATGAGGGCGCGGACATCGGGGAGGGCGGGATCAGGGCACCGGCACCCTGAACCGGCCGCCGTCGTCGGATCGCTCGGCCTCGCACGCGGGGCAGGTGGCGCGGCGGTGTGCGTCGATCCGGTCCGGGAAGTGGGCGAGGAGGGTGGCGACGATGCGGGCGGCGGCGTCGAGCAGCCCGCAGGCCCCCCGGCCCGGCAGTTGCCCCGACCAGCGGCGCAGCCGGTCGCGCGTGTCGTCGTCCGTCTCGCCGCGCCCGACCGCCGTGAGGGCGCCGGCCAGCGCCTCGGTTCCGGAGACGCACACCCCGCACTGCCGGGCGCTCTGTGCGGCGAGGTAGGCGGTGGCCTCGGCGGCCACGGCGACGGGGCAGTCACCGGGATGCAGGAAGTGCAGGGCACCGCAGCCGAGCGCACCGCCGGCCGCCGTCATCCGGTCGTGGTCGAGCGGAAGGTCCGCCCAGCGCGAGCCGTACAGCCCACCGAACAGGCCGCCCAGGAGCACCGCATCGGCCGTGCCGTGCCCGCACAGGTCGGCCGGAAGCTTCAGGTGCGTGCCGGCGGGCACCTCGACCAGCGCGGCGGCGGTACCGGCTCCGCCCGAGACGGTCACCAGGTGGGCACCGGCGACGGCGCCAGCTACGTCGGGACACGCGTGCAGCACCGCGAGGCGGGCCAGCGTCTCCACGTTGGCGACCAGGGTGGGTGCGCCGCCGATCCCCTTCTCGAAGGGGCGCGGGGGCTTCGGCGTGGGCAGGGCGGGGCCGCCGTCGATGCGCCGGACGACCGCCGTCTCCTCCCCCGCCACGTACGCGGGCTCCGTCCGTACGACGTCGACGCGCAGGCCCGTGCGACGCTCGGCGAGCGCCCGGCGGACGGCCCGCTCGGAGGGAGCGTCGGAGAGGTAGACGAAGCCGCGTTCCGCGCCCGTCATGGCCGCGGCGAGCCGCAGTCCGTCCAGGATCAGGTGCGGTCGGTGGCGCAGCAGCCATCGGTCCTTGACCGAGCCGGGCTCGCCCTCCTCACCGTTGGCGACGACGACGGGCCGGCCGGGTGCGTCGCGGACGGCGCGCAGCTTGACGGCGGCGGGGAAGCCGGCGCCCCCGCGGCCGCGCAGCCCGGCGTCGGCGATCCAGTCCAGCAGCCGGTCGGGCGCGGGCAGCGGCGCGTACCCGCCCACGGCGAGGTAGCGGGGTAGGTCCTCGGTGTCGCCGTACGGCTCCGCACCGGACAACGGTGACTGGAGCAGGCCGAGCTGTCCTTCGGGAAGGAGGGAGAAGACGCCGGTCATACGGTGCTCCTGGGCTCGGAGGGGCCAGAGGGGCAAAAGAGGGTGGAGGAGCCGCAACGGCCGGAGGGGGCGGGGGCACGGCGGGCTCCCAGGTGGGCCAGGGCCCGCTCCAGGTCCCGTCGTTGGGTGGCGGTGCGGGCGTACGCCGGGCCGGACAGGCCGATCAGCATGCGGTGGTGGTCGAGGACGACCTGGCCGGCCAGCAGGGCCGCCCCGGCATCGGCGCTCGAGGACCGGTCCGCGGCCTCGACGACCAGGTCGGTGACCTCGCGGAGGTAGCGCAGCCAGCCGCGCTGTGTGCCGCGCAGCACCAGGCGCTCGACACGCCGCCGCTCGGCCGTGATCAGGGCCGACGACGGTGGACCGGCCGTCGGCGCCCGCAGGGCGGCCACCGCTGCGGGCAGCTCCTGCTCGGGCTCCGGCGTGAGGCCGAGCCATTGCAGACTTCGGCGAGCGCTCATACGTGCCTCCGGGGCCACCCCGGTTCCGGCGGGCCGGGAAAGCGGGGCGGCGTGGCGTTGGCGGGGATGGGGAGATCCTCCGGCGCCCGGACGAGCGAGGGCGGGGAGCCGTGCTGAATGCCCGTGGCCGGGCGCGGGGACGGTTGATGTCCGAACCGGTGCGAGGGGCGCGGACGGGAGCGGGACATCCCTGGCCGTCCACCTGCGACCGAGACTAACTAACTAATTAGTCAGCCCACAAGTCTTGACTTGCCTGCCCGCCACCCTCACTCTGACTAACCAATCAGTCAGCCGAGCGGGCGGCAGGTCCGGCGCGGGAAACCGCTGCCGGCCCCGCCGTACCGGGCCGGCCCAGCCTCACCGCCCATCGCCGCCGCCGCGGCGCGGAGGAGGACTCCCATGAACCCCTCGACCACGCGGGCAGCCGCCGAACGCCCCGCCTCCCCGGGCCCGCCCCCCGATCACCCCGGGGACGCGCTGCCCGCTCGCTTCTACACGGATCCGGCCATCGCCGCCGCCGAGACCGACCGCGTTTTCGCCAGGTCCTGGCAGCTGGTCTGCCACGAATCCGACCTGCCCGGCCCGGGCTCCCGGCTGACCGCGACCGCCGCCGGCCGTGAGGTGCTGGTCGTCCGGACCGAGGACGGCGGACTCGCCGCCCACCTCAACGTCTGCCGGCACCGTGGCACCCGCCTGGTCACCGGGCCCGAGCCCGCCGGAAAGGCGATCCGCTGCCCGTACCACGGCTGGACCTACAAGCTGGACGGACGGCTCGTCGGCGCCCCCGAGGCGCGCCGCATCCCGTGCCTGGACAAGCCCCGGCTCGGCCTGCACCCGGTGAACGTGGAGTCGTTCCTCGGCTTCGTCTTCGTCAACCTCGACATGGAGGCGACCCCGCTCACCGAGAGCTGTGCCGGGCTCGCCGAGGCGGTCGGCCGCTACGCCGGGCCCGACCTGGTCCCCGTCGGCAGGCACCGCATCCACGACCTGGCGGGCGGCGAGGAGCAGAACGCCAACTGGAAGGTGATCGTCGACAACTACCTGGAGGGATACCACGTTCCGGTCGCCCACCCGGCGCTCATGCGGCTGCTGGACTACCAGGCGTACACGGTGGACGTGCGGGAGAACTACGTCCTGTTCGAGTCTCCGCTGCGCGACAAGCCCTCCTCGAACTGGACGGAGCGGCTCTACCAGCGGCTGGCGACCCCCATGCCGGGACTGACCGAGGCCGACCGGCGGGTGTGGCGGTACGCCGTGATCTATCCGAACACGCTGATCGACTTCTACCCTGACCACGTGCTCGCGTGGACCGCCCTGCCCACCGCCCAGGACCGGGCGGCGATCCCCGGCGCCTTCTACACGAAACACGGGGAGGGGATCCGCACCCGGCTGGCCCGCCGGCTGAACATCCACATCGGCTGGGTCACCAACGACGAGGACGCCGAGCTTGTGGAGCGCGTGCAGGCCGGCCTGACCACGCCGGGTTTCGAGCCCGGACCGCTCTCGCAGCGCGAGGCCGCCGTCGGCTGGTTCGCCCGCCGGGTCCGGGACGACCTGGAGGGGGACGGACGGTGACATCCTCCCGCATCGCGTACGACGTACGCCTCCGGACCGGCTTACCCCTCCCCCGCTGACGCACGCTCGCACCTCCCCAGACCGGTCTTTCCTACGGAGTCAGGGCCTCCGTGAGCCGACCAGCCGGTCCAGCCCTGGAGTTGTGCCGTTCCTCGACGAAAGAGGACGTTCCGTGTCCCCCGAGGTACTTCCACCGACCCGACGCGGCGTGCTGCGGGCAGGAGCCTGCGGCCTGCTCGGCGCCGTGGTCGGCGGCTGCGGATTCATGCCCGCGACAACACCCAGCGCCCAGCAGCTCGCCCCGGTCGAGGCGCGTGTCGACGGCGATCTCGTCTACTTCAACTGGGCCGACTACGTCGACCCGTCCGTGTTCAAGGGCTTCGAGAAGGAGTACGGCGTCAAGGTCGTCCAGTCGAACTTCGACTCGATGGAAGGCATGGTCGCCAAGCTCAACGCGGGCAACCGCTACGACGTCGTCTTCCCCTCCGCCAAGTGGGCCCAGCGTCTGGTCCGGGCCGGCCGGCTGCGCCGTATCGACCACTCCCAGCTCACGAACTCCCAGGCGATATTCGGCAGGTACCGCTACTTCGCCGATCCCTGGTACGACCCCGGCTCCGCCCACACCGTCCCCTTCACCGCGTACAAGACCGGCATCGGCTGGCGCCGCGACAGGATCGGCGAACTGAGCGGTTCCTGGCGGGACTTGTGGAGCGACAGGGTCAGGGGCAAGGTCTTCCTGCTGGACGACCGGGACGAGGTGCTCGGCATGGGCGCCCTCGCACTCGGTCTCGGCGTCAGCACCGGCGACCGCCACGACCTCGACCGCATCACCTCCCTGCTGGGCACCCTGCGCCCCCGGTTGCGCGGCTTCTCCAGCGACAGCTACAACAACCTGCTCAACGGCAACGCGCTCATGACCCAGGCCTGGAGCGGCGACATGGCCGCCATGCTCAACCAGGCCAAGGATCCCTCGGTGTTCGGCTTCGAGGCCCCCAAGGAGGGCACGCCGATCAACTCCGACTGCTACGCCATCCCCTGGAACGCCCCCCATCCCGGCACCGCGATGCTGTTCATCGACTACATGCTGCGGCCGGAGAACGTGAAGAAGAACATCGAGTACATCGGCTACCCGATGCCGGTGGCCGGCACCGAGAAGACGTACGCCGAACTCGTGAAGCCCTTCCCCGAGTGCATGGTCACCGAGGACGACCTGAAGGCGGACCTGTTCTTCCGCAACGGCAGCCGCGCCGCGGAGGACGCCCGCGACACCGCCTGGACCCATGTGAAGGCGGGCTGACATGGCACTGCTCCGCTCCTCCTCGCGCACCCGCCGGGGCGATGCCGACGGCAACCGCATGTGGACCTGGTTCATGCTGCCCGGCACCCTGTGGATGACCGGGTTCCTGATCGCCTCGCTGGTTCTCGTCGCCGTCCTCGCCGTGGGCACCACCGACGACCTCGGCAACCCGCGCTTCGGCTTCGACCTGTCCGGCGTCCGCGCCCTCGCCGACCCCGCCTACACGGAGGTCATGGCCCGTTCCCTGGGCTACGCCCTGCTGACCTGCCTGATCTGCCTGATCATCGCCTACCCGGTGGCGTACACCATCGCCCTGCACGGCGGACGGTACAAGCACGCGCTGATCGCGGCGATCGTGGTGCCGTTCTTCGCGAACTACCTGGTCCGCATGTACGGCTGGTCGGTGGTCCTCTCCGACGGCGGACCCGTGCTGCGCGCCCTCCGCGCGGTGGGACTCGCCGACGGGAACACGAAGATCCTCAACACGAGCGTCGGTGTGATCGCCGGACTCGTCTACGGCTTCGTCGTCTTCATGATCATCCCGTTGTACGCGGCCCTGGAACGGCTCGACGCCTCCCTCATCGAGGCCGGCCGCGACCTGTACGGCGGCCCGGTCCGCACCTTCTTCTTCGTCACCCTGCCCGCCACCCGGCAGGGCGCGGCGGCCGGGCTCGTCCTGGTCTTCCTGCCCGCCATGGGCGACTTCGTCAGCGCGCAGCTCATGGGAGGCCCGGACCAGATCATGATCGGCAACCTCATCCAGGACAAGTTCTTCCAGGGCCAGAACTGGCCGCTGGGCTCCGCGCTCACCATGCTGCTGATGCTGGTGCTGCTGTTCGGGATGTTCGGCTACCTGCGGCGCACCCGCAAGGACGAGGCGGAGGCCCGCCGATGACCACCCTGCCCCGCACCCCGTCCGCAGCCGCACCCGCCCGGCCGGCCGGCCGCACCCGCCCGCGCACCCGACGTGGCCACGCCGAGCGCAGGCCGCGGATCCTCGTCGCCGTCACCGCGCTGTTCTTCGCGCTGCTCTACCTGCCCATCGCCGTCGTCGCCCTGTTCTCCTTCAACTCCAAGAAGTCGCTGACCGTCTTCGGCGGGTTCAGCCTGCGCTGGTACCGCGCCTTCGTCCATGACGACGTCCTGATCTCCTCCCTGAGCACCAGCCTGCGGATCTCGCTGGTGGCGATGGCCGGTTCGGTCGTCCTCGGCGTGGCGCTCGCCCTCGGCCTGGTGCGCTGCCGCACCCGGCTCGGCTCCCTGGCCGGACTGATCATGCTGGTGCCGCTGATCACCCCGGAGATCGTCACCGGGGTCGCGTCGATGCTGCTGTTCAAGGGCCTGGGCATAGCGCTGTCCACCAGCACGGTGATGCTCGCCGAGATCACCTTCTCCATCTCCTACGTCACCGTCATCCTCCGCTCCCGGGTCGCCGCGCTGAACCCGGAGGTGGAGGAGGCGGCCATGGACCTCGGCGCCACCCGCTGGCAGGCGGTGCGCCTGGTCACCCTGCCCGCGCTGCTGCCCGCCGTCCTGGCCAGCTCCGTACTGATCTTCGCGCTCGTCTTCGACGACTTCGTCCTGGCCTACTTCACCACCGGCGTCGACCCGCAGCCACTGTCGGTCCGGATCTACTCGGCGATCCGCTTCGGCGTGCAGCCCACCATCAACGCCGTCGGCACGCTGATGCTCGCGGGCTCCATCGTCCTGATCGCCCTGGCTCTCTTCATCCCGCGCCTCTTCGGCCGCCGCGGCGGCCTCGACATCCTCTCCGGAGAGTGACCCCATGGACGCGACCGACACGACCCCGGCCGTCCGGCTCGACGGCATCTCCAAGCAGTTCGCGGACTCCTACGCCGTCCGCCGCCTCGACCTGGACATCGAGGCCGGCCACTTCTTCTCGCTGCTGGGCCCCTCCGGCTGCGGCAAGACGACCACGCTGCGCATGATCGGCGGGTTCAGCGATCCCACCGAGGGCTCGGTGCTGCTCGCCGGCGAGGACGTCACCGCGCTGCCGCCGAATCTGCGCAACGTCAACACGGTCTTCCAGAGTTACGCGCTGTTCGACCACCTCAGCGTCGCCGACAACATCGCCTTCGGCCTCAAACGCAAGGGGGTCGACAAGGCGGAGATGCGGCAGCGCGTCGGGGAGATGCTGGAGCTGGTCCAGCTCACCGGGCTCGCCGGCCGCAGGCCCCGGACGCTCTCCGGTGGCCAGCGCCAGCGCGTCGCCCTGGCCCGCGCGCTGGTCAACCGTCCGGCCGTGCTGCTCCTGGACGAGCCGCTGGCGGCCCTGGACCTGAAGCTGCGCCGGCAGATGCAGGTGGAGCTGAAGCAGATCCAGCGCGAGGTCGGCATCACGTTCGTCTTCGTCACCCACGACCAGGACGAGGCGCTGACCATGTCCGACCGGATCGCGGTGCTGAACGAGGGGCGCATCGAGCAGTGCGGCACCCCCGAGGACGTCTACGAGCACCCGGCCAGCCGGTTCGTGGCCTCCTTCATGGGCACGTCCAACCTGATGACCGGCACCTACCGCGGCGGTGAGGTCGCCCTCGACCAGGGCCCCGCCCTGCCCGTCGGGTCCCGGACCGGCATCGCGGACGGCAGTGCCGTCAGCGTGTCCGTGCGTCCCGAGAAGATCTGGCTGTCCGACTTCGAACCGGGCATGTCGATCCTGTCCGGGGTGATCCGCGAGACGGTCTACAGCGGCCCGACGACCACCTACCTCATCGAACTCGCCCCGGGCGTCACGCTGTCCGTGCTGGAGCAGAACACGGCCCGCGCCCGCATGGAGGACCGCTGGAGCGGCGGCGAGACCGTGGAGTTCGGCTGGCGCCCCGAACACTGCCTGGTCCTGGCCTGATCCACTTCATGACCGGATGACGAAAGCGAATGCGATGCATCACGACGTGATCGTGCTCGGCGCGGGTCTCGCCGGACTCGCCGCCGCCCGGGACCTGGCGACCGCCGGCACCGACGTGCTCGTCCTGGAGGCCCGGGACCGCGTCGGCGGCCGGGTCGAACAGATCCGCACGCCCGACGGCCGTACCGTCCAGCTGGGCGGCGAGGTGGTCGGCCGTGCCCACACCGCTTACCTCGAACTCGCCGCGGAACTCGGCCTGGAGCTGGTTCCCAGCTACGTCGCCGAACCCGGCCGTATCACCCGTGCCACGCCCGAGGGCCTGTCGGCCGGCGACCCGCCCCACTGGTTCGGGCCCGGCGACACGGCCCAGCACGACAAGCTCAGCGGGGAGTTCAGCGCTCTCGCCGCCACGGTCGACCACGACGACCCCTGGTCGCATCCGCAGGCCGCGGCCCTGGACCGGCTGTCCGTGGCCGACTGGCTGCGCTCCCGCCACGCCACACCCGCGGTGACACGGCTGTGGGAGATCGGCCAGCTGGGCCTGGCGGGAGGCTCGTACGAGCGGATCTCGCTGCTGGCCGCGCTGCGCAAGAGCGCGGCCGTGCCCGGCACGGGTGACTACGACTACGCCGACTGGGAGGGACTGCGGCCGGCGGCGGGGTCGGCCACGCTCGCCGAGGTCATGGGCCGGGAGCTCGGCCCGCGCATCCGCCTCGGCTCACCCGTCGCCACGGTCGGCGTACGCCCCGGCCGCTGCACCGTACGCCTGGTCACCGGGGAGGTCCTCACCTCGGCGGCCGTGGTGAGCGCCCTGCCGGTGGGACCGCTGAGGTCGGTCACGGTGACCGGGGTGAGCGAGGCCCGGCTGGCCTCCCTGCACCGGCAACGCAACGCCGTGGCGGCGAAGTTCGCGGCCGTGTACGACCGTCCCTTCTGGCGCGCCGACGGCCTGAACGGCCTGTCCGAGACGGAGGGTGTCCTCGGCAGCACCTGGCCGCAGACCGAGGGCGTGCTCTCGGCGCTGATCCCCCCCGAGCGCTACGGCGTCCTGCTGGGCACCCCGCCGCAGCTGCGCACCCCCGAACTGCTCGCCGAGATCGCCGCCATGTTCGGCGACGAGGCGCTGACGCCGGCCGCCTGCCACCTCCGGCTGTGGGGCACCGACCCATGGACGCAGGGCTACGTCACCCAGTGGCCGCCGGGCGAGGTGATGGCGGTCGGTCCCCTGCACGGCACGCACGAACCGCCGTTCTACGTCTGCGGTTCCGACCAGTGGGTCGCCGGATACATGGAGGGCGCTGTCCGCACCGGTCGCGCCGCCGCCGAGGAGGCACTGCGCCGTGGCTGACACCCCCGAGCTCACGACGGTGCTGAACCACATCGGCGGCAAGGACGTGCCCGCCGCGTCCGGAGCCACCCTGCAGCTGATCGACCCCGCCACGGCGCTCCCTCACGGACGGGCGCCGCTGTCCGGTCCGGAGGACGTGGAGACCGCCTGCCGGGCCGCGCGGGACGCCTTCGAAGGCTGGTCGGGCACGACACCGGCGCAGCGGCAGACCGCACTGCTGCGGATCGCCGACGCCCTGGAGCGGCAGGCCGATGCGCTGACGTGCGCCGAGGTGGCCGACACGGGCAAGCCGCGCGCCCTGTTCCTGACGGACGAGGTGCCCGCGATCGTGGACGTCCTGCGGTTCTTCGCCGGAGCCGCGCGGAATCTTCCGGGTGCCGTGGCCGCCGAGTACGCCCCGGGCCGCACCTCCCTCCTGCGCCGCGAGCCGGTCGGCGTGTGCGCCCAGATCACCCCGTGGAACTATCCGCTGATGATGGCCGTGTGGAAGGTCGCGCCCGCTCTCGCCGCCGGCAACACCGTCGTCCTGAAGCCGTCCGACACGACTCCGTCCTCCGCCGTGCTGCTGGCCCGGCTGGCCGCCGAACACCTCCCGCCGGGCGTGCTCAACGTCGTGTGCGGCGACCGTGACACCGGGCGCTCGCTCGTCGCCCACCCGTGCGTCCGGCTGGTGGCCGTCACCGGCAGCGTCCGCGCCGGGCAGCAGATCGCCGCCGCGGCGGCCGCCGACCTCAAACGGCTGCACCTGGAACTCGGCGGAAACGCACCCGTACTGGTTCACGAGGACGCCGATCTCGGCGACGCGGTCGAGCAGTTGTCGTCGCTCGCCTTCTACAACGCGGGCCAGGACTGCACGGCCGCCACCAGGATCCTCGTCGACCGCCGGATCCACGACGCCTTCCTGACCGCGTTCGCCGAACGGGCCGCAGGGCTGCTGCCCGGCGCCCCGGACGAGGCGCACGCCGCCTTCGGGCCCCTCGCCAACGCGACCCAACTCGACTCCGTGACCGGCCTGTTGGACCGTCTCCCGGATCACTGCGAGATCGTCACCGGCGGCACGCCCCTGCGCCGGCCCGGCTACTTCCACCCCGCCACGGTGATCGCCGGGGCCCGCCAGGAGGACGAGATCGTGCAGAGCGAGGTGTTCGGCCCGGTCGTCACCGTCCAGCCGTTCGCCGAGGAGTCCGAAGCGCTCCGGATGGCGAACGCCGTACCCCAGGGGCTGGCCGCGAGCGTCTGGACACGCGACCACGACCGCGCCATGCGCGCGTGCCGCGCGCTCCGCACCGGCATCGTCTGGATCAACACCCACGGCACCACGGTCTCGGAGATGCCACACGGCGGAGTGCGCCACTCCGGCTACGGCAGTGACCTCTCGCTCACCGGCCTGCTCGAGTACACCCAGGCCAAGCACGTCATGCTGTGACGGGCGCGTTCCACCGCGGCAGCATGGGCCGACCGGCCTCTTGTACCAAGGGCCGGACGGCACCCCCCGCGGGGACCGGTCGCCCCTGTCGGTCCCCGGCCGGGCGGCTGAGGCTCCAGATAGGGCGTGAGTGGAGGTGCCCCATGGACAGCGCGAACCGGCGGGGGCATGGAAACAGGAAGCTGAAGGTGTCCGTGGTTCGCCTCGAGGGCTGGACGGTCGCCAGCCTGACGGGCGAGATCGACATCTTCACCGCGCCGGGACTGCGCAGGCATCTGGCGGTGCTCGTGGCCGACCACGGCCGACTGCCACGACTGATCATCGATCTCGGCGCCGTCACCTTCTGCGACGCACACGGGCTGGGTGCGCTCATCGGAGCCCACCACACGGCGGCCCGGCACGGGGGCACGATGCGCGTGGTCGTCCCCGAGGGGAGCATGCGCAGGCTTCTGCGCATCGCGAGGCCGACGCACGACCTCGAGTTGCACAGGACGCTGAGCGACGCGGTCACGGTCGGCCCCCGGTGAGGACGCCATGACCGACCAGGCTCTCGAGGCAACCATCGGGCTGTGCCGCCTCGCGCCGGGCCCCGGCACGGACAGGCCGTGGAGGGAGGTCTGCGTGCGGGACCGCGATGTCCAGGCGCATGCCCTCATCGAGGGGTTCTTCGCTCTGGGCCTGTCCCTCGCCGGGGAATCCGTCGACCGTTGGCGCGCGGGCGGAGAGCTCGACCGGACCACGGTCAGCCAGATCCGCGTCTGGATGGCCAACCGCACCCTCGCGTCCTTCGCACCGGGCGGTTCCGAAGCGGTGCGGACCCGCCTCGTCGCCGAGCGCACGGCGCTGGAGCGGTGGCTGACCGACCGCGGTTTCGTCCGCCCGGCGTGAGGAGGGCGCCCGGACCGCGTGGGCTCACGCCCGGCCGCTTTCGAGGACCCGCTTGAGGGCGGCCAGCTCGGTGTCCACCAGATCGGTCTGTTCCTTGAAGAAGGCCTCGGTCAAGGACGGCGGCCGATGGAAGGTGATCATGAACTCGGCGCCGTCGCCGTTGGGGATCACACGGGCCGGCACACTCCAGGAGGCGACGTCGTCGACGTAGTCGTGGTCGAGGATGCCGAACTCGGCATGGGCACGCAGACGCAGCCTGGCCGGCCCTATGGGGGTGGACATCAGCCACCAGTCGGGATCGTCGGTGGGCTCGATGGACCGCACGTTGACCACGGCCCACTCGGGCCAGTTCGCGGGGTCGGCGAGGAAGGCGTAGACCTCCTCGCAGGGCCGATCGATGCTGACGGTCTTGGTGATCGAGGGATCGGTGCTCATCATGCGCTTCCTTCAGGGAGTGTGGTGTGGCGCCGCGGGGTGGGCCGCGCCCACGAGGCGCCGGATCCACTCCTCCAGCTGCCGGCGCTGCGCGGCGTCGAGCGAGCCGAAGTAGTGGGCGTCGTTGCGGTCGGCGATCTCGGCCAGTACCGGCACGAGGGCCCGGCCTGCGTCTGTCAGCAGGAGCCGGACCGTGCGCCGGGAGGCGGGGTCCGGCTCGCGGCGGACCAGGTCCTTGGCCGCGAGGCGGTCCACCAGGCGGGAGACGGCACCGGGATCGATGTCCATGTGCGCGGCCACGGCCTTGGTGGTGTCGTGGCCATGGAAGACGCTGATCATCACGCCCCACTGGGAGACGGTGACGTCATGCCGGCCGAGCTCGGCCTCGAACCGGCTGTGCACCTCGTCGGAGAGGCGGCGAAGCCAGTATCCGAGGTGGTCGTGGAGTCCGCTGGTGTTGCTCACCCCTCCACCATCGTTGTCACGACAACTCTTGTCAAGGCAATCATGAAAGATGTTCCTGAGTTCGCTCAGGGACGGGCTCGGGCGATGAGCAGCGCGACGTCGTCCTCACCGCCGGCGGGCGAACGCAGAACGTCCAGGATGCGGTCGCAGGCGTCCTCCAGATCGTGGCCACGTGACGCGGTGAGGGCATCGAGGAGGGTGTCCAGGCGGGCGTCGATCGGTTCGCTTCGCGTTTCGACCAGGCCGTCGGTGTAGAGGACCAGCTCGTCGCCGGGGCGGAAGGCGATGGTGGTGGTCTCGAAGGGCACCCCGCCGACGCCCAGCGGCGCGCCGGTGGGGAGGTCGAGCAGCTGCGCCGCGTGGCCGAGTCGTATCAGGGCCGGGGGCAGGTGACCGGCAAGGCTGATCTCGCACTGGCCCTGGTGAGGGTCGTAGACGCAGTAGATGCAGGTGGTGATGGTCTGCTCGACACCTTCGGTCAGGTGGTCGAGGTGGCTCAGGGCCTCGGCGGGGGCGAGGGAGAGTTCGGCGAAGGCGCGTGCAGCGCTGCGCAGTTGACCCATGGTGGCGGCGGCCTTGATGCCGCTGCCCATGACGTCCCCGACGACCAGGGCGGTCCTGTCCCCCTGCAGCGGCATGGCGTCGTACCAGTCGCCGCCGATCTCGCTCGTGGCGCCGGCGGGCTGGTAGCGGCAGGCGACCTCCAGGCCGGCCAGGTGCGACGGGGGCTCGGGGAGCAGGCTGCGCTGGAGGGTGAGGGCCGCATGACGCTGGGCCTGGTAGCCGCGGGCGTTGTCGATGCAGACCGCGGCCCGAGCGGCCAGCTCGCACGCGAGGAAGGCGTCGTCGTCATCGAACGGTGCGGGGTTCCGGGTGCGTTTGAGGTCGAGAGCGCCGAGGACCTGGCCCCGGGCCATCAGCGGTACGGCCAGGTAGGAGTGCACCCCGGCCGCCTCGAGGAGGGAGGCGGCCTCGCCGTGGCAGGCGATGCGTCCCAGGTCCCGACGGGTGGTTCGGGGCACCAGTATCGGTTGGCAGGTGCGCACGCACTGGGTGATCAGGCGGTCGCTGTCGTAGGGGGCGACGCCTCCTGGCTCGGCGGCCGCACCGACCGCCTCGGTGGAGTGGGCCGCGCTGACCGCGAGGGCGTGGAAGAGGGCCGGGCCCTCACCGGGGGCGGTCCGGCCGTCGAGGGCGCTTTCGAGTAGGTCCACGGCGGCCACATCGGCCAGGACCGGTACGACGATGTCGGCGAGCTCGCGCGCCGTCGTCTCCAGATCGAGGGTGGTGCCCACGGAGACGGAAGCCCTGGCGATCAGTGCCAGCCGTTGCCGGGCCTGTGCCGCCTCGAGAGCGGCTCGATGACGCTCGGTGACGTCGATGACGGAGTAAGCCAGGCCCAGCACCCGGCCACCGGAATCCTCCAGCCGGTAGTACGAGACGGACCAGGCGTGCTCGTGGTCCGGATCGGCGGGGGGACGGCAGACGATGTCCCGGTCCACGACCGACTCGCCCGTCTCCAGGACGCGGCGCAGACGTGCCTCGGGGTCCGTGTCCAGGTAGGTCAGGACCTCGCCGACCGGCCGGCCCAGGCGGTCGGCGGCGGACTGGCCGGTGATGCGTTCGAGGGCAGGGTTGACGGCCAGGTAGCGCAGGTCCGGATCCAGAATGGCGAGCCCGACCGGGGACTGCGACACCAGGCGCATGGCAAGGGCGGCATCCCGCTCGACCCGCTCCACTGCCGCCTGGTCCGCGGCAAGGCCCAGCGCATAGGTGTCGCCGAGGTCGTCCAGCAGCCGCATGTTGCGGAACTCCACCAGGCGGGTGCTGCCGTCCTTGTGGCGGATCGGGAAGGCCCCGGCCCAGTCGGTGCCGGACTCCATGACCTCGGCAAAGAGCTTGATCACCGCGTCCCGGTGCTCCTCGTGGACCGTCAGCGGCGCCGCGTACTGCCCCAGCGCCTCCGGTGCGGTGTAGCCGAACAGCTCCTCGGCCTTCGGACTCCAGAAGACCACCCGGCCCCGCGCATCCAGCACCACCGCGGCGACGCTGAGCAGGTCGAGCAGGCCACTGGGCGGCGCGGCGGGGCCTGCCGCCGACCACGCGTCGCGAGCTCCGGAGGAGTCCGTCGTGCCCATGCCTCGTTTCCCTCCCGCTCGGCGGCTCGGCTCGTGCCGTACCGGCGGGGCGTGCTGCCTCCATCCATGGTCGTCCCAGACGAGGCAGGACACACCTGGACGGGCTGGCGCAGGGTGCTGCGCGGCCTCGGCCAGCGGCCCCTGTCCGTCCGGGGCCGGAGGTGTTCGCCCGCTCCCCGCGGCCATGGTCCACACCCGCCCGCCGGAGATCTGTGCGGCACCGGCCGGCAGCGGCACGTGCGGGCTGATCCGGCCCGCCTCGGCGAACGGCACGCGGGAGAGGAGGGGACAGCCGCTGTGCAGTGTGAGCGGATGCCGCTACGGCAGGACTTTCCGCTGCGTGGACATGGGCCGTTCGGCCTCGGCAGGGGCCGCTCAGCCCCGTGGCCGGCTCGGCACGGTCCCCGACAATCGGCAGCAGGAGCTGCGGCCGGATCCTTCAGACGCGGTGTCGACCGGCCGATGGTGCCATGTCCTTGTGGTTCGTTCGAGATGGGGTGGTTCTCCCGTCGGCCCCAGGAACCGTGGGGACATCCGCGCGAGTCCCGTGTCGGGGGAGGCACGACGCTCGCGCCACGGCCGCCGCCCCCGTCGGCACAGGGGCGGCGGCCGTCTTCGCCGTGCTGTGCCCTCGGGGAGCGCAGCTCGAACGGGCCAGGGCCGTTGGGCCCCTTTCCCCGGAGCCTCCCGCAGACAGGGGACGGCGCCGGTCCTGGCTACTTCTGCCAGCCGACCGTCTCCGGGAGCGGGTTGTAGAAGATGGTCGCGCCGACGTTGGCGAGGCCCTTCTTCACGCCGTAGGTCGAGGGGCCGCTGAACAGCGGGAGGAACGCGTATTCCCGGAGCGCCGTGCGTTCGACCTTGTTGGCCGCCGCGGCCTGCTTGCCGAGGTCGGCGATCTCGGTGGTGGCGCGGATCTCGCTGTCCAGCGCGGGGGAACCCGCACCGGTGATGTTGGAGTCACGGTCGGAGCAGTAGAAGTCGCACAGGTAGCGGGCGCCGAACGGGTCCATCGAGCGGTTCCCCGACAGGAGGAGATCGAACTTGCGGTCGCTGAGGATGTGGGAGAAGTCCGCCTCGTCGGCCTTCCTGATGTCCAGGCGGATGCCCACCGACTTCAGCATCGCCGCGAAGGCGCCGGCGGTCGCCTTGTCCAGCGGGTCGTCGCCGAGGAGTGTGTAGCCGACTTCGAGTTTCCTGCCGTTCTTGACCCGCACACCGTCGCCCCCGGGCTTCCAGCCCGCCGCGTCGAGTGCCTTCCCGGCGGTGTCCGGCGCGTACTTCAGCACGGCCGAGACATTGTCCTCGTAGCCCTTCTGGAAGCTGTACAGGATGGCCGAGCCGGGCAGCGGCTCCTTGTAGTCGAGGCCCTGGAACCGGATCTTCGCGATCTGTGTGCGGTCGATGCTCTCCTCGATGGCCTTGCGCACGGCTTTGTCGGCGAGGACGGAGGACCTGGTGTTGAAGTAGAGCGAGTACTCGAAGGGGCTGCCGCCGCTGCGGACCTCGGTGCCCTTGAGTCCCTTGATCTGCTCGAGGCTCTCGGCGTCGACCGCGGAGACGTAGTCGAGCTGACCGTTCTTGAAGGCGTTGACGGCCGCCGTCGATTCCAGGTTGACGTAGACGCGCTTGTCGAGCTTGCCCCTCCTGCCCCACCACTTCGGATTGCGGACGAACGTGATGTCGCCCGAGTGGGTGTCCCATGTGCCGACGGTGTACGGCCCCGCCCCCCACTCGGGGTGGGCCTTCTTGACGTAGGCCTTGTTGAAGTTCTGGACCGTTGCGGCCTTGGGGTGCAGGAAGGTGGTGAACAGGCTCGACCAGGAGGGGTCGACTCCCTTGAAGGTGATCACGGCCTGCTTGGCGTTCGTGCCCTTCTCGACCGAGGTGATCTGGTCGTAGCCGTCCGTGGAGGAGGCGGCGTAGGCCTTGTCGGAACCGTTGTTGGCCTTCCACGTGGCCCTGATCGCGGTCCAGTCGATCGGGGTGCCGTCGTTGAAGGCGGCCTTGGGGTTGATGGTCAGCGTGACCTTCTGGTTCCCGCCGCCCACGGAGACCTTCACGTCGCTGAAGTAGTCCGGGTTGTACTGCACTTCGCCGGTCGGCGAGTACGTGATCGCGTCGGCGTTGTACCAGGCCCAGATGCGGGACGCGGTCAGCGTGGCATTGACGTTGAACGGATTGCCCTGGTCGTCGAAGGTCCCGACCGTGGTGTACGTGCCCCCGTCCCTGATCCGGTCGTAGGGCGTGGGGTTGTAGTCGGCGACGGACGACGCGGCCGAGGGAGCGTTCTTCGCGTCCCCGCTCGCGGAGTCCGTCCCGGATGAGGACCGGCACCCGGTGGCGGATACGGAGGCGGCAGCGATCAGGGCGACGGGCAGGGCCAGTCTTGCACGCATGATGGTGGGTTCCTCACGGGTCGGTGGGGGAAAACGTCGGCGGGCCGGTGTTCAGACGCCGTGGCAGGCGTACTGATGGCCGGGGACCCCGGCCGCGGGAGCCGGCTCGGGACGCCGGGTGCGGCAGCGGTGCCGCAGTTCGTCGTCGGCACGGCGGTACAGCGGGCAGCGGTCGACGAAGACGCAGCCGGCGGGCAGGTGCGCGGCGTTCGGCTGCTCGCCCTCCAGCACGACGCGTTCGCGGGTGCGTTCCCGCTCGGGGTCGGGTACCGGGATCGCCGACAGCAGGGCACGGGTGTAGGGGTGCTTCGGATCGGAGAAGATCGCCTCGGTGTCCCCGGTCTCGACGATGTGTCCCAGGTACATCACCGCGATCCGATCGGAGATGTACCGGACCACGGCCAGGTCGTGGGCGACCACGAGGTAGGCGAGTCCGAGTTCACGTTTGAGCCGCGCCAACAGGTTGATCACCCCGGCCTGCACCGAGACGTCCAGGGCGGAGAGCGGCTCGTCGAGGGCGAGCAGCTTCGGCTCCGTCGCCAGGGCCCGGGCGATGCCGACCCGTTGGCGTTGGCCTCCGGAGAGGGCGGCCGGGAAGCGGTCCCCGACCGAGTCGTCCAGGCCGACCAGGGCCAGCAGTTCGCGGACGCGCGAGCGGATCGACTCACGATCACGCCCGATCGCCCGCAGGGGTTCGGCCAGCAGGTGGAAGACGGGCATACGGGGGTCCAGGGCCCCCAACGGGTCCTGCATGACGATCTGTACGTCCCGCCGCAGCTGCCGTACGTGTGCGCCGGACGAGAGCGTGGCGACGTCGGTGCCGGAGATCTCGATCCGGCCGCCTTCGGGCCGTCCGAGCCGAAGGATCTCCAGCAGCGTCGTGGTCTTGCCACTGCCGGACTCACCGACCAGGCCGAGCGTTTCGCCGGCGCGCAGCTCGAAGCCGACCCGGTTGACGGCGTGCAGGGTGCCGACCCGGCGCTTGAGGAGGGCGCCCTTGGTGACCGGAAAGGTCTTGACGAGGTCCTCGACGCGGAGCACCACCTCGCCGGCCTCGGCACCCTCGGAGGGCGCCGGCCGGCCGATGGGCGCGGTGTCTCCCGCCGGGTCCAGGGATCCGTCGGCGATCTCGGCGGCGCGCAGGCAGGCCACGTGCCCGTGACCGGTGACATGGCGCAGCTCGGGTTCGTCGGAGCGACACGCGTCGAGGGCGACGGCACAGCGGCCTGCGAAGGGGCAGCCGTCCGGGAGGCCCACCAGGGCGGGTGGTTCCCCACCGATCGGGACCAGGGGGCGGCGGGCCCCGCCGTCCACGGTCGGCACGGCGGCGAGCAGCCGCGCGGTGTACGGCATCGTCGGCCGGCGGAAGAGTTCCTCGACGCCGGCGTGTTCCACGATCCGGCCCGCGTACATGACGGCGACGTCGTCCGCGTGGCCCGCGACGACCCCGAGGTCGTGCGTGATCAGGACGAGACCGGCGCCGGTCTCCTGCTGCGCCAGCCGCAGCACGTCGAGGATCTGCGCCTGCACGGTGACGTCGAGTGCGGTGGTGGGTTCGTCGGCCACGAGCACGGAGGGTCGGTTGGCGATGGCCATGGCGATGACCACGCGCTGGCGCATGCCGCCGGAGAACTCGTGCGGGAACGCGGCGGCCCGGTTGCGCGGGTCGGGGATGCCGACGAGATCGAGGAGTTCCACGGCGCGTTCCCAGGCCGCCCGCTTCGTCAGGTCCTGGTGGACCCGCAGGGCGTCGGCCAGCAGCCTGCCCACCGAGAAGATCGGCGTGAGGGCGGACAGGGGGTCCTGGAAGACCATGCCGATGGCGTTGCCGCGCACCTTCGACAGCGCACGGTCGCCGAGTCCGATGAGGTCCCGTCCGCCGAGCAGCACCTGGCCGCGCAGGTCCGCGGAGGGCGGCAGCAGGCCCATGATGCCCATCGCGGTGGCCGACTTGCCGGAGCCGGATTCACCGACGATGCAGAGGGTCCGGCCGGGCAGCAGGTCGAAGCTCACGCCGCGCACCGCCTCGACGGTGCCCGCCTCGGAGGGGAAGGAGATCCGCAGGTCCCGCACGGACAGCACGGGCTGGGCGTCGATGGGCCGTGCCGGGGCGGGCAGCGGGGTCGCGAGGGTCATCGTCGGCCTCCTGCCGAACCGGTCACCGACGTGGGGTCGAGGGCGTCGCGCAGGCCGTCGCCGATGAAGGTCATCGACACGGTGAGCAGGACGACCAGCCCCGCGGGGAAGGCGAAGAGCCAGGGGGCGCTGGTGATGGTGCCCGCGCCGTCCGCGAGCATCGTGCCGAGAGAGACGTCCGGGGTCTGGACGCCGAACCCGAGGAACGAAAGGGCGGTCTCGCTGAGCACGGTCGCCACGACTCCGAGGGTCAGGTTGACGATCAGCAGGGAGCCGAGGTTGGGGATGATGTGGCGGAGGATGATGCGCAGCGGGCCGACGCCCATGAACTCTGCCGCCTTCACGTAGTCCCGTTCCCGCAGGGAGGTCGAGACGGACCAGATCACCCGCGCGGTGGACATCCAGCCGAACGCGGTCAGCACGATGATGAGGACGCGCCAGTCGCCGGCCAGCCGGTGGGAGACCAGGGCGAGGATGAGGAACGAGGGGACGACCAGCAGGAAGTGGATGACGGCGAGGGCCGCCCGTTCCACTCGGCCGCCGAAGTACGCGGCGCCGGAGCCGACGATCGCGGCGACGACGATCGTCAGCACCGACACGCTCACGGCGATCACCAGGGAGCGCTGGAGCCCGTGCACGGCGCAGGCGTAGATGTCGTTGCCCCCCTGGTTGGTGCCGAACCAGTGGAGGCCGCTCGGCGGCTGGGTGAGCGCGGTGAAGTCGGCGTCGGTGTAGGCGTAGGAGGTGAACCGGTCGCCGAAGGCACTGAACAGCACCAGCAGCACGAAGATCCCCACTCCGGCGACGGCAAGGCGGTTGCGCAGGAAACGCCGCAGGTAGAGCCGGCCGAGGCCGAGGTTGGAGTGCGTCCGCGCTCCCGCTGCGGCTTCCGGCGCCTGCCCCGCGGCCGCACGGGAGGACGCATCGGTCGCCGCGTCGGTGGTCGCGTCGTTCGTCGCGTCGGTGGTCGCATGGGTGGTCACCTCAGCTCACCCGCACTCTCGGGTCGAGGAAGACCGTGGCGATGTCCGCGAGGATCGCGCCGATCGCGGTCAGGGCAGCGGCGAAGGCGGCCGTCGCGACCGTACCGTGTACGTCGTTCTTGCTGATGGTCTGGATGAAGTAGCGGCCCATGCCGTTCCAGCCGAAGATCGTCTCCGTGATGACGGCACCGGTGAAGACGGCCGGGATGCTGAACGCCACGGAAGCCGCCGTCGGGATGAGCGCGGCCCGCAGGGCGTGCCTGCGGATGGCCTGGCTGCGGGTGAGCCCGGTGGCCTGGGCGGTCCGTACGAAGTCGGCGTGGAGGGTGTCGAGCAGCAGCGAACGTTGCGTCAGGTGGTAGCCGACGTAGCCCATCAGTGTGAGCGTCAGGGTCGGCAGGATCAGGTGCAGGAGGCGGTCGCCGATGGTGGGGAGCAGTCCTTCGACGCCGGGTGAGTTCTCCCCGGCGACGTAGAGGAAGTGCAGCCCCGCGTGCTGGTTCAGCCAGATCGCGACGAAGACCACGGCGAGGGCGGCGACGGACGTGGGGACGTTGAACACCACGACGGACACGGCCTGCGAGACGCGGTCGGCCCAGCCGTACTGCCGTGCGGCGGTGTAGACGCCGAGTGCGACGCCGATCACGACGGACAGTACGGTGGCGACGACGACCAACTCCGCGCTGACGAGCGCCCGGTAGCCCACCTCGCCGTTGACGGAGACGCCGGTGGGGGACTTTCCCCAGTCGAAACGCAGGGTCACCGAGGTGAGCCAGTCCCACCAGCGGTGCACCAGCGGCACCCTGGGGTCCAGGTTGTACGGCGCGAGGGCGCGGTCGATCTGTGCCTCGCTGCGGACGGGCCGCAGCTCCTTGAAGTTCGACCGCGGGTCCAGGAACCAACTGGCCAGGAAATAGGTCGCGTTGGTCGCGACCACGATCATCAGGAGCCAGCCGGTCGCCTTGCGTGTCACATGGCGCACCACGCGCGGCACCTCCTCACCACACACGAGATGTGCGCCTCGGGAGGAGCGGGGAGACAGGTCGGATACATACGCGGTGAGGCCTTCTGCGGGTACGGAACGGAGCCACGGATGAAAATGGATGTGTACACGTCAGCTTGGTTCGTACGGCGCTGCGGCACCAGGTTTTGCCTGGTGCCGCCATGAAGCCGACATGTTGCCGTAGCACACGGTCCGGAATACGCCGCGATTCGGATGATCTTGGCGCGCTCGGCCGTCACGTTCTCGCCGGCACGTGCCCCGGGTCAGGCGGCTGCCGTGCGCCGGTCAGGCGTGGAACTGGTTCACGGGGACCGGGAGCCCGTAGTGCTCGCGCAGGGTGGTGCCCTCGTACTCCTCGCGGAACAGTCCCTTGCCGCGCAGAATCGGCAGGACGTGCTCGGTGAAGGCCGCCAGGCCTGAAGGGAGGGCGGGTGCCATGACGTTGAACCCGTCCGCGGCACCGCCCTCGAACCAGGTGATGATCGTGTCCGCGACCTGCTCGGGTGTGCCGACGAACTCGAAGTGACCGCGCCCGCCGCCGAGTCGGGAGATGATCTGCCGTACCGCGAGCCGCTCGCGCACCGCGAGCTCGATGATCAGGTCGGACCGGCTCTGCGACCCCTCCAGCGTCGGCCGGGCCAGGATGGAGTCCGGCAACGGCCTGTCGAGTTCGAAGACCGAAGGATCCGTCTCGAAAACCGCGGCCAGCTGCCGCAGTCCGTACTCGGGGACGCGCAGGTCGTCGAACCGCTCGGCCAGGGCACGGGCTTCGGCCTCGGTCGACCCGATGTACGGGACGATTCCCGGCAGGACGATCACACCGTCCGGGTCACGCCCCGCGGCCCTGGTCCGTGCCTTGATGTCGGCGTAGAAGGTGGCCGCACGCTCGTACGTCGTGTGGGCGGTGAAGATCGCCTCGGCGTGACGGGCCGCGAAGTCCTTGCCGTCCTCGGAGGAGCCCTGGACGAGCAGCGGGTAGCCCTGCGGGGGGCGCTCGACGTTGAGCGGCCCGGCCACCTTGAAGTACCTGCCACGGTGGCCCAGCCCGTGCAGCCGCGCGGGGTCGGCGTACCGCCCCGTGGTCTTGTCGGCGACGACGGCCTCGGATTCCCAGCTGTCCCACAGTGCCTTGGCGACCGTCAGGAACTCGTCGGCCCGGGCGTAGCGTTCGGCGTGGCCGGGACGGTCGTCCAGGCCGAAGTTGGCCGCCTCGTCGGCCCCCGCCGAGGTGACGATGTTCCAGCCGGCGCGGCCTCCGCTGACGTGGTCGACGGAGGCCAGCCGACGGGCGAGGTTGTACGGCTCGTTGTACGTCGACGACACGGTTGCGATGAGGCCGATCCTGCTGGTCGCCTGGGACAGCGCGGTCAGCAGGGTCAGCGGTTCGAGCTGGCCCGGTGGCCGGAACTCGCCGGTTCCGATGAGGGCCGGACCGTCCGCGAGGAACAGCGAGTCGAACTTGGCGCTCTCGGCGAGCCGGGCCAGCTCGATCCAGTGCTGGAGGTCGAAGTCGGCCCGCGGGTTGCTGTCGGGCAGCCGCCATGCCGCTTCGTGGTGACCGGCTTCCATGAGGAAGGCGTTGAGGTGGAGTCGCCGCTGTCTCGCGCTCATGAGGCGACCTTCAGCTTGGAGCTGTCGTAGCCAGCCGGGAGGAGGTTGTCGGTGATCGAGGGGACGTCGACCTTCTTGGTGATCTGGCCCGCCTCCAGGAAGGCGTCGGCGAGCTTCTGCTCCGCCGCGATGTCCGACTTCTCGATCGGGGTCACCCGGTTCTCGAAGGCTTTCAAGGACGCTTTGGCATCGGCCGACGGGATGCCCTCCTCCTCGGAGAGGGCCTCTGCATACGTGTCCTCGTGCCTGATCGCGTAGGCGAACTCACGTGCCAGTCGCTGCAGCACGTCAGTGAGGGCCGCCCGCTTCGTGGGGTCGCCGAGCGACTTCTGGCCGGCGATGTAGTAGCTGCTCGTCTGGTCGATCGGCGGGAGTCCCTTCGCCAGGATCCGTGCCCCGTTCTTGACCGCGATCGCCGACTGCGGGTTCCAGATCGACCAGGCGTCCACCTTGCCGGTGTTGAACGCCGTGGCGCCGGCCGCCGGGTCGAGGAAGACGAGGTGCACGTCCCTGGGGCCGAGGCCGGCGCTCTTCAGTGCGTTGAGGGCCAGACCGTGTGCCGAACTGCCCTGGGGCACGGCGATCTTCTTGCCCTTGAGGTCGGCGAGCGTCTTCAGCTTCGACCCCTTCGGCACGATGATGTTCTCGTTCGACTGGCTGGGCGTGAGCGAGCGGTTGACGGACACGATCTTGAAGCCGTACTCCTTCGCGGCGCCGGTGATCGGCGGCACGTCGCCGACCGCACCCAGGTCGATGTCACCCGATGCGGCGGCCTGCACCAGCGGCGGGCCGTAGGTGAACCGGGCGAACCTCACCTTGTACGGCGCGTCGGCGAACGCGCCGGTGATCTTCGCCAGCGCCTGGCTGCCGTCACCGCCGTTGTCGCCGATGGTGAAGGTGTACTTGCTCCACTCGGGGTGCGCGGAGGCACTGCCGCCCGACTTGGCCAGCGGTGCGGCCTGCGACGACGAGCCGCATCCGGCGAGGGTGCCGGTGAGGGCGAACAGACCGACGGCGCCGACGGTGCGGATGGCTCTGCTGTACATGGTTCCTCAACTGCTTTCTGGTGCGGTGGTGGAGAGGGTCAGTGGTGACCGGCGAGACCGAGGTCGTTCAGCAGCGCGGAACGCAGTTCCTCACGGGCGGGGCTCGCCTCGCGGTCCGCTGCCGAGAGCTGGACGGAATGGGCGGCGCCGATGCGCCCGTTGCTCATCACGACGATGCGGTCCGCCAGGGCGATCGCCTCGTCGACGTCGTGGGTGACCAGCAGCATGGCCGCGTGGTGCTTGCTGCGCAGCGCCCGCACGAGGTCGTGCATGCGCAGCCGGGTGATCGCGTCGAGGGCCGCGAACGGCTCGTCCAGCAACACGAGTTCGGGCTCCGAGACCAGTGCCCGCGCGAGCGACACCCGCTGGGCCTCACCGCCGGAGAGCTCCTTGGGCCATGCCCTCTCGCGCCCCGCGAGTCCGACCTCGGCGAGCACATCGCGGGCTCGCTGCTGCGCGTCGGGACCGTGCAGGCCGAGCGTGACATTGCGCAGCACCCGCTGCCACGGCAGCAGCCGGTCGGCCTGGAACACGATGGCCCGTTTCGCCGGGACCTCCACCCGCCCGCCGTCGGGCCGGTCCAGGCCGGCGAGCAGTCTCAGCAGGGTGCTCTTGCCGCAGCCGGAGGGCCCCAGCAGGATCACCAGTTCCTCCTCGGCGATGGTGAGGTCCAGGTGGTCGAGCACCACCCGGTCACCGAACCGACGGACGATCTGCTGGGCGACGACTCCCGTTTGCCGACGGGTCCGTGTGCCGATGGTGGTGCTCATGTCGCCTCATAACTGGGACGCCACCGCAGCAGCACCCGCTCGAGAATCCGTACGAACTGGTCGGCGAGCAGACCGAGGAGGGAGTAGATCACCAGCCCCACGAAGACCTGGTTGGTCTGCAGATAGGTCTGTCCTTGGGTGATGAGGAAGCCGAGCCCCTTGTCGGCGTTGACGGTTTCGGCGGCGACGAGGCCCAGCACGCTGTAGGCGAGGGAGAACCGGAGTCCGACCAGGAATCCTGGCAGGGCTCCGGGCACCAGCACCCGCGTCACGATGCGCCATGTGCCCGCGCCCGTCGTGCGCGCCATCTCGATCAGGCGCTGGTCGACGCCCCGGATCGCGGCGAACAGGTTGAGATACATCGGGACGCCGGCGCCGAACGAGATCAGCAGCACCTTCGTGAGCTCGTCGATGCCGAACCACACGATCATCAGCGGCAGCACCGCCAGCAGGGGGATCGTGTTGAGGACCTGCACCAGGCCGTTGAACAGGTACTCGCCGCTGTGCAGCAGGCCGCCGAGCACCCCGGTGACGATGCCCACCGTCAGACCGATCACGAGTCCGATGCCGGCCCGTTGCAGCGAGATGGCCAAGTCCGGGCCGAGCACGCCCTGTTGCCACAGATCGGCGGCGGATTTCACGATGGAGGTCGGGGCCGGAGCGTATGTCTTCGCCAGCACCCCGGCCCTGGCGAGAACCTCCCAGGCGACCAGGATCACGACCGGGGTCGTGTAGATCCCGAGCGGCCAGCGAAGGCGCTCTCGGAGTGTGCTGAACGGTGTCCGGCGGCGGGCGTCGCGTGGCAGGAAGACCTCGCGTTCCCGCTCACTCACCGGCTCGGCGTCGGCGGCCTCGGTGACGGCCGGCGCCGTGAGGCGGATCTCGGTCATGCGGCCGCCTCCAGGACGCCGGTGTAGTGCGAGGCGTCGCCGACGAGTTGCTCGCTGCGGCGGCCGTCGACACCTGCCGGCACATCTCCCGCCACCGTCACCCGGTTGAGGCGTCGCGGGTGGTCGTCGTAGTTGTCCACTCCGTAGTGCTGGGTGATCCGGTTGTCGAAGACCAGCAGTTGGCCGGGCGACCAGGTCCAGCGCAGGATGTTCTCCGGACGCGTCACGTACGACTGCAGGATGCGCAGCACATCGGCCGAGTCGCTGCTCGACAGGCCGACGATCCGCTGGGCGAACCCTCCGATGAACAGGCCGCGTTCGCCGGTCAGCGGATGCACCCGCACGACCGGGTGCTCGGCCTCGTACGGCGTCGAGACGAAGACCCGGTCGTACTCCTGGCGCAGGGCTGTCGTGGCCGAGGAGCGGGCGTAGTCGTACTGGTTGGTGTGCACGACGCGCAGCGAGTCGGCGAGGACGCGCAGCGGTTCGGGCAGGTCGCGGTAGGCCGCGGCCGCGTTCGCGATGAGCGTCTCGCCGCCGTACGGGGGGATCGTGAGAGACCGGAGGGTGGTGACCTGTGGCGGGTTGACCACGAAGGTGACGTCTGTGTGCCACTCGTCGGCCTTGGACGTCTCGCTGTCCACGGCGAGCACGTTCGTCGTGCCGTCGGCGGCCGGCACGTTCGGGTGGGCGGTGGTCAGTTCGCCGAACCACGCGGCCACGCGCTCCTGGCCTGCGTTGTCGAGGTTCACCTGGTCGAACACGATGGCCTTGTGTGCGTTGAGGGCTTGACGGAGCGTCGAGACCGTCGACGGGTCGGCCGGCGCCGTGAGGTCGACGCCCTCCACGACCGCGCCGATACGGCCGGTCAGCTTGCGGATGGACGGAGGCATTCGGAGGTCCTTCTCGGGGAGGCGGGCGCAGCACAGGGTGCTGAGAGGCGAAGAACTGGAGTGAAGGGGACGACACGCGCGGCCGGCCCACCAGGGATGCGGTTGGTCGTCAGGTCGCGATGCGGAAGGGACTCGCTCCGAAGCCTCGCCGGTCGCTCAGCCGATCTTCAACGACGGCCTCGGCCTTTTCGAACCGGCCGGAACACACGTGGAGAAGGGCTGGAGAAGGAGCGTTCAGGAGGCGGACACGACGGTCCCACACAGCGGTGCCGTACGACGATGTGCCGGCTCAGCGACAACAGAACGCGCTGGAGACGTGCGCCAGATCGATGTGGCGCCGCCGAGTGAGGTCCACGCGCCGGTTCATGGGACCGGAGTTCAGCAGAGGTCTGTCGCGCTGGTCAAGAACTTCCCGGACGGGTCTTGCATTGCGGACACAGGGGACCGTCGCGGGCCTGGTGGCGGGGCCGCCCTGTGTCATGGTGAGCGCATGGCCAGTGAGATCGGGTTCGAGCCCGGCCTCTACCGAGGCACCGCCGAGTACTACGACCGGTTCCGCCTCCCCTACCCCGACACGATGATCGCCGATCTCGTACGGCGGACAGCGCCGTCGCGGCACGGTCGTCTCCTCGACCTGGCGTGTGGCACCGGCCAGCTGACGTTTTCCACCGGCTCGCCCGTGCCCTGGTCGCCCATCGCGCCCACGGTTGGCTCAGGCCCGGCGGCTTCCTGGCACTGTGCTGGTCGACCGGCCCGTGGGCAGGCCCCCGGAACTGGCAGCGGGCGCTCGACGGCATCCTGCGTAGATGGCAGAACTCCCTCGGCGCGTCCGGCCGCGTGCCCGCGGGCTGGGACGAGGCGAGGAAGCAGGAGCCCGACCACGACGTCCTGTCCCGTGCCGGGTTCGAGCCCGCCGGACACCACGAGTTCTTCGTCGAACACCACTGGACGATCCCTGAACTCGCCGGATACATCCGGTCGACGTCCTTCCTGCCGCCCCCGGTGCTCGCCGACCACGCCAACGACTTCGACACCGGCCTCGCCGCCGTACTCGGCTCCTTCGCCCCTGACGGCCGCCTCACCGAAACCGTCGGATATGCCTACGAACTGACCCGCAAGCCGGCTGCGTTGTGACCGCCCCTCCGCCCCTGGACGCCCGCTTCGCAGAACCGCCATGTCCCCGTAACGCTGGTCCATTGACCGGGTCTGTGGTGCTTGTCAGCATCGGGACATGACGTCGGCGCTCTGTCCCCACAGCCGGTAACCCTCGGTGCCGGGTGCCTGCACGCCGGCGTGTGGCCGACCCCGGACAGAGGATCTCCGATGCTGCCAGCGCTCATCGCGCCGCCGGGCCGGCGCCCTGTTCCCCACCGGCTCGACGGTGCGGCCGCCGTGCTGCGTGCCGTGCTGCACCTGGGGTCGCCGGCGCGCACCGAGATCATCCGGGAGACGGGGCTGAGTGCAGCTGCCGTGTCGCGGCACACGGCCGAACTGCTCGCGCTGGGACTGGTCCGGCAACCTCCGGAGCCCGAGCAGCGGCCCCGGCCGGGGCGCCCCCGTATCCCGCTCGACATCGACACGTCGCATCACGTCGTGGCGGGCGTGCACATCGCCGTGCCACAGCTCACCTTCTCGCTCACGGATCTGCGCGGGCGCGTCATCGCTCGTGAGCGTGTGCCCAGGCTGTCTCGTCCCAGCGCGGTGCTCCATGATGTCGCCGCGCGGTTGCCGGGCTTCCTGCGCCGGTACGCGGTCGGGCACTGCGTGCTCGGACTCGGGGTGGTCACCGGCGGCTGGGTGGATCCGGACGCGGGGGTCCTCGTCGAGAACGCCGCCCTCGGCTGGCGCGACGTCCCGCTGCGACGCCTGCTGCAACCGGTGGTCCGGCTGCCCGTTCACGTGGAGAGCCACGCCCGGGCCCTGGCCCATGCGGAACTGCTGTTCGGCACGATCGGCGGTGGCGACCTGGTGCACCTCTTCGTGGGCAACGCCGTGGACGCGGCGATCGCCACGGGCGGCGGCCTGCTGCAGGGCCGTGGACACGGCGCCGGGGGCGTCGCCCACCTGCCCGTTCCGGGGTCGACCGCCCCCTGCCCGTGCGGCCGTACCGGCTGTCTTCAGGTCACCGTGGCCGACCGCACCCTCGCGCAGCGCGCCGCCGCCGGTGGTATCACCACCCGTCCCGACCTGCGCCTGCTGCTGCGGGCCGCGCGGGAGGGGGATGGACGCGCCATGGAGCTGTGCCGCTCCAGGCTCCGGATGGTCGCACGCGCGGTGCGGCCGATGCTGGACATGATCAGTCCGGATGTTCTGGTCCTGACCGAGGCCGCCACCCTCCATCTGCCGCACCTGCTGCCCGAGTTGAGCGGTGAACTGGGTGGCGCCGGCAATGTGGTGCGGACCGGCTCGTTCGGCGCGGACACGCTCGCGGTGGCGGCGGCCGCGCCGGTGCTCGCCGCCGTCTACCAGGACCCGCTGGGACTGCGCACGGCCGGCAGCGCCCGGTGAGCCGAACCGGGCGGAGTTTCTTCCGCGCTGCCAGAAACCGTTGTCCGGACGGTGGCGCGGGCAGCACACTCCTCCCATGGACGCGCAGCGCGAGGCAACGATCCGGGCAGCCGAAGACCGGCACCCCGTGAACGCCTTCCGCGCGCACCACTTCGCCGGACTGGGCTGTTGCGCCCGCCGACCGGCCTGCCGCCGGGGCGCGTCTTCGTGACCGCACCCCGGCATTGACCGGCACCGCGTTCCTCCCTCACCACCTGCACGACAGCGCCGGGCCGGCCTCTTCCACGCCCACTACCGAGTGATGGCGGGGTGTCGCCGCCCATGCCCCGACGCCGCCGTGGCCCCCGTCCAGCCACGCCCGAAAGGACACCTTCCGTATGAGCACGCTCTCCGTCCGCCCCGTCGCCGGTCACATCGGCGCCGACATCGACGGCGTCGACATCGCCCAGCCGCTGTCGACCGACACCGTCGAGACGATCAAGCAGGCCCTGCACCGCCACAAGGTCGTCTTCTTCCGGGGCCAGCGGCTCGACCACGCCTCCCAGATCGCCTTCGCGCGCCACTTCGGCGAACTCACCTACGCCCACCCGCACGACGACGCCCCGCCGGAGGAGCACCCGGAGATCTTCACCATCGACCCGCGCCGCTTCGAGCAGCGCTACGGCAAGAACTTCCGGGACGAGTACCGCAAGCGCCAGTACAGCTACTTCGACGGCTGGCACACCGACGTCACCGCCGCCGTGAACCCGCCCGCCGGTTCCATCCTGCGCGCCGAGACCGTCCCGCAGATCGGCGGCGACACTCAGTGGACCAACCTCGTCGCCGCGTACGAGGGCCTGTCCGCCCCGGTCCGCGCCTTCGTGGACACGCTTCGTGCCGAACACCGCTACGGCGGCAGCAGGCCGGTGGACGGCGACAGCGAGTACGCCCGCCGCATCAACGACAACCTGCTGGTGGCCGTCCACCCCGTGGTCCGGGTGCACCCGGAGTCCGGGGAGCGTGCGCTGTTCGTCAATCCCGGCTTCACCAGCCACATCGTGGACGTCACGCCGAGCGAGAGCAGGCGCATCCTCGACCTGCTCTACGCCGAGATCACCCGCCCCGAGTACACGGTGCGCTTCCGCTGGGAGCCCGGGCACGTCGCCTTCTGGGACAACCGTGCCACCGCGCACCTCGCTCCGCGCGACCTGGACCACCTGGACGTCGAACGGCGGCTGCACCGTGTCACTCTGATCGGCGAGGTGCCCGTCGGGCCGGACGGACGCGAGTCCGAACTGGTCGCCGGACGTCCCTTCACCGCCGACCACCGGGTCGCCGTGGCCTCCTGACCCTCCTGCCCCGCCTGAGCCTGCGGAACTACGTAGCCGCCGGCCTCACGGCCCCGCTGGGCGATCCGATGACCGGCCCCCGGTCCCGATCGCCCACGGGCCGGGTCGCGGGCCGTTCCGTCATTGACAAGGCGAATCCGCGCGGGTTGTCATGAACACATGATCCTACGTCCCGGGGACTGCCACACTCGCCGCACCGACGGCTCCGCCGCCCTCGGTACCGGGTGTAACCCGCCACTGGGCGGATCAGGCGCGTGCACCACGGGTGCCACCCCCAGGGCAGGGGGCGGGCGGCCGCAGTGCGAGCCCGGTCACTGACTGGGCGCCGCGAGCTGCTCGACGCCGCCCGGGCCGAACTCAAGGCCCGTCCCGGAGTGCTCTTCCACGGTCCCCTGGGGATCGGCAAGTCCATGCTCGTGGCGTCCCTGACGGCGTCCCTGGCGGCGCATGCCCCGTCGGTCGGCACCGTGCTGCACTGCGCGCCCGCGGAGGAGGATGCCGGGCTCCCGTTCGGCGGACTCGTCGACCTGTTCGCGCGGGTGCCGGAGAGCCGCCTGGAGACCCTCGCACCCGAGCCCCGGGTGGCGCTGAGGGCAGCCCTGCTGCGCGGCCCCGAACCGGCAGACGGTCGCAGCCGTCTCGCGGTGCGCGTCGCCGTACTCGACGTGCTGCGCGCTCTGGCCGCGACCGGCCCCGTCGCGCTGGTCCTCGACGGCCTGCAGTGGCTCGATGAGCCCACCGCCGAGGTGCTGGCCTTCGCCGTGCGCCGCCTCGGCGGCCTGGACATACGGGTGGTGGCCGCCGAGCGGGTGGCGGACGGCGAACAGCCCGGGCGGCTGCGCTGCTGCCCACCGGGTACCACCGAACTTCCGGTGCCGCCGCTGACGGACGACGAGGTGGCCGATCTCGTGCGCGCCCGCATCGGTGCCGACCTGCCACCGGGAGTGCTGCGGGCGATCCAGGACACCGCGGCCGGAAACCCGCTGTACGCACTGGAGCTGGGGCGAGCGATGGCCCTGCGCAGCCCGGAACGCAGAGGCCTCGGCCCGGCGTTGCCCGTGCCCCGAAGACTGCGCGCCCTGCTGCTGGACGAGGTGCGCACGCTCCCGGAGACGGCGCAGCGCACCCTCCTGCTCGCGAGCGCCGCCGCCCGCCCCGACCTCACCCTGCTGCGTGCTGCCGGGCTTCCCGGCCCCGCCACGGACCTCGCGGAGGCCGAACGACTCGGCGTGGCGACGACCGACGCCGGTGGAGCCGTACGCTTCCGGCATCCGCTGCTCCGGGCCGCCGTCTATGCCGATGCGCCGGAGAACGACCGCCGGCAGGCACACGCGCTGCTGGCCCGCGCGGTCACCGAGCCCGTCGAACGGGCCCGCCATCTCGCACACGCCCGCCCGCACGAGGACGAGGACACCGCCCGCACCCTGATGTCCGCGGCGGAGTCCGCGCGCCGCGACGGCGCGCTCGGCGCCGCCTGCGAACTGGCCGGGCTCGCCGCCCGCCGCACCCCCGGCGACCGGCCCGCGGACCGCGCCGACCGGCTGCTGGCCGCGGCGGAGTACGCCTGCGACGCCGGGCAACGGGAGGAGGCGGCCGAGGCGGCGGAGGCGGTCCTCGCCGAGTCGGACTCGGCACGCCGTCGGGTGCGGGCCCGGCTGGTCCTGCTGCGCAACGCCGGGCAGGCGCTGGAGGGCGCCCACGCGCTGATCCAGGAAGGCCTCCGGGACGCCGTCGGCGATCCGGGGGCCGAGGCCCCGCTGCACCACTGGGCGGCCGTACGCGGGCTGCTGTGCGGGGAGTTGGAGGAGGCGACCCGGCAGGCCCGGCACGCTGTCCGGCAGGCGGCCGTGGCGGGTGACACGGAGACCCGGATAGGGGCGCTCGCCACGCTCGCCCGGGTGCGGTCCCTGGCCGGCGATCCGGTCGCGGCGGAAGCCGCCCTGGTGGAGGCGCTCGCGCTGGCCGGAGGCGCCGACGGCGGTCCGCAGAGCTGGCGGCTGATCCGGATGCGCGCGATCCTCGCCCTGGACTCCGACATGGTGACCGAGGCCGAGGAGCAGGTAGTCCAACTCCTGCCTGTAATGGAGGAGTTGGCCAGTGTCGAGGAGGTCATGGCGACCCTGGTGGCCCTGGCCCGGATCCAGGTGCGGGCCGGACACTGCCGCGAGGCGCTGCACACCGCGGCGCGCTGCTCGCGCGCCATGACCCAGGCGGCTCCCGCGCTGTACGCGGCCGCGCTGGCGGCCACCGCGGGCGGCACCGCCGCGGAGGCCCGGCGGCTGGCCGAGCAGGCGGTACGCGCCTCGGAGGCCGACGGCGACCGGCTGTTCCTGCTGCGTGCGCTGGCCGTGCTCGGGCAGGCCGGACTGCTCGCCGGCGACCCACGGGGCGCCGCGTCCGCGGTCGAGGCGCTGCAGCGCGTCAGAGAACTCGGAACCGCGATGTGTGCCGCCGACCCGCCCCTGCTGCACTGGTACGGCGACCTGGCCGAAGCCCTGGTCCTCCTGGGCGAGACCGAAGAGGCCGGGGCCGTCGTCCGCGAGGCCCACGCTCGGGTGGGCGACGACACGCCCGGCAGCGTGCTGGCGGCTCTGGAACGGGCGGAGGGGCTGCGGGAGGCGGGGACCGGCCGGGCGAAGGAGGGGGCGGCCCGGCTGCGTGCCGCCGTCAACCGTCTGCGTCAACTCCCCCTGCCCGTCGAGCTGGTGCGCACCCTGATCGCGCTCGGCGCGGTCGAGCGCCGCTCGCGCCGCAGGAGCGCGGCGCGCACGGTTCTCGCCGAGGCGCTGGAGACCGCCACCCGGATCGGAGCCGCTCCGCTGGCGGCGCGGGCCAGGGAGGAGCTGTCGCGGCTGGACGCCGGAGACCGGAGCGGTGAGACGGGCGCGGGCGGCCCTGAACTCACCCCCACCGAGGCCAGGGTCGCCGAGCTGGTCGGGGGTGGAGCCACCAACCGGGAGGTCGCCGCGAAGCTGTTCATCAGCGTCAAGACCGTGGAGGGAACCCTGTCGCGGGTGTACCGCAAGGTCGGGGTCCGTTCGCGCACCGCGCTCGCCCACGCGATGGCGGCCGCCGTCCTCGCCTCCGGGGCTGCCGTCGACTCCGGCGACGACTGCCTGGTGGATCCCCCGGAGCGGGCCGTGCTGGTGAGCCGGCCCAGCCGCGCCCAGCCCCGCCGTACTCTCGACACACGCCGTTGACGTGACATCGGCTGTTAACACGTAACGCAAGGGTTCCCCCGCTTACGGGGGTGGGGTCGGAGTTTCTACGGTGAAGCCGTTCCGCTTCCGGAACAACTCCCCCACTCCCCGGAGGACTTCAGTGAAGTCACGTCTGAAACTGCTCGGTCTGGTGGCCGCGCCGGCCCTGGTCGCCGCAGTCGTCCCCGCCGCCTATGCCGCGAACGCCCCGCAGCCGCACGCGACGCGTGCCGCCGTCGCCGGAGACGTCCTGCCGGGCCTGAAGCAGAGTGCGACCCGCACCGGAGACGTCGCGGCCGGAAAGCGGATATCGGTGGCGATCAGCCTGACACCCAGAGGCGGCACGGCACTTGACACCTTCGTGGCCAAGGTCAGTAATCCGCGGTCGGGTTCCTACGGTCACTACCTGACGAAGCACCAGTTCGCCGCCCGCTTCGGCCGGACCGACGCCGAGATCAAGCAGCTGAGGGACTACCTGCGCGCCCAGGGCCTGACCGTGGGCAAGGTCCACTCGGGCAATCTGCTGGTCGACGCCGACGGCACCGCCGCCCAGCTGGAGAAGGCCTTCGGCACCAAGCTGTCGACCTGGCAGGACGCGAAGACGGGACGTTCCTTCTACGCCAACGACAGCGCACCGACGCTGCCGAGTGCCATCGCCTCGATCGTCAGCGACGTGGCGGGCCTCAACAACCGCGTCCAGCTGCGTCACCAGGCGACCCCGCGCACCGTCAGTCCCCACAACGGTCCCGGCGGCGGCTACACCCCGGCCCAGCTCAAGGGCGGCTACAACGTGTCCGGAACGTACACCGGCAGCGGCCAGAAGATCGCGCTGCTGGAGTTCGACGGCTTCCAGCAGTCCAACATCACCACGTACGACAACCACTACGGCCTGGGTTCGCCCACCCCGACCGTGCAGCAGGTGGACGGCGGTTCCGGCGCGCTCGGCGACGGCCAGGTCGAGGTCGAGCTGGACATCGAGGTCCTGCACGCCATCGCCCCCAAGGCGAATGTCACCGTGTTCGAGGGCCCCAACTCCGACGCGGGCGAGGTCGACACCTACCAGGCCATCGTCGACAGCGGCATCCCGACCACGTCCATCAGCTGGGGTGCCGCCGAGAGCGCCCGCACGACCTCGGGCATCAACGCGGTCGACGCCGTCTTCAAGGCCGGCGCCGCCCAGGGCCTCGGCTTCTACGCGGCCTCCGGCGACAGCGGCTCCGACGACGCGGGCGACGGCGGCACCTCCGTCGACTACCCGGCCAGTGACCCGTACGTCACCGGCGTCGGCGGCACCAAGCTGACCGTCACCTCGTCCAACGCCTGGAGCAAGGAGGTGGCCTGGTCCGGAGGCGGTGGCGGCAAGTCCTCCGTCTTCAAGATCCCGAGCTGGCAGACGGCCGTCCAGAAGAGCGCCGGCGGCGGCTACCGCCAGGTCCCGGACGTCTCGGCCCACGCCAACCCGAGCCCGGGTGTGTCGATCTACTCGCAGGGCTCCTGGTCCTCGGTGGGTGGCACCAGCGCCGCGGCCCCCGAGTGGGCGGCGTTCGCGGCCCTCTACAACCAGCAGGCCGCGGCGGCCGGCAAGGCCAACCTCGGCTTCGCCGACCCCGCCCTGTACTCGGCGAGCGGCACCGGCTTCCACGACATCACCAGCGGCAGCAACGGCGCCTACTCCGCGGCCGCCGGCTGGGACTTCACCAGCGGCTGGGGCTCGTACAACGCCGCGACGCTGGCGAGCAAGCTGCTCGGCTGACGAGCGGCGACTGACGACCGACCGACAGAGCGCGGGCCGGGTGATCCCGGCCCGCGCTGCGGCGTGCCGTCGTCTCATGCCGGTCGGACCGGCATGAGTTCTGGAAACAGGCGCAGCGATACGGTCCGGCTCCCACCCCGCCCGGAGACCTACGGTGCCGGACGCGACGCGCGGGTGACCGCGCCGGTCCTCGCGCTGACCGGCGACGCCGCCCCCCCCATGGACGGTAGTCGCCGCAGAGCACCTCGACGGGTGAGGCGTCGGGGACGTCTCCATCAGGTGGATGGACATGTGCCGAGTGCGTAAGCGTCTATCGTCGGGTCGTCCAGCCAGCGCAGGGACTGCCACGGCAGCGTGCCCAGCAGTTGGTCGGCGTCGTGGCCCAGCAGCTCGCAGGCACCCGCGCTCAGGTAGGTGAAGTGCCCCTCCAGGTCGAGAGCGCAGCTGCCGCCGGGCAGGCGCTCGATGAAGTCGGCGGCGGCCAGAGGGGGCCCGCAGCCCGACGACCCGATCCGGCGGGCAGTGTGCGCGGGAGGTCACGAGGAGCCGGGAACCGTCCGTGTGCGAAAGCCTCCTCGAGCAGCCTGGCCAGCCGTCCGCAGCTGGACATGATGTGTCCGCGCTCCCGCTGGGTCATGTACGGCGGACGGGTGGCGGGCCACATCAGCAGCAGGACTCCCCGCCGGCGAATACCGCTGACCGGTGCGGCGGCGAGCGCGAGCGGGTAGGGCAGCACCATCGCGGTGCGCGGATAGCGGCGTGCCGTCTCCTCCTGGGTGGCCACCCACACCATGCGATCCTCGCGCACCGCATCGGCGACCGGCGCCGGAGCGGTCACCGGAATCCTCACCCACGGCGCCGCGAACTCGGCCGGCGCCCCGTACAGCACGTCCAGGAAGAGCTGCTCCTCGTCGGGGGTGAGAAGGTACAGAGCGCCGATGCCCGCACTCGCCCGGCGTACGGCGTCGGCGAACGCGGCATCCAGTGCCTCCGCGTCCGCTGCCCCAGCACCCGCACCGGTCACGAGGCGCCTCCAGCCTGGCAGCCGCGACTCCTGTAACGTCACGCGGAGGGGCCTCCGACCGGGCAGCGCGGGTCGGCGCGCCGGTCGCACCCGCCCACTCCTATGCCGGACGCTACGCCCCCGGGCGACGATCGGCACGCCGTCGACGGCCCCGCGATCGCCACGTGGAAGACCAGTAGGTTCGTGTGGTCAAGGGCGGGAGCCGAGCCGGTGGGGTGCGCATGGGCGAAAGCCAGGTCACGGTCAAGCTCACGATGGCACCTCTACGGCGCCAGCCGGGCGGTGAGCAGTGAGCGTTCGGCGGGGTTGATGGTGAGGCGGAGGGCCTGGCGGTCGGCCTCGGTGGCCTCCGTGTCGCGGCCGAGGTCGCGCAGGAGTGCGGCGCGGGTGGCATGGAACAGGTGGTAGCGGTCCAACTGGTCGGCCAGGGCATCCACTTGGGCCAGCGCGGTGGCCGGTCCGTCGGTGTGGCTGAGCACGACGGCGCGGTTCAGGCGCACGACCGGTGAGCGGTCGACGGCCAGCAACATGTCGTAGAGCCGCAGGAGTTGGGGCCAGTCGGTGTCCTTCCAGACCGGTGCCTCGCAGTGTACGGCGGCGATGGCGGCCTCGATCTGGTACGGGCCCGGCCTGCCGAGCCTGGCCGCCCGCTCGATGAGGGCGATGGCGCTGCGGATCCGCCCGGTGTCCCATCGGGTACGGTCCTGATCGGCGAGCGGGATGAGCCGCCCCTCGGTGTCCAGTCGGGCGGGCCAGCGGGCCGCGTACAGGCGGATGAGGGCGAGCAGGCCGAGGGGTTCCGGCTCGTGGGGCAGTGAGCCGGCGAGAAGGGCGGCGAGCCATTCGGCGTCGTCGACCAGTTCCCGCCGTACTCCCAGGTCTCCCCCGGTGGTGAGGCAGCCCTCGTTGAAGACGAGGTAGACCACGCGCATGACCTGGGGCAGTCGTGCGGCGCGCTCCTCGGGCTCGGGCGCGCGGTAGGGGATGCCGGCCGTGGCGATCTTCCGTTTGGCCCGGGTCACCCGCTTGGCGAGGGTGGCTTCGGGCACCATGAACGCCCGCGCGATCTCGGTGGTGGTCAGGCCCACGACGGCGCGCAGGGTCAGCGCGACCTGGGCGTCCGGGTCGAGTGCCGGGTGGCAGCAGGTGAAGATGAGGCGCAGACGGTCGTCGGGCTCGCGCCCGGCCGTCTCGGGCAGCGCCTCGATCCGGGCCGCGAGGTGCGGGAGCCGGTCCTGGAAGCGGGCCTCGCGGCGGATGCGGTCGAGAGCCTTGTTGCGCGCGCAGGTCAGCAGCCAGGCTCCGGGCCGCTCGGGCGGGCCGCTGTCCGGCCAGCGCCGCAGCGCCTCGACGACGGCTTCGCCGACCATCTCCTCGGCCAGGTCGAAGTCGCCCACGAGGCGGACCAGGGTGGCGGTCAGCCGGCCCGCCTCCTCGCGAAAGACCCGCTCGATCAGCGACCGGGTCTCCCGGGCGCCTGCCGGGTCAGCGCTCGACAATCGGTCGCACCTCCACCTTGCCGTCGGGCACCGGGAAGCTCGCCGCCAGTTTCAGGGCGGCGTCCAGGTCGGGCACCTCGACGATCGCGTACCCGCCGATCGCCTCCTTGGCCTCCAGCAGCGGGCGGTCGATCATGGTGGAACGGCCCCGCTCGACCACGACCGTCGTGGCGGTGCCGGGTTCCTGCAACTGGTTCGCCTCGACGATCGTCCCGTCGGCACGGTACTTCGTGAACCATTCCACGATCCCGCCGAACACCTCCGCCCGTTCCTGGTCGGAGCCCTCCTCCTGCCAGGCGCCGCGGGTCAGCAGCAGTACGTACTTCATGGTGTCCTCCTCGGTCGTCCTGCCTGTCGTACGTGTCCCCACCTTCACGACGAACGAGCCGACGCCGACGGGACAGGGACGTCCCGGCAATTTCAGGGAGACACCTCGGCGGCGGTCTCCGTCTCGTCGGGCGGCGCCGCGGTGCCCGGCCGTGCCCGGCGGACGGCCGATTCGGGCGGCCGTTCCTTGAGGGCGCCGTAGCCGATGAAGTACGCGGGCACCCTGCGCAGCCACCGGGACTCGGCGAGCAGGCGTGCCGTGCGCCGGGCCCTGTTCTCACGTCCGAGGGGCGGTCGGCCCTGGAGGACGGGAGCGATGATCCGGGCGTGGGCCACCCGCTGGAGGGTCTGTGTGGCGACCGTGGTGGGACGGCGACGGCGTTGCAGACGGCGCACGTCGCGTGGTCCCACCCTCCCGCGGAGCAGTGGCTCGGTGAGGTAGCGGGCGGCGGCCACGGCGTCCTGGACGGCGAGGTTGATGCCGATGCCGAAGATCGGGGACATCGCGTGCGCGGCGTCGCCGATGCACAGCAGGCCGGGGCGGTGCCAGCGGCGCAGCCGGTCCAGGCGTACGTCGAGGAGCTTGACCTCGTCCCACGAGCGCAGGGCGTGGACCCGGTCGGCGATCCAGGGGACGGCTGCCGTGAGGTCGGCCAGGAAACGGTCGAGGCCGGCGGCGCGGCGCTGGGTGTCGGTGCCCTTGGGGATGATGCCTGCGCACTGCCAGTAGTCGCCGCGGTCGATCATCGCGGTCAGGAAGCGGTCACCGGCGCTGCCGTAGAGCCCCTGCGGGTCGCCGTCGCGGCGCGGCAGCCGGAACCACCAGGCGTCCATCGGGCAGGGGAAGCGGCGCAGGCGCAGTTCGGGGCGGGAGCGGGCCAGTGATCCGCGGCCGTCGCAGGCGACCGTGAGCAGGGCGCGCAGTTCGCCGGTGCGGCCGTCGGCGGTGCGGTAGCGCACCCCGTTGACCCGTCCGGATTCGATCAGGAAGTCGGTCGCCTGGGTGTTCATCCGCAGTTCGAAGGACGGCTCGTGCCGGGCCTCGTCCGCGAGCAGGTCCAGCAGGTCCCACTGGGGCACCATCGCCACGTAGTTGTAGGGACCGGGC
The DNA here is from genome assembly GCF_042891825.1 of Streptomyces sp. NPDC001852. Lineage (NCBI taxonomy): Bacteria > Bacillati > Actinomycetota > Actinomycetes > Kitasatosporales > Streptomycetaceae > Streptomyces > Streptomyces sp. NPDC001852. Next base: position 263,776 of record NZ_JBIATN010000011.1, read on the forward strand.
AGTACCGAGAGGTCCCCGACCGTGACCGCCGAGCCGTCGGTCCCGATCGGCAGCTGGACGGTGCGGACCCGGCGTTGCGGCAGCTCGGCGAAGCGCTCGGCAAGACCGAGCTCGCCCAGCAGTGCCAGGGTCGAGGGGTGGACCGTGTCGCCGCGGAAGTCGCGCAGGAAGTCGCCGTGCTTCTCGAGCACGGTGACCCGGACACCGGACCGGGCCAGCAGCAGCGCGAGCACCATGCCCGCAGGGCCGCCTCCGACGACGCAGCACGTGGTCTGTTCCATGGCAGTCCTGCCCTTCACGAGACCATTAATTCACCACTCGCTGAATATTTTACTCCTCAGCGGGCGGAGGGCACGGCGCTCCTGCCGGGCGTGTCGGAGACGCGGCTGTGGCCGAGCTCGGGGCCGAGGCCGAAGTAGTGCCGGAAGTTGTAGATCAGCGGGCTCCAGGCCGCGGGCTCGATGTGCTGGGTTCCGGGGACCACCAGGCGGGGGTCGGCGTGGACCTTCAGCACCCGGGCCTCGACGATCAGGAAGTCCCCGGCGGCGTCGGTTCCCACGCGGACGGCCCGCGCCTCCAGCTGGATCGGGCACTCGGCCACCCGGGGCGGCCGGACCGTGTGCGAGGCCTGGGCCCGGAAGCCGACTGCCGCGAACGTGTCCGGCTCATAACGGGCGCGGCGGGGGCCGTGGCCGGCCGCCTCGGGCCGGCCGGTGAGCTCGCCCAGGCGTTCGACGGCCGCCCATTGCCCGGGTTCGGGCAGACTGATCACCAGTTCGGGCCGGGCCGCCAGGTTCGCACCGGTCTGGCCCTGCCGTCCGAGCCCCAGCACCACCACCTGCCCCAGCGCCCAGGCAGACGAGATCGGCGCCAGGTTGACCGTGCCGTCGGCGTTCTCCGTGGTCAGCAGCACAACGGGGGTGCCGAAGTAGAGGATGCTCGGGGTGATGGTCAGGTGGCCGGCCCGGCGCGGTGCGGTTTCCATACGGCCGACCGTAGAGCGCCGGCCGTCCGGCGGGCACCGAACGGTGCACACGCGATCATGACAGGCTCACTGCTCCCGGTGCTGGCTCCGGATCCTCGCGGCCACCTCGTTCTGCTCGGTCTCCCACCAGGGGCGTACCCGTTCGGGAGCGGCCGCCTGGTCCTGGTCGGGGGAAGGCGCCGCGACGGGGGCCAGTTCCGCGTCGAGGCGGCGGTCGAGGAGCGCGGTCTGGGCCCGCTCCGCCCGCGCCCACTGGAACAGGAGCGCCAGCAGGAAGGGCAAGGCGACCAGCTCGGCGATGCTCAGCATCGCACCGCCGCCGATCTGCTGGTCGTGCTGGACGTCGGGGGACCAGCTCGGCGCGTGGTGCAGGTACCAGGCGCCCGCGATCAGCGTGCTGTGCGTCATCACCACGATCCCCGGGACGGCGTCGACGATCCCGTCCACGAACACCAGCGCCGCTCGCACCGGGTGGGTGCACCAGGCGGGCAGCGCCTCTTCGTGGGTCAGCACCGGTACGACGAACAGACAGCCGGCCGCGAGCAGGTGCAGATACATCAGCTCGTGCAGCCAGCCCACGCGCAGGGCGGTCTCGAAGTACGGCGTGAAGTACACCGTCAGCTCGGTGCCGAGCACCAGGGCCGTGCTGACCAGCGGGAAGGTCAGCACGCGTACCAGGCGGCCGGTCATGGCCCGGCGCACTCGTCCGGCGGCGCCCTCCGGCAGTGCCTCGAAGGCGAGCCGCAGCGGATCTCCGAGGGCCAGGCCCAGGGGTGCGACGAGGTCGAGCAGGATGTTCTGCACAGCGGCGGGCCAGAACAGCACATGGTCGTAGACGGCCAGGGCGGACATCGTGGCCGCCACCAGCGCGCCCAGGCCGAGCAGCGCGAACGCGAGGACCCGTGCGGGCGGCCAGGGCGCGCCGCGGCTGCGCAGCCGCGCGACCCCCCAGCCGTAGAAGGCGCCCAGGGCGATGACCAGCAGCAGCGCGGGGACGTCCAGGTGCCATGTGGACAGCAGACGTCCCGTGGTCAGCTCGGGGAGCTGGCCGGCCGACAGTTCGGTCATCGCGTGACCATCCATGCAGATCGTCCTCCTTCGGCTCGACAGGGAAGAACCGGCTCGGATCCATGACGGGACGACGCTAGTCCCCCGCGGCTCGAAGGCGGGCATCGGGGTGCCGCACGCCGGGATGAAATCCTGGGAGCGAGCGGGACCCGCGCTCGTACGGGCCGGGTCAGTACACGTCCCGTACGTACCGCTTCTCGGTCGCGAGCTGCTGGCCGCCGCCTCCGCCTCGTCCAGGCCGCCCTGGACGACGGCGATCTCGCGGAGGGCCTGGTCGACGTCCTTGGCCATCTGGGAGGCGCCCCCGCAGACGTAGAAGTGGGCGCCGTCGCGGAGCCAGGACCACAGCCGCGGCCCGTGTTCGCGCATCCGGTCCTGGACGTAGACCTTGGTCCGCTGGTCGCGGGAGAAGGCGGTGCCCAGGCGGGTGAGTGTGCCCTCGGCCAGGAACGCGGTCAGCTCCTCCTCGTGGGAGAAGTCCGTCGCGCGGTGCTGCTCGCCGAAGAACAGCCAGTTCGGGGCGCGGTGGCCGCGGACCCGGCGTTCCTCCAGGAAGCCGATGAACGGCGCGATGCCCGTGCCGGGGCCGACCATGACCGCCGGCGTGGCGGGGTCGGCGGGCGGACGGAAGTGCGGTGCCGGCTGGACACGAGCCGCGGGATGCCGCCGGGCAGGGGACAGCCCCGGTCGGCCGGTCGGCCGTCCGGGGCTGGAACCGTGCAGGTGTGCCGGCAGGAGCGAACCCGGGGCGCGGGCCGCGGGCCGACGGGTCAGTGGTGGTGGCTGACGACGTGTTCGGCGTGGTGGTCGACCACGGTGTGGAGGAAGTGGCCGACGCCGCGGTGGCGGCGGAAACCGGTGTGCTGCCGGCCGGCCCCGCCATGGTGACCCATGTCCGCGGCGCGGTGGCTGCGCCCCCAGGAGAAGGCGTCGACGAAGCGGCCGCGGGCGTCGCGCAGGGTCGCGGTGTCGGCGTTGACGTCCCACTCACGCGTACGGCGGTCCTGGTAGAGGTCGGTCCTGGTGTCCCGGCCGACCCCGGTGTGCACACGGACGGTGGCCCGGCCCGCGAGCCGCACGTGACGGAAGGTGTAAGTGTGGCCGTCCCGGTCGGAGAGTGTCCAGCTGTCCAGGTTCACCGCCCGGCGGGAGTTGTTCGTGATGTCCACCCACTCCTTGTTCAGCGAGCGGTTGGAACGGTCGTCCCGGCCCTGCCAGGCGTGCTGTACGCCGCTGATGCGGACCACTGCCTGCTGCGTACGGCCCGGCTGGTGACCGGCGGCCGCGGCCGGGATGGCCACGGCGCCGACCACGGCTGCCGCCACGGCAGCGGCAGCGGTCATACGGCGGACGGAAGAAGAAGCGGACACAGAGTCCCCCTTCGCGAGGATGCGCGAGTCGGCGACCGGTCGGCCGCCCAGCCACACCCTGCAACCTTCGCCCGGTTTTGCGCGGGTGACGCGCACGGCATTACGGATCCAGCAGCAATCCATAACTTCCGCCGTAGTGACCGTTTACGTCCCGAATAAGGAGTTTTCGTGCCGTATCAGCTGTATGTGGCCACCAGCGGGGTCAGCGCACGGGCAGGGCCCGGGTGTGTTCGATGCGGACCGCGTCCAGGTCCCGCGGGTCGAAGCCCAGCAGCCGCAGGATGGTCGGGGCGATCTGCGTGGTGTGCACCGGGCCGTCGACGCGCACGCCGTGCGGGGTGGCGGCGCCGGAGACCACGAGCGGGACGTCGAGGTCGTCGGCGTGGGCGCCCCCGTGTTCGGCGATCTTGCCCTTGCCGCCGGTGTAGACGACGCCGTACTGGGTGACGCCGACCAGGTCGGGCACGCGGGAGTCGCCCGGCGCGGCGTGGAAGTACCGGGCGGCGTCCGCGCCCGCGTGGAGCGTCTGCAGACCGCTCGCGGTGAAGGGCCTGGCCTTGCCGTCGATGTCGTTGCCCGTGCCGGACTGGGCGAGCAGGTAGGCCTTGGCGAAGTCGGCGGCGGTCCGGGAGCGGTCGGTCAGCCAGATCAGCATGGCGTCGTCGTCCACCGCGTGGGCGACCAGGTCGCCGGAGCCCGGGTGGGCGGCCTTCCAGGCGGAGTTGAGGCCGTCGAGCAGCGGGCCGTCGTCGATGCGGGTCAGTGCCCTGGGGTCGGTGGGCGACTGTCCGTGCTTGGAGGACAGGATGACGGTGGTGCTGTCGGCGAGGTGCTGCTTGCGCAGTTCGGTGAGGAAGGCGCCGACCTGCTGGTCCACGTAGTCGAGGTTCTTCACCAGAAGAGGGCCGGGCACGCCCTTCGCCTCGTAACCGCCCGTCATTCCGTCGGAGTTGGGCAGCTTCTGCGCGGTCGAGACGGACTGGAAGTTCATGCCGAAGACCGCAGGGGTCCCGACCTTGTGGGTACGGCCGTGGTCGTAGCCGTCGATCTCGTTGAGCACGGCTTGCGCCTTGTACCCGTCGTACTGCTCGGTCGCGGCGTTGTCCTTCGTCCAGTCACCCGCGGCGTACCCGATGGCCTTGCTGTTGATCTCGGGCGTGAACAGGTCCTGGATGCCCTTGCCGGAGGGGCCGTTGAGGATGTCGTAGGCGGCGTGCTTGTCCGACCACGCGGTGCGCAGGCCACCCGTGCGGACCACGTCGAAGACGGTGTTCACGCGCAGGTAGGAGTGCGGGTAGAGCGGCCTGCAGGTCTTGGGGTCGACCGGCAGCTTCGACGGGTTGAGGAGGCGGGCGGGGTCGCCGGTCATCTGCAGGATGCTGCCGGGCAGGCCGCTCAGACCCTGGCCGGCGTCGAGCGAGTCCTGGTTCTTGTCGAGGTCCTCGGTGAGGTCGACCTCGGCGCCGGGCTTGGCGCCGGTGCACTTCGTCGTACCGGCCGGCAGGAGGTCGGAGCTGTAGGTGTCGTCGTAGTAGACGCCTGTGGTGCCCGGGTCGCCGCCCGTGAGCTGGCCGACCATGCCGGGGAAGGAGTCGGAGGGGTTGGTGGTCGCCGCGTGGGTGTACTGCACGCCGCCGGCGGTGAGCCGGGCCAGCGCCGAGTGGGGGTGACGGGCGATGTACCAGGCGAGGTCGGACTGGTGCAGACCGTCGACGGACAGCAGCAGGACGTGCCGGGCAGCCGCGTGCGGGTGGGCGGAGGCGTACGCCGGGCCGGGCGCGGCCGCGGCGGTGAGCGCGCCGACCGCGGCCAGCGCGGCGGCAGCCGCGGTGACGGATCTTGCGGGGTGGGCCGGGCGTCGGGACATGACTTCTCCTCGGACTGTGTCGAGTCGGCGAGCGGGTGTGGATCGTGCACCGACATCCGAGAGGCGGAACATGTACGCAAGCGGACCGTCATACCGCGTTCAGCCCAAGAAACGCATCGGGCCGGGCAAAGACTTCCGCCTCCTGACCTTCGCTCAGGCCGCGGTCACCGCGCGGGGATCGTGCTGTGGGCAGTGCGGGTGTCTGCCGGGCGCGCGCTGGTCACCGCCTCGACGGCGGTTCATGACGGCCGTCCGCCGGACTGCCAGTTGTGGACCTCGATGTCGGCGTACCCGTCCCCGGTCAGCACGGCCCGTGCCGCCTCCGGGTCCGCTGCCCTGACCAGCGCTGCCGTACCGAGCCGGCTGGTGCCGTCGTCGGACAGCAGGGGCCCGTATGCGATCAGCTCGTTCCGGTCCGGAGGTACGGCGAGGTCGGCGGCCCGGCCCTGGCCGAGGCCGAGCACGAGGTACCGCCGGCCGCCGGTCCGCCCCCCGGGGAATTCCCACATGGTGCGCCCCAGCATGTTGCGCCATCGGCGCAGCAGCACGTCACGGTACACACCGGCCTGGTAGCCGGGCTCGTCGAAGGCGAAGGCACGGGCGGCGGCGGGATCCGGCAGGTCGACGATGTGCACGCTGCCGGTGGGCACTTCGCCGTCGCCGGAGAGGGTCGGACCGCGGGCGATCATCTCTTTGTCGAACCGGTCCATGTACGACCAGTGCGCTTCCAGCAGCTCCCTGCGCAGCGCCAGGGAGCCTGGCCGATCGCGGTGGTAGCAGAAGAATTCCATGCCCGCAGTGTGTCGGTTCCGGGGGACGGCAGCACATCGGTTTTCCCGGCCCGAAGAGCCGCGATCGACCCCCGTCTGCCGGGCCGCGTGCAGGAACAGGTCGGGGGCGGGCTTGCCATGGGCGACTTCCTGGCGCTCTAGATGCGGCCCCAGAAACGGTCGTGGAGACCGGTACGACCGAGAGCAATGCCGTCCAGCGTCTCGGGCAGCCCGTCGACAGGGGCGAGGTCGGCGTCCACGGCCTCGCGGTGCAGCACACCGTCGCAGTCGGGGTGGTGGTCCAGGATGGGCTCATGGCAACCGTGTTGGCTTTTCATGCCCATCCGGACGACGAGGTGTTCCTGACGGGAGGCACGCTCGCGCGAGCCGCGGCCGAGGGACACCGCGTGGTGGTCGTGGTCGCGACGGACGGACTCATGGACGCCGTGCCGGAACGCGGAGCGCCACGGCTGGAGGAGCTTCGGGCGAGCGCAGCCGTGCTGGGCGTGCAGCGCGTGGCGCATCTGGGATACGCGGACAGCGGCCACGGTGCGGTGCTCTATCCGGATCCGCCGGACCGGACACGTTTCGTGCGGGCGGACCCGGAGGAGGCGGCCGAGCGGCTGGCCGCCATCCTCCGCGAGGAAGAGGTGAGCCTGCTCCTCAGCTACGACACACGCGGTGGGTACGGCCACCGCGACCACGTCAGGGTGCACGAGGTGGGCAGGCGTGCCGCCGACCTCGCGGGCGTCCCCCGTGTGCTGGAGGCGACCATGCCGCGTGAGGTGGTGGCGCGCCTGGTGAAGCTGGTGCGCCTACTGAGGATCCCGTTCCGGTTCGACGCGGACCTGGTGCGCACCGCCTACACCTCGCGCGCGGCCATCACCCACACCGTGGACGTCCGGCGGTTCGTGGTGCGCAAGCAGGCGGCTCTCGCCGCTCATCGTTCACAGGTGTCGGGCTCGGGCCGGCTCGCTCCGGTGATGAGGGTGCTGGTGCGGGTTCCGGCCCCTGTGTTCGGGTGGCTGTTCGGCCGGGAGTGGTTCGTCGAGGCGCGGGCGACGGCGCCGGACGGCACCGTCGCCGGCATCTTCCAACCGGCCTCGTAGCGCCTGCCGGCCTGCCCTCCGGCGTCTGCCGGGCGGGCTCACATCCGTTCCGGTGCCGAGACGCCCAGCAGGTGCAGTCCGTTGTGCAGCACCAGTCTGCAGGCCTCCGTCAGCCAGAGCCGGGCCCCGGTACGGTCGTCCGGGGCCTCGCCGGCCCGCGGCAGGACCCGGCAGGCGTCGTAGAAGCGGTGGTACGTGCCGGCCAGCGCCTCCAGGTAGTGCGCCACCCGATGTGGCTCGCGGAGCGTGGCCGCGGTGGCGACGACCTGCGGGAACTCGGCCAGCGTGCCCAGCAGGTCCACCTCCCGCTCATGAGTGAGCCGGGCGGGGTCGAAGTCCTCCGGCGCGCCCTTGTCGATCCCGGCTTCCTTCGCCTTGCGCAGTACGGAGCAGGGCCGGGTGTGCGCGTACTGGACGTAGTAGACCGGGTTGTCGTTCGACTGCCGGGTCAGCAGGTCGATGTCGAGGTCGATCATCGTGTCCACGCTGGCCCGCGCCAGCGCGTACCGGGCGGCGTCGACACCGACCGCCTCGGTCAGGTCGTCGATGGTGAGGACCGTACCCGCCCGCTTGCTCATCCGGACCGGCCTGCCGTCCTTGACCAGGTTGACCAGTTGGCCGATCAGGATCTCCAGGTGCCGGTCCGGGTCGTCGCCGAAGCAGGCCGCCATGGCCCGCATCCGGCCGACATAGCCGGCGTGGTCGGCGCCGAGCATGATGACGACCCGTTCGAAGCCCCGGGAGCGCTTGTTCAGGTAGTAGGCGCAGTCCGCGGTGAAGTACGTCCAGGCGCCGTCGCCCTTCACCAGGACCCGGTCCTTGTCGTCGCCGAAGTCCGTGGTGCGCAGCCAGACCGCGCCGTCGGCCTCGTAGACGTGGCCGCCGGCGCGCAGCCGGGTGACGGCGGCGTCCAGGTCCCCCCGGTCGTGCAGGTCCTTCTCGTTGAAGTAGGTGTCGAAGTGGGTTCCGAATGCGGCGAGCGACGTCTTGATCTCCGCGAACATCAGCTCCGTGCCCACCGCCCGGAACACGGCGGCGGACTCGCTCTCCGGCAGGTCCAGGGCGCCGGGGTGCCGGCGCAGCACGGCGTCGGCGATCTCCTCGATGTACGCGCCGCTGTAGCCGTCCTCGGGCACCGGCAGGCCCTGCGCGGCGGCGCGCAGGGAGCGGACGAAGCGGTCGATCTGCACGCCGGCGTCGTTGAAGTAGTACTCCCGGGACACGTCCGCTCCCGCGGCCTGGAGCAGCCGGGCGAGGACGTCGCCCACGACCGCCCAGCGGGCTCCGCCGATGTGCACCGGTCCGGTGGGATTGGCGGAGACGAACTCCAGGTTGAGCCGCAGGCCGCCCAGCCGGTCGGTGCGGCCGTAGGCGTCGCCGGCCAGGACGATGTCCCGGGCCAGGGAGCCGATCGCCGCGCTCTCCAGGGTGATGTTCAGAAACCCGGGGCCCGCGACCTCGGCCTTCGCGACTCCGTCGGCCGCGCTCACCAGCGGCGCCAGCACCTCGGCCACGGCGCGGGCGGGCAGGCCCGCGGACTTGGCGAGTTGCAGGGCGACGTTGGTCGCGTAGTCACCGTGTCCGCGGTGCCGGGGGCGCTCCACGCGGATCTCCTCGGGCACCTCTGCCGAGATGCGTCCGGACTGGATGGCCGTGTGGATGCCGTCGGAGATGACGGCCGCGAGATCAGTTGGGGTCACAGGGCCGACGCTAGCGGAGCCGACGACGCTCCCGACATCGGTTTTCCGGCCCCCGGTGCTCACCAGCCGGTGACACGTCGCCAGCAGGTCTCGATCACCGGTGCCGGGCCGTCGGTGGGCCGGGTGCCGTCGACGACGTGATACCCGCGGTGCTGGGCGGCGGTGGCGCAGGCGTGGTTGGGCAGGATGCGCAGGCGGGTGCCCAGTGGCAGGTCGGGCAGGTCGGCGCCGTCGCGGGCCGTGAGCGTGCCGTGCTCCTGGCTGGCCGCCGTCATGACCAGGCCCGGTATGAGGTTGCCGGCGAGGTCGGTGACGAGGCCGTAGCCCTGGTCCTGGGCCTGTGCGGCCGTCCCGCGGTCGCGTGACATGGCCATCCAGCCGCCGTCGGTCATGATCCACCCGTACTCGGGCCGGTGCCCGATGACGGTGACGACCACCGACAGGGCGATGTCCTCGACCCGGCAGACGCCCAGACCGGCCATGACCAGGTCGAAGAACACGTAGTTCCCCGCCCGCAGTTCGGTGACGCCGGTGAGGTCCTCGGCGGCGTGCGCAGTGGGAGTGGAGCCCACGCTGACGACGTTCACGGGCAGACCGGCCGCGCGCAGTCGCCCGGCCGCGGCGACGGCGGTGTCGCGTTCGTTCTTCGCCGCCAGTCGCTGTTCCTCGGCGGTGTGGGCGGCGTAGGACTCTCCGGCGTGCGTCAGGACGCCGTCCAGGCAGCCCGCGTCGTGCAGAGTGCGACCGATGGTGGTGAGTACGGGATCGTCGGACCTGAGGCCGCCGCGGTGGCCGTCGCAGTCGATCTCGATCTGGGTCGGCAGGGGAATGCCCGCCCGGCGGGAGGCTTCGGCGACACACGAGGCCTGCTCGACGCTGTCCAGCAGGATGCGCAGGGTGACGCCGCGGCGCAAGAGCGCGATGACGCGCGGGAGTTTGTGCGGGTCGATGCCGACCGCGTACGTGATGTCCGGGTAGCCCCCGTCGGCGAACGCCTCGGCCTCCGCGAGGGTGGACACGGTGACCGGGCAGGGAGTGCCGGAGTGCAGGAGGGCGGCGGCGTCGAGGCTCTTGGCGGTCTTCACGTGCGGGCGCAGGGTGACCTGGAGCCGGTCGGCCCTGGCCTTGAGGCGTGCGATGTTGCGCCGCACGGTGTGGACGTCGACGACGGCGAACGGGGTGTCCGGGTCGGCCAGGGTCTGGGGGTTCACAGGGACATGTCTCCTCGGAGGAGTGCGGCAGGCTCAGGAACTGCCGTGCGGTTTGGCATAGTTGTAGACCGTCGCCCGGGACACACCCAGCAGGTCCGCGATGGTCTGCGCGGCATCGCGCGAGTCGAAGTAGCCGTCCCGCTGCAACTGCCGCACGAGCGCCTTCTTGTCCTGTCTGCTCAGCGACCGGGGAGTCGCGGCGCGCTCCGCGGCATGGGCCTCCACCGCCTGGCGCAGTTCTCGGGCGGTGCGGTCGCGCAGGGTCTCCAGGGGCTGCTCGCGGTGCTCGGTCTCCGTGGCCACCAGGCTGGACAGGGTGAGAGCCACCGGCGAGAGCACGGACACGTCCAGGTTCAGACAGAGGGCCGCGATGTACTGCCCCGCGGCGTTCTTGATGCCGATGGACGTGCTTTTCGCGGGGCGGCCGTCCGGGAACTGATTGGGGTAGTTCTGGATGACGCCGGGGTAGTCGGGGTCCTCGATGCGGGCCAGGCCCAACTCCGTGGCGGAGTCCCCGACCTGACGGCCGGAGAGGTTGTTCTCGATCGCCCGGATCGCGTGCTCCGGATCCCGCAGGTCATGCAGCACCACCTCGCACAAACCAGGGAACATGCGCCCCAGCGCCACGGCGATCTTCTCGGCCTCACGGATGAGGTGCTCGTCAGCCTCCGCCTCGTCCACGGGAGCCTCTCCAAGTACTTGGACTAATTTTCCATCCCTGGATGCTCAGTCTAGGTGAGGCTGTGTGTTTGTCCAGCGGCCCCACCGTAGGTGTCGGCCAGGGCGCTGATCGTCTGTGCCATCAGGGCCCGCAACCCGGCCGGCGCCACGACCTCCGCCTCCGCACCGAGGCGCAGCAGCATGCCGACGGCGTGTTCCGCGGACTCGATGGGGATGACGGTCTGGACCCGTCCGTCGGGACCCGGTGGTCCTGCGCCGTCCTGGGCGGCGCGTGCCACCGCCGGTTCCATGAGGTCGGGCAGTTGCGCCAGGATCCGTGGTGTCAGTCGTACGACCGCCTGGCCCTTCAGCCGGCGGGCGTCGAAGTCGGCCAGGTAGGTCTGCCAGTGCGCGGCCAGGTCGAAGTCCTGGGGGCGCTCGAAGCGGTCCTGCAGTACCTGGATCCGCAGGATCTGGGAGACGCGGTAGGTACGGACGGCCTCCGGGCGGGCCGCCACCAGGTACCAGCGGCCGGACTTGAGCACCAGCCCGTAGGGGTCCAGGGTCCGGGTCACCTCCTGGGGCGCCGTCCACCGCCGGTAGCGGAGCCGGATGCGGCGCTGCCGCCACACCGCGTCGGTGACGGCGGCCAGGTGCGGGGTCGGGTCCGCTTCGGTGTACCAGCCGGAGGGGTCCAGGTGGAACCGCTGCCGTATCTCACCGGTCCGGTCGCGCAGTTCCTCGGGCAGGGCGGCCATCAGCTTGAGCTGGGCGGTGGCGAGTACGGTGCCGAGCCCGAGGTCCGCCGCCGGTCCGGGCAGCCCGGCCAGGGAGAGTGCCTCCGCCTCGTCTCGGGTCAGCCCGGTCAGCCGGGTGCGGAAGCCGTCCAGGAGCCGGTACCCGCCGTCATGGCCGGGGTCGCCGTAGAGCGGGACGCCGGCCGCGGCCAGGGACTCCATGTCCCGGTAGACCGTACGGACGGACACCTCCAGCTCGTCGGCCAGCTGCCGGGCGGTCATCCGGCCGCGTGTCTGGAGCAGCAACAGGGCGGACAGCAGTCGGCTCGCACGCATGGCGCAAGTCTGCCGGAGTCCACTGACAGGAGTTGTCAGTGGAGCCGGGCTACTGTCCGGCCGGGCATGCGCCCGACGCACCGGACACGGCAAAGGAAACCCGCAGATGAGCACTCCATCTCCTCGTAATCCGGGCGTCGGTGCTGCCGGCGTCCAGGGCTTCCGCCGGGCCGCGCAGGTTTCCGCATGACCAGGGCACCGGCCACCCGGGAACTCCGGGCTGAGCCCGTAGGGAGTCTGTCCGTCTGGCAGGGGGCGGCGCTGTACGTCGGCGCTGTCCTCGGCACCGGTGTGATCGCCCTTCCCGCCCTGGCCTGCCGGGCGGCCGGGCCGGCCTCGCTGCTGGCGTGGCTCGGTCTGGTCCTGCTGTCGGTGCCGCTCGCGGCCACGTTCGCCGCGCTGGGCGCCCGCTACCCGGACGGCGGCGGTGTCTCCACCTACGTCCGGCACGCCTTCGGCGCGCGGGCGGCCGCGGTGGTCGGCTGGTGCTTCTACTTCGCCGTGCCCGCCGGTGCTCCGGCGGCGGGCACGTTCGCCGGGGCGTACGTCGCGACCGCGCTCGGCGGCGGCCGGCGCACGGTACTGGGCACCGCCGCAGTGCTGCTGATCCTGGTGACCGTGGCCAACGGATTCGGCCTGAGGGTCTCCGGCCGTGCGCAACTCGCGCTCGCCGTGCTGCTGGTGACGCTGTTGCTGACCGCGGTGGTGACCGCGCTGCCCCGCGCCCGCCTGCGGAACCTGCATCCGTTCGCGCCGCACGGCTGGTCCGCGATCGGGTCGGCCGCGACGCTGCTGGTCTGGAGCTTCGCGGGCTGGGAGGCCATCACCCACCTCGCCGCCGACTTCCGCCGTCCGGCGCGCGACCTGCCCCGCGCCACCGCCGTGGCGGTGACCGTCGTGGGCGTGCTGTACCTCGCCGTCGCCGCCACCGGCGTCCTGGTGCTCGGCCCCGCGGACGGCACCTCCGAGGCCCCGCTGGCCGAACTGCTCGCCCTCGGCGTGGGTGGGACGGTCCACGTGCCGGCCGCGGCCGCCGCCCTGCTGCTCACCCTCGGCACGATGAACGCCTACTTCGCCGGCGCGGCCAGACTGGGCGCCGCGCTCGGTCGCGACGGCGCGCTGCCCGCCTGGCTCGACCGGGGCGGCGGCGTCGGTGAGGTGCCGCGCCGCAGTCTGGCGGTCGTGACGGGGCTCTCGGGCCTGGCACTGGCCGCCACCGCGGTCACCGGCGTGGGGCCACAGCCGCTCGTACTGCTCACCACCGGGTCCTTCGTGACCGTGTATGCACTGGGCACGGCCGCCGCTCTACGGCTCCTGCCCCGAGGCGGGCTGCCGCACCGCTGCGCGCTCCTCGCACTCGTCGCGGTCGCCGCCCTCCTCGTCATGACGGGCTGGTACCTGCTGTGGCCGCTGGTCGTCACGGCGAGCGCGCTGGGTTACCTGCGGCGGCGACAGCGCAGGGATCCCGGGCGAGGCGTGATCACCTCGTGAAGACCAGGCTCACGTTGTGGCCGCCGAAGCCGAAGGAGTTGGCCAGTGCCGCCGTCCAGCTCCCCGTACGGTTGGCACCCTGTACGACGTCGATCTCGACCTGGGGGTCGATCTTCTCCAGGTTGAGGGTGGCCGGCACGGTGCCCTCCTTGAGCGCCATGACGGCGGCCATCGCCCCCACGGCTCCGGAGGCGCCGAGCATGTGGCCGGTCATGGACTTCGTCGCCGTCACCACGGCGTGCGTGCCGACGGCCCGGCGCACGGCCTCCGCCTCCGCCACGTCACCGGACTCGGTGGAGGTGGCGTGGGCGTGGACGACGCCGATGTCCTCGCGGCTCAGCCCGGCGTCGCGCAGCGCCTGTTCGATGGCGAAGACCTGGCCGTCCGCGTCGGAGGCGGTGATGTGGTGTGCGCTGGAGGTCACGGCGCTGCCCGCGAGGCCTCCGTACACCCGTGCGCCACGGGACCGGGCGAACGCGGGACGTTCCAGGACCATCATCCCCGCGCCCTCGCCCATCACGAATCCGGAGCGTTCGCAGTCGAAGGGCCGGGACACGGACGCCGGGTCCCCGGACCTCGTCGAGAGCGCCTTCATCTGGGCGAAGGCGGCGATCGTGAAGGGGTGCAGACAGGCCTCCACGCCGCCGGCGACGACGACGTCCACCCGGCCGCTGCGGATCAGGTCCTGGCCGAGGGCGAGTGCCTCCGCGCCCGAGGCACACGCGCTCACCGGCGTCCGGGCGCCGCCCTTCGCGCCGAGGTCCATGCTCACATGGGCCGCCGGCCCGTTGGGCATGAGCATCGGGACGGCGAACGGCGACAACCGGCGTACGCCGCTCTGCTCGAAGACGTCGTCCTGGCCCAGCGTGGTGAGGACACCGCCGGTGCCGGTGCCGACGACGACGGCGAACCGCTCCGGCTCCACCTGCGGGGCCCCGGCGTCCTGCCACGCCTCGCGTGCGCTGAGCACGGCGAGTTGCTCACCCCGGTCCAGCTTCCTCGCCTCCACCCTGGGGAGCATCGCGGCGGGATCGACCGGGAGTCCGGCCGCGACGTGCACCGGCAGGCCGGCGGCCCACTCCTCGTCGAGAAGGGAGACGCCCGACACCCCGGACAGCAGTCCTGCCCAGGTCGAGGGAGCATCGGCTCCCAACGGGGTCATCGCACCGACACCCGTCACCAGCACTTCGCCGCTGTCCGTCATCCGTACCTCCCAGGACTGAGGACCTATGGGATCTCCACAAGATCCTTCTCGTATCCGCCTCGATCATTTCAGCGAGTTGAGAGGCAGTCAGGACAGACAGGGCACAAATTCCCGACCACGGCTTGTCGTATGTCCACAAGCAGTCGGCGGCCTGCCCGGCTCCCCGGGACAGGCCGCCGGCGTGTGGCGGTGCCGGGTTACAGCGCGCGTTCCAGGCGGTCGGCCATCAGCTTGACGAAGCGGGCGGGGTCCTTGGGCTGGCCGCCCTCGGCGAGTACCGCCAGACCGTGCAGGAGTTCCGTGGTCTCGGTGAGCCCCGTGCGGTCCTCGCGCTCCTTGTACGCCTCGTTGAGACCCTTCACCAGCGGGTGGCCCGGGTTGACCTCCAGGATCCGCCTGGCGCGGGGCACCTCCTGGCCCATCGCGCGGTACATGTTCTCCAGCGCCGGGGTCAGATCGCCTGCGTCGGAGACGACACAGGCCGGGGAGACGGTGAGACGGGAGGACAGGCGCACCTCCTTGATGTCCTCGTCCAGCTGCTCCTTCATCCAGCCGAGCAGTCCGGCGTAGTCCTCGGTCTGCTTCTCCCGCTCGCCCTCGGCGGCGTCGTCATCGGCGCCGAGGTCGATCTGCCCCTTGGCGACGGACCGCAGCTTCTTGCCCTCGTACTCGCCGACGGCGTCGGCCCACACCTCGTCGACGGGATCGGTGAGCAGCAGCACCTCGATGCCCCGGTCCCGGAAGGCCTCCATGTGCGGGGAGTTCTCGATGCTCTGCCGGGACTCGCCGGTGAGGTAGTAGATGTCGTCCTGGCCGTCCTTCATCCGCTCCACGTAACTGCTGAGCGTGGTCGGCTCGGTGTCGTCGTGCGTGGTCGCGAACGACGCGAGGGCGAGGATGGCGTCGCGGTTCTCCGGGTCGGTGACCAGTCCCTCCTTCAGGACGGTGCCGAACTCCCGCCAGAACGTGGTGTACCGGTCCCGGTCCTTGGCCATCATGTCCTTGACCGTGGACAGGACCTTCTTCGTCAGCCGACGCCGCATCATCTCGATGTGGCGGTCCTGCTGGAGGATCTCGCGGGACACGTTGAGCGACAGGTCGGCCGCGTCGACGACGCCCTTGACGAAGCGGAGGTACGGCGGCAGCAGCGCCTCGCAGTCGTCCATGATGAACACGCGCCTGACGTACAGCTGCACGCCGCGCCGGAAGTCCCGCGTGAAGAGGTCGTGGGGCGCGTGCGCGGGGAGGAACAGCAGGGCCTGGAACTCGAAGGTGCCCTCGGCCTGCAGCCGGATCGTCTCCAGCGGGTCGCGCCAGTCGTGCCCGATGTGCTTGTACAGCTCGTGGTACTCGTCGTCGGACACCTCGTCACGCGACCGCGCCCACAGCGCCTTCATGGAGTTGAGCGTTTCGGGTTCGGGCGCCTCATCGCCCTCGCCCCGCTCCGGGACCATCCGGACGGGCCAGGTGATGAAGTCCGAGTACCGTTTGATGATCTCCCCGATCTTCCACGGGGAGGTGTAGTCGTGGAGCTGGTTCTCGGGGTCGGCGGGCTTGAGGTGGAGGGTGACCGAGGTGCCCTGCGGCGCGTCGCCGACCGGCTCCAGCGTGTAGGTGTCCTCGCCGCGCGAGGTCCAGCGGGTGCCCTGGCTCTCGCCGGCGCGGCGGGTGACCAGGGTGACCTCGTCCGCCACCATGAAGCCGGAGTAGAACCCGACGCCGAACTGGCCGATGAGCCCCTCCGCACCGGCCGCGTCCTTGGCCTCTCGCAACTCCTGGAGGAACTGCGCGGTGCCGGAGTTGGCGATGGTGCCGATGAGCTGTCCGACCTCGTCGTACGACATCCCGATGCCGTTGTCCCGCACGGTGAGGGTGCGGGCGTCCTTGTCGATGTCGATCTCGATGTGCAGATCGGAGACGTCGGCGTCCAGCGAGTCGTCCCGCAGCTTCTCCAGACGCAGCTTGTCCAGCGCGTCGGAGGCGTTGGAGACGAGCTCGCGCAGGAAGACATCCTTGTTGGAGTAGACCGAGTGGATCATCAGCTGCAGCAGCTGACGGGCCTCCACCTGAAACTCGAGCGTTTCAGTCGGCATGTTCGCGAATTCCTCACAGGTGTTATCGCCGGAACTGATGCCAGCCACTGTAAAACACCATGTCAGGGCGATGGCCGGATACGGGCAGCCGTGGCCGGATCCAGCCCCCCGATTCCGTCAGCCGAAGGCTTCGCGGTTCCGGCGCACGAATGCGGCGAACCCCAGTGCGGCACGGCCGGTGAGGTCGGGGACGGTCGAAGTGACGGTGTCGGCTCCACCGTTGCGGTAGGCCCGGGCGACCCCGATCAGGGCGTCGGCGTGGAACTGCGGCACCCCGCGACGCAGCATCGCCGCGCGCGCCTCGTCGTCGGGCAGGGCCACGTAACGCACTGGTCTTCCGAGGATGCGGGAGAACTCCTGCGCGACGTCGGCGTACGTCAGTGCCTCGGGCCCGGTGAGGCCATGGACGCGGCCGTCGTGGCCCTCGGTGGTGAGGACCCGGGCGGCGACGCGGGCGATGTCGCCGACGTCGACGAAACTGATGGGTGCGTCGATCAGGGGCAGGCTGAACTCGCCGGCCTCGCGGATCGACGGCTGGCGCAGGAAGTTCTGCAGGTAGAAGTTGGGGCGCAGGATCGTCCAGGGCAGCCCCGACGCGACCAGTGCCCGCTCAACAGGCCGATGCAGCCGGGCAATCGGTGACAGTCCCTCGTCGGCCCGCCAGACCGACAGCTTGACCACCCGGGTGCCCACGGCACGGGCGGCCTCCACCATGTTGAGCTCGTGCGTCGTCTGGGCGGGGCCCGTGGCGCCGACGAGAAACACGGTGTCAATGCCGTCGAGTGCGGGCGCGATCGAATCCGGGACCGCCAGATCGAGCGTCACCGCGTGACCGCCCGACTCGATCACCCGGGCCGTCCTCCGCGGATCACGGTAGGCCGCCCGCGCGGGCACGCCGTCGGCGGCGAGGCGAGCGAGCAGAGCGCTGCCGACGTTCCCGCTCGCGCCGGTCACCAGAATCATCGTCCCTCCACTTCCCGCACTGCGAGGAGTTCGATCGCCGCTCCGGACGCTTCCAGCAGTGGCGCGGCCGAGGAGCGCCGAGGGTCCGCCCGGTACGCGGCGAAGTCCCCGTCGCCGGGAAAGCTCACGAGGTGGGCTTCGACGCGGTCGTCCACGGTGCGCAACCGCCGTTCGAGTCGGCCCCCGTGTTCGGCGAGGAGCGGCAGAACGGCTCTCTCGTAGGCGTCGAAGGCGTCCAGCCGTCCCTCCGGCAGACGTGCGAGCATCAGGTAGGTGACGGCCATGGATCCTCCCCGAGTGGGTATGTGGCGGTCCCGCAGGCAGTTTCGCACCCGGAGGATCAAGGGGCGGCGGAAATTCCCTGCCGCGGTAGCCGGGAAGGGCGGAGACTCATCTCATGGCTGACATGAGGTCGTTCCGGGAGGCGGTCACCGCGTGGGCGGCCGGCGGTCCCGGCGACTCCGCGCGCGAGCTGGCCGCGCGGCTGCCGGTCCGTGCCGCCGTGCTGCTCGAAGGACCGAGCGATGTCGCAGCGGTCGAGGCGCTGGCCGCTCGCCGCGAGCGGAACCTGGCGGCGGAAGGCGTCTGCGTCCTGCCGATCGGCGGTGCGATGAGCGTCGGGCGCTTCGCCCGTCTCCTCGGGCCACCCGGCCTGGACCTGCGCCTCACGGGACTGTGCGACGAGGCGGAACGCGGTTACTACGCCCGCGCCCTGGAGGTGGCCGGCTCGGCACGGCACGGGTTCTTCGTCTGCGCGGCGGATCTGGAGGACGAGCTCATCCGCGCGCTGGGCGTGACACGGGTTCAGGAGCTCGTCCGAGCGGAGGGCGATCTGCGCTCCCTGCAGACCTTCCTGCGCCAGCCCGCGCAGCGGGGCCGCACCTCGCACCAGCAATTGCGGCGCTTCTTCGGCACGAAGAAGGGGCGCAAGATCCATTACGGCCGTGTCCTCGTCGAGGCCCTCGCCCCCGACCGCGTACCCGCTCCGCTCGACGGCCTGCTGACCAGCCTCTGACCCGGCATCGTCAACAAGGCCGGTAGCGTCTGCCGGGTGACCGAAGACGTCGTGATCTGGAACCGGCTCGCCGCCTTGCTGCCCGTCGCCGAGGCCCGGGAGATCAGGGAGTGCTGGGACATCGGGGAGCAGGAGGCGGGGCTCTGCCTGCTCGTGTCCGGGTTGCTCGCCCATGGAGTGCCGATCGGCGAGACCGACAGGGCCCAGATCTCCGTGGTGGCGGAAACCTGGGGCGAGAGAACGGCTCTCGCACCTCGGATTCTGCAGTGCCCGGGGAACGACGAGCCGGCTCTCGTGCAGCTGGTCGAGCGCGGTGCCGACGGCGGCGAGGGAAGGGCGGACGGGGCCGACCGGGATGAGACCGGCCTCGTCTCCGTACCGTGGATCGCCTGCACACGATGCGGCCGGACCCTGATGCGTGTTCATGTCCGGGAAAGCCGGGGAGACCTCTCCTACCTGGCGCACCACTACGTGATCACGTCACCGGACCGCGCTGCCGCGCCCCGGCGGTTCCCCGCTGACTGCGCCGACGCGGCCTTCGCCGCCCTCCTGGACGAGTGCGCGGAGCCGTTCCCGGAGTCCGCCCTCAGCGGAGGAGTCCGTTCGTAGATGGGCCCACCGGGTGCGTACCAGCCCGCCTTCTTCCGCACGGCAGGACTCGGGTCGTTGGTCCGGGATTCCTTCAGGGCAGCCGCGGCGCGGGCATCGGAGCGGGCGAACTTGCCGACGAGCTCGGCGGCCCTGGCCCGGACGTGCGGGTCGGGATCCGTGGCCAGGTGCTGCAGGGCCGGTTCGAGCACCCGGTCCGGGCCTGGCGCACAGGTGTCGCCCTTGCACCGGTCACAGGCCAGGGCATGGAACGCGGCGATCCTGACGCGGGCGTCGGGGTCGTCGGCCATGGCGACGAGTTCACCCATCGAGTCGGTGTCGACCAGGTGGTCGAGAAGCCGGCAGCAGCCCTCCCGGACTGCAGGGTTCCCGTCGTGGAGGCCGGCCCGTATGGCGCTCACCGCGTGCTCCCCGCGTCGCAGCAGCTCGCGGTGTGCCATGGCGGAGCGTTGTGGGTCGCCCAGGCACGACACCAGGGCTGCGCTGTCGGTCCTGACGAATCCGAGCATGGTCTCAGTGTGGGTCTGCGCGGCGAATCCGGGCAAAGGAATTTCCGCTGCCGCGAGGACGGCCGTGCGCATCACAATGCTCGCATGATCGAAGGCATCCAAGCGCACCTGCTACCTCGCGGACAGAGGTGATTTCGCGACCTTCAACGGGGTGTACCGCGGGTTCTTCGCGGACTGCCCGCGGTTTCCGGCCCGGACGACCGTCGTCACGCACCTCGTGCGCGACGGTGTGCGCGTCGAGATCGACGGTGTGGCCGCCGTGGGGCGATAGGAGAGGGGCCTTACGAGACGGCTCCCAGCTGGCGCATCTGTGAGAGGACATCGACCACGCCCCAGATCTCGGCGATCCGGCCGCCCTCGAAACGCAGGATGAAGATCTCGCCGTAGGTGACGGACCTGCCGGTCGGCGCCATGCCCTGGTACTCCCCCCGGTGGGTCCCGGTCACGGTGTTCCTGGACACGACCTTGTCCCCTTCGGCGATCACGTCCTCGACGGCGACGTGGATGTCGGGAAACGCACGGAGGAGCACGGTCCACACCTGCTTGAGCGCCTGTGCTCCCGTGCTGCCCATCGGCACCGGTGTGTGGAACAGAGCGTCCGGCGCCACGAGTTCATCGATCACCTTGGAGATGATCTCCGGATCCCTGGTGCTCACCGCGTCATGCAAACGCGTGGCCGTCGCCTTGTTGCGCGTTGCCTCATCGGTCGACATACGACTTCTCCTCAGGTCGGTACGGACGTGCGGGACGGGCCTCCACATCGAGCCTCCTCCGCCCCCCACAGCCGACTGCACACATCCGACGAACCGGCGCGCCGGAATGTGACACCTCCGAGCGGCGTTGCCCGATATTCCGTTGAGGATCCCGGGGACGGACCGTAGGGTCACCGGCATGTCTCTGCGTCTTCACATGCGTCAAGCCCTGCGAGAAGCGATGCGTGCCCGGGACAAGGTCGCGGTCAGCGCCCTGCGTGCCACGCTTGCCGCCGTGGACAACGCCGAGGCGGTACCGGTGGGCCCGGCCGAGCTGCGCGGCTCGGCCATCGAGCAGGTGCCGGTCGGTGTCGGTACCACGGAGGCTGCCCGGCGTGAGCTGAGCGAACAGCACATCACCGACATCGTGCGGGCCGAGGTCGAAGAACGGCTCGCGCTCGCGGCGCAGTTCACGGCCCCCGCGCAGGCCGACCGGGCATCGCAACTCCGCGCGGAGGCCGCCGTTCTGCTCCTGCTCCTCGACTGATCCGGCACCCCCGGGCCCCTCGCCATCATGCGCCGTCTCAGACGGTCGCCGCAGACGCCGCGCGGAGCGGGGCGAGTGCCTGCGCCCACGCCAGCAGCTCGTCGACCAGCCCGTGCACCTCGGGCACGCGCAGTTCCTGCGGGCGGAAGTCGGTGAAGTTCACGAAGTCGTCGCGCAGCGACAGCGCCACCTGCGGTCCGATGTCCGCCATGCGCAGCACGCCCGCCTGGGCACGCAGCTTCTGCACCGCCATGACCGCACCGAAGACGCCGTAGCCCACGTAACCGACCGGTTTGCCGCCCCACTCGTCGTGGAGGTAGTCGATGGCGTTGGTCAGGGAGGCCGGGGGGCCGGCGTTGTATTCGGGTGTGACGACGATGAAGGCGTCGTACGAGCCGATGGCCTCGGCCCATCGCCTGGTGTGCGGTCGCCCGCCCGGCGCCATGCGCGGCGGTACCGCCTCGTCGAGCAGCGGCAGCGCGTGGTCCTGGAGGTCCACGAGCTCGAAGTCCGCTGCGTCCCCGGCGTGTTCGGCAGCGAGGTCGCGTACCCACTCGGCCACCCGGTCGCCCTTCCGGCCGGGGCGGGTGCTGGCGATGATGACGCCGGTCCTGATCATGTCCGGTTCTCCTGTTCTGCTTCCTGTACGAAGCTCCGTGTGGTGGCCGGGTCCGACGGTTCCGGTCCGGTCAGGTCCCGGCGAGCCTGCTGTGCTTCGCGCAGCAGGGCCCAGGCATCCGCGACGGGGCCCAGGTGGCCGAGCTTGTCGGGGTTGCTGACCGTGCGGATCGTCTGGATCCGTCCGTCGAGGATGTCGAGGGTCCAGATGTTGACCACCTTGCCGTCGCGGTCGCGGAAGACCGCACCCGGCCGGCCGTTGACCTGGCGTGGCTCCACGACGCCACCGATGCCCAGGAACGGCAGGAGGAGTTGGCCGAGCATCTGGCACATCTGGTCGACGCCGTTGATTCCCCCGGCCCACTGCGGGGCGCCTCCATGTGGTGGCGCGCGCGTACGGCGAGCTGACGGCAGGCCGCCTCGGAGCGTCCCACGGCGGCCGCGATGTCGGGGAAGCCGAAGGCGAACACGTCCCGCAGTACGAAGACGGCCCGTTCGAGGGGGCTGAGCCGCTCCAGCAGGAGCAGGGACGCCATGGACAGCGAGTCGGCCAGTTCCGCCGAGTGCGCCGGGTCCTGGTAGGGGTCGGTGAGCAGTGGCTCGGGGAACCACGGTCCGACGTATGCCTCGCGCCGCACCCGGGCCGAGCGCAGCACGTCGATCGAGATGCGGGTGACCGTGGCCGAGAGAAACGCCCTGGTCGACGTCGGCCGGGTCGCGGAGAGGTCGTAGCGCATCCAGGTCTCCTGGACCGCGTCCTCCGCCTCGGCCACGCTGCCCAGGATGCGCAGTTGCCGGCCGAGCTCGCGTTTGGCCCGGCCGTTGGAGAAGCCGCGGCCCTCGGTCATCATCGTGACCACGACCTCCCCGGCCAGCAGCCGGGCCGGCCACTTCGGCACCCGCATCGGAGGCTTGGCACCCGCACACGCCCCCAGGTACGGCAGCCATGCGCTCGCCGGGGCGGGTTCGTCGTCGACGATGTTGAACGCGCCCCTCGCCCGCTGCTCCACGGCGAGCACGGTGGCGCTCGCCGCGTCGTCCAGATGCACCCACGAGGCGTACCCGGTGCCGTCCCCGACCAGCGGGAACTGCCGTTTGCGGACGAGTTCCAGCTGGTCGTCGGTGGCGCCCGGCCCGTAGAACCCGCCGTAGCGCAGGATCGCGCCGCCGGCCCTGCCGACCGCGTCCTCGACGTGCCGCAGCGCGGCCATCGCCACGTACGCGGGCGTCCCCTCGTGCAGGTCCAGCGGGTCGTCCTCGGTCTTCACCCATCCGCCCTCACGGATTCCGTTCCAGTTGGCACAGCCCTGGGCGACGAAGTGGCGTACACCGGTGGCCCCGGCCGCCGCCAGCAGGTGGTCGGATCCCTCGGTGCGCAGCCGGATGGTGGGCGCGGCCCACCGGTCGAAGTGCCTCAGATCGGGTCTTCCTGCGTGCGCGAGGCTGATCCCGGTCATCTGGTGCACGATCACGTCCGGCCGGGCTGCCGCCACCGCCGCACCGACGGACACCGCGTCCAGTCCGTCCAGGACGACGGCTTCCGCGCCCAGTCTCTCCGCCAGGGCGAGCTTGGCCGCGCTCGTCGTCGTGGCCGTCACCTGGTGGCCCCGGGCCACGAGCTGCGGTACGAGCCGCCGCCCGAGCACCCCGGTACCGCCCGCCACGAACACCCGCATGGCCATCACCTTCCTGATCCCAAGTCGTTCTCCGGGATCTGGGACGAGACAGCCCGGTCGTCTGTGACATGGGGGACGTGTCCTGGACACCGGAGGCAGGCAACGGACGTTCACCCGTGGCGACTTCGGCGTCTGCGGTCGTCTTCCGCCGTCTTCCTGGTACCGGGGGACTCCCCTCCCTCGGGGGAGCCCGGGAGCCAGCGGCTCGCGCGGCCGACGGCGCGGCCGGCGGCCGGACGGCGTCTGTTCACTTCAGGATGTTGACCGCCCGGGCGACCACGAGGACCACGGTGACCAGGGACACGGAGGACTGCAGCATCATCAGCATCTTGGCCCAGCGGGACAGCGGCATGACGTCGGTCGGGCTGAAGGCGGTGGCGTTGGTGAAGGAGAGGTAGAGGTAGTCCAGGAACGCAGGTTCCCAGTCCGGCGGGGCCAGCTCCGGGCTCTGCATCTGCACGAAGAGGAAGTCGGGGAACTGGTGCTGTCCCCTGACCCGGGCCATGGGGCCGCCCCGGTCCCACTCCCAGTACCACAGGGCGAACACGATGACGTTCGTCACCCAGATGACACCACCGGTCAGCAGGAGCGGGACCGCGCTGTCGCCCCCTTTGCCGCTCACCAGTTCCCCCACGAGCCGGACCGCAGCCCAGCCGTTGGCCAGGCTGATGACGCCGGTCAGGGCCAGGCCCAGGTACCGCAGCAGGCGGGTACGGGGCTCCACACGCCGGGGATTGGCCGCGATCAGTCCGGCCAGCAGCACCAACTCCAGTGCGGGCAGGGCCCAGACCGTGCGGAGGAGAATGAGGCGGTGCGGCAGGATCAGCTGCAGGGCGACGGCCGCGAGGATGACCGCCGTCACCGTCCACCGCGGCTCACCGCGGGTCGCCCGGCGCCAGGCGGGGACCAGTTCGCGTTCACCGCTCTCCAGCAGCTGCTCGATCCTGGCCAGTCGGCTCCGGGCGTCAGCCATGTCGTCGTTCATGACGAGGATTGTCCCGGCCGCGTGGGCGTCGGCGGGAGCCGGGACCCGTCGAGCCGCTCGTCCGAGTCGCCCGAACGGCAGCACTCCGAGGAGCGGCCGCCGGCAGGTCGGGCGGGGCGCTCGTCCCCCGCCGGGCGGGCCACGCCGGGCAGGCGCGGGCCCACGGGAAGGCGCCGATGGCCGGGGAGAGGTAGGTGAGCCTCAGCAGCGCGAGCACCGCCGGCACGGCGAGGCTGACCCGTAGCGCGGCGCGATCCACCAGCAGGACAGCCAGAAGGCGGCGTACGAGCAGAACGCCGTCTCCCTTCGCCGCTCGGACCGCACGTCTGCCCCGGTCAGGGCTCGCGGTGCTCGTGGGCCGCCTGCTCCAGCGCCTCCGCCTCGGCCTGGGCGATGCGTGTCTCGGCAGCCACGTCGATCGAGCGGGTCAGCCACCAGTACAGCAGCGCGGCGACCGGAAGACCGATGAAGAACGAGATGTCGGCTCCGTCCAGCGCCTTGGCGGCGGGACCCACGTACAGGGTGCCGACGGAGAAGAACGGGATCATGACGGCGAAGCCGACGAGGTAGGAGATGATGCCGTGCCAGCCCCAACGGCCGTAGAGACCGTGCGGGTTGAAGATCTCCGCGATGGCGTAGTGCCCGCGGCGCACCACGTAGTAGTCCATCAGGTTCACCGCGGTCCACGGGATGAACAGGTAGAGCACCAGCAGCAGGAAGTTGTTGAAGTTCTCGAGGAAGTGGGAGGTCGCGGCCAGTGCACCGACCAGGGACAGGGCCGCGGTCAGACCGATGGTCAGCAGGCGCACACCCAGTGTCGGACGCACCCGCTTGAACGAGTCGATGCCGCTGATGAGGGTCAGCGAACCGCCGTACATGTTCAGCGCGGTGACGGACACCAGGCCCAGGGCGGCGAAGAGCAGCACGATCGCGCCGAAGCCGTCGAAGACCTTGTCACCGGCCGCGTTGATCGACTTGATCGTCTCGAAGTCCTTGCCGGCCCAGGCGGCGAGCAGCGTGCCGAGGACCATGAGCCAGATGCCGCCGAGCGCGGAGCCGAAGTACGTCCAGTAGAAGGTCTTGCGGACCGTCACGTCCGGCGGGAGGTAGCGCGAGTAGTCCGAGACGTAGATGGCCCAGCTGATCTGGTAGCCGGCGACCACGCCGAACTGCGCCAGGAACGGCGTCCACTTGAAGGCGCCGAGGTCGAAGGAGCCCGCAGGGTAGTGCAGGGTGACGAGGACACCGACGGTGAAGATCCCGAAGACGACCAGGAAGGTGTACGTCAGTATCCGCTCGGCCTTGTGGATGATGTCGTAGCCCACCAGCGCGATCACGAGTGCGACCACGGTGACCACCACCACCCACAGCTTGACGCTGCCGTGCAGGGTGGTGTGCAGGGAGTCGGCGGCCAGGATGCTGTTGAAGATGTTGAAGCCCGCGTACTGCACATAGGCGAAGAGCCATACCAGGAGGGCGCCGACGTATCCGAACTGGGGGCGCGACTGGATCATCTGCGGCAGGCCCAGCTGGGGTCCCTGTGCCGAGTGGAAGGCCATGAAGAAGGTGCCGATGACGGTGCCGGCTACGATGGCCAGCAGGGACCAGATCAGGTTGCCGCCCCCGGTGATGCTGATGAGCCCCACGGCCAGGGTCGCGATCTGGGCGTTGGACATGAACCACAGCGGGCCCAGGTGCCAGAGCTTGCCGTGCCGCTCGTCCAGGGGGACGTAGTCGATGGACCGGACCTCAAGGCCGGACACCCTTGGCTCAGCTGATGTGCTCATAACGCCTCCCGGCGGCCGGTCTGTCTCTGGGACACATTGT
Source organism: Streptomyces sp. NPDC001852 (assembly GCF_042891825.1). Taxonomy (NCBI): domain Bacteria; kingdom Bacillati; phylum Actinomycetota; class Actinomycetes; order Kitasatosporales; family Streptomycetaceae; genus Streptomyces; species Streptomyces sp. NPDC001852. Next base: position 289,818 of record NZ_JBIATN010000011.1, read on the forward strand.
GATCCGGCGTGGGCCCTGTGACGAGTGGTGTGACACAGGCAGCGAAAGGCCACGAGCGGCGATGAGGCGAGGTCGGCCCCTCGGTTCGATGGGCTGCCGCCGTTCGCGGTCACCGTGTGCGATGACGGGTCAGGTTCGATGGGCCGCCCCCGCCGTGCTCAGGTGCGGTGCAGTGCGTCCGACAGGCGGACGAAGCGGTGGCCCCTGGCCAGCAGGTGGGGGACGGCGCTCGCGATGCCCCGCGCGGTGCCGCCCTCGGGGTGGTTCATGTGGCACAGGACGATGGATCCGGCCTGAGCCGAGGCGACGGTGGTGTGCACCTGCTCGGCGGTGAAGGTGGCGCCGCCGTCACCGTTGACGGAGAAGCTGACGAAGCGTTCCCCGAGATCGGTGACGATGCGAGCCGCGACGTCGTCGCAGTACGCGGTGCCCGACCGGAAGAAGCGCGGTGGGGCGCCCAGCAGTCGGGTCAGCTTGGCCCGGTTGCCGGCGATCTCGTCGTACACCTCGCCGGCGCCACGGGTACCGGGAATGCCGTACGCGGAGCGACCGGTGACGGACAGCGGGCGGTGCCGGGTGCCGTGGTTGGCGATCTCGAACAGCGGGTCCGTGGCCAAGCGGTGGAACTCCGCCGGATTGGCGTCGATCCAGCGGGAGTTGATGAAGAGTGTCGCCGCAATGTGCCGTGCGCGGAGGAAATCGACGAGCGCCTGGTCATAACCGCTGCCGCCCGGGCCGCCGCATGCGTCGAAGGTCAGCGCGATGGCGCGGGTCGTGCGCGGCAGGGAGTGCACCACGCCCGGGGCGTCGAAGCCCCAGGTGTGCGGCACGCTGCGCCCGTAGCGGGCGACGATCGCCGCGCGGGTGACGGGAGGCCGCGTGGCGGAGGCAGTGGCCGAGGGTACGGCACTGGAGGTGGGCGGGATCGCCGCGCCCGAACCTGTCCCCGCCGGACCGGAAGAGGAGGCGGCGCCGCCATTCTTCGCGCCCGCGCAGCCGGCGAGCAGTCCCCCCGTCATGGCGGCGAGCACCGCACGGCGACCAGCCGTCATCCGTTCTCCCAGACCTGATCGAGGGCCGTCACCATCGACAGCCGCCCATGACGGCAACCGTATGCAGCGGACCGTCCGTCACCGTGAAGACACCGGTAAGAGATCACCGAGAATCGGGCGCGAGTCGGCGCACGGTGGCGCTACCTGCCGTTCCCGCCTCCTGGCAGCCCCCTGACCGGGTGCCGCCGTGCGTACGACCAGGTCACCGCCGTCATCAGAAGGGGTAACGGCGAGGAGTGGGGCGTAAGCGAGGGCCCACACGGTGCGTGGTGTGCCGCTCGCGAGATTCGTTCGGCTGTCCATGCGGGCCGTCGCCCGACGCGCCCGGAGGGGGGCGGGCGAGAGGGGACGGGAAGGAGGGGGCGTAGTCGTTCTGGTCATGACGAACATGCTGCTCGGGGCGTGCCACCTGCGCGTCGTCCGCCACGTCCGACCGTCTCCGGCGGAGCGCAGCTGCCGCCGCCCGGTGGGGCTGGGCGGCCTCCGCCGTGTCGCTGCGCCGGTACAACGGGGCGCGAGGCGGCGCGGAGGCGTTCCGCCTCCCCACGCACGGCCGGACACTCGGGGTGCGGGACATCGTCGGCAGAGTTCCGGCATGCGGGCCGTCACCGCCGCCCTGGGCGACGATGCGGCCGAGTCCTCCCGGCACCACGGCTACCTCGAGAGGGTGTGCGGGATCGTGACCGTCCGTGGTCATGTCAGCGTCGGCCCGCGCGCCGAACTGCTCACCGACCTCGGCACGGCGAAGGCATCTCGAACCGGACCGGACCGGTCCTGCGCAGGGCAGGACCCGGCCCGTGTCCGCTCGGCGCGGGCTGTCAGCCCTGTCGTGCCTTGAAGCGGGGGTTCTTCTTGTTCACGACGAAGACCACCCCGCGGCGGCGCACCAGCTGGGCGCCGGGCCTGGACTTCAGCGAGCGCAGGGACTTGCGACCTTCATGACTGGGTTCTCCTCGTGCTCAGGGGCATGGCCGGCCGACGAGCCCTCCACGTCGATCAGCGGGCAGGGGATGCCCTCTTCCCGGACGACGGTCATCGACGCGGTGGCGGGCGACCGCGTCGTACGGCGTGCTTCAGCGTTCCTCGCGGAACGCGACGTGCCGGCCGGCGACCGGGTCGTACTTGCGCAGGACGAGGCGGTCGGGGTCGCTCAGACGGTTCTTGCGCGTCACGTAGGTGACGCCGGTACCCGCCGTCGACCTGAGCCTGACGACGGGACGCACGGTACTGCGTGCCATGAGAATCTCCCTTCAGCCCATGCCGGGGATGACCCGAGCATGTCGGCCACCCGTGCAACCGTGCGGGTCGCTCCGGCATTCCCGGTGCTGTCTTGCGGCCGCCCGCAGAAGCCCGCCGGCCCGTGGTCGCCGTTGGCCACCGGCGAGCGCCCGCACCGTAGCGCCGTACCGCCGTACCGCCGTACCGCCGTAGGGACAGGTCACACGTCCCGCCTCCTGACGACCAGCACGGCGACGACGACCGCCATCAGTGGCCACAGCCCGTACACCGTCCAGGAACCGGTAACCGTGGCACTGAACCCGCGGGAGTCCGGATCGGGGTCCCAGTTCTGGACCAGGCGCTGCCAGGCGGCGACGACCATCATGTGGTTGGCGTCGGCGGACCACCGCCTGCTCTGCGAGAAGACGGTCGGCAGCATCAGCAGCGTGAAGGCACAGGTGGCCATGGTCGCGGCACTGTGCCGGATCAGTACGCCCAGGCCCAGCCCGGCCAGTGCGCAGATGGGCGCGAGCAGCGCGGATGCCACGAGCGCCCGCGGCACACCGGGATGCGTGATCGGGACGCCCGCGTGCCGTCCGTTCAGGATGGCCTGGGAGACGAGGAAGGAACCGGTGGCGACGACTGTGCCGACGGCGGTCCACAGTGCGGTCGTCACGGTCGCCTTGGCCAGTACCACCGCGCCGCGGGCGGGGACGGCCACGAGGGTGGTGCGGATCAGGCCGCTGCTGTACTCGCTCACGATCGTGATGGCGCCGACGCTCCCCGCGACGAGCATCAGCGTCATGTACCCCGGCTGCGGAAAGGCGTCGAAGGGCAGGAAGTCGGCGGGGCCGTGCGGGCTCGTGCCGGCGGCCGCCAGGTTGTGGCGGTCCGCGAGTGCCGCCACGGCGGCGGAACCGATCACGAACAGGCCGGCGAGCGCGATCGTCCACCAAGTGGAGCGCAGGGACCGCGTTTTGATCCATTCTGCGGCGATCAGGTCACCGAAGCGGACGGGCGAGGGCATGGTGAGCGTGGTCATCGCGGTTGTCCTGCCAGGTATTCGACGCTGCCGGCGGTGAGTTCCATGAACGCCTCCTCCAGTGAGGCTGTGTGCGTGGTCAGCTCGTTCAGCGGGATCCGGTGTTCCAGAGCGAGCGCTCCGATGCGGTCCGCCGGCAGGCCGGTCACGGCGAGTCTCCCGGCGACCGCCGGGCCCTGCGGCTCGGCCGATGCGCCGGCTGCGTTCAGGACCGCCGCCAACTCCGCGGCCCGCGGGCTGGCCACCACGACACTGTGGCGGGCGCTGCGGGCCGCGAAGTCCTCCACCGACTCGGCGGCGATCAGCCGGCCCCGGCCGATGACGACCAGCTGGTCGGCGGTGTTCTCCATCTCCGACATCAGGTGACTGGAGAGGAAGACCGTACGTCCCTCGGCGGCCAGTCGCCGGAAGAGGCGCCGTACCCAGAGAACGCCTCCCGGGTCCATGCCATTGACCGGCTCGTCGAACATCAGCACCGGTGGATCGCCCAGCAGGGCGGTGGCGATACCGAGCCGTTGCTTCATGCCGAGCGAGAAGCCACCGATACGCCGCCTCGCGGCCTCGGCCAGCCCGACCTCCTGCAGCACCTCCTCGACCCGGCGCGGCGGGATGCCGTTGCTGCGGGCCAGTGCGGACAGGTGGGCTGTCGCGCTGCGTCCGCCGTGCACCTGACCGGCGTCCAGCAGTGCACCGACGTGCCGCAGCCCTCGCGGGTGGCTGCGGAAGTCGGCCTCGCCGACCGAGGCGGAGCCTGCGGTGGGTTTGTCGAGGCCGAGGATCATTCTCAGGGTGGTGGTCTTGCCGGCTCCGTTGGGGCCGAGGAAGCCCGTGACCTGTCCCGGCCGCACGGAGAAGGTCAGGCGCTCCACAGCCGTCTTGTCGCCGTAGCGCTTGGTGAGTTCGTTGACTTCGATCACGGCGACAACGGTGCCCGGAGGCGCCCGGTGCGGGCATGAGGCCGTGGACGGCAAAGGCGCGCCGCGAGTTGGCCCACGGGTGTACGTCCCGGGGCCGATGCCGTCGGCCGGGACGGCTGGCTAGTCTCGCGGCATGACCACCACCGGCCACCCGGCCGCCACCGCGTCCTCCGCGACGCCGCGCAACCGCCAGAACGGCCCACCGGGGGTGACGAGAGCGACGCCCATGGCCTGGGCGGGAGGCGTTCTGTACGTCTTCCTGCTGCTGGTCCTGGCGTCGGGCGCGCCACGGGACACGGGCCCCCTTGTCGCCGTCGGGTCGCTGCCGGCGGTGAGCCTGCTCGTCGGGGTGCTGCGCCGGGCGCCGCTGACGGCCCTGGTGCTGGCGCTCCTCGGGGCCACCGCCGTGGTGGTCGTCCCCAAACGCACCACCCCTGTGAGCCTGACGCTGTCCTATCAGAGCCAGTTCCTGGCGTACCTGGCGGCGGACCTCGTCCTGGGGTACGTCGTCGCCACCTGCGGGCGCCGGGTATCCTCCGTCGCCGTATCCCTGGCCTTCGGCGTGCAGTTGCTGGCGATCGGCCTCTTCGCGCACGGCCCGGACTTGATGATCGTCGACGGGGTGATCGGTCTTCTGGTGATGGCCGCGTCCTGCATGCTCGGGCTGCTGAACCGCGAGCGCCGCGAGCACGCGGTGACGCTGCGCGCGCAGGAGGTGGCCGAGGCGGTCACCGCCGAACGGCTGCGGATCGCAAGGGAGTTGCACGACATGATCGCGCACTCGGTCGGCATCATCGCGATCCAGGCGGGGGTGGGCAGCCGGGTCATCCGTACGCAGCCCGACGCGGCCCGCGACGCCCTGCAGACCATCGAGAGCACCAGCAGACAGACCCTGTCCGGCCTCCGGCGCACTCTGGTGGCACTCCGTCAGGCCGAGCCGGACCCGGCGACGGCACCACGAGCGGCGCTCGCGCCCTCGCCGGGTCTCGCGGACGTCGAACGACTGGCGGCGGCGACGGCACAGGCGGGGGTGAGGGTCGAGGTGCGCGTCAGCGGGGAGCGGCGGCCCCTGCCGGCCGATGTCGATCTGTCGGCCTACCGTATCGTGCAGGAGGCGCTGACCAACGTGGTCCGCCATGCGGGTACCGGGCACTGTGCGGTCGCCCTCGACTACGGGAACGAGGAGCTGTCCGTGGAGGTCGTCGACGACGGGCGCGGTGTCCCCGGGGACGGCCCGGACCACGGCTTCGGCATCGTCGGCATGCGGGAGCGGGCCGCCCTGCTGCACGGCCGGTTCAGCGCCGGCCCGCGTCCCGAGGGCGGCTTCCGGGTGGTGGCCCGGCTGCCGCTGCCCGAACCCGCGGGCGTCGCGCTGGAGAACCGATGAGCATCCGGATCGTCCTCGCCGACGACCAGCAGTTGGTGCGGTCCGGACTGCGGGTGCTCATGGCCGACCACCCCGACCTGGAGGTCGTCGGCGAGGCCGCCACCGGCGAGGAGGCCGTCGAGCAGGTCCGGCTGACCCGCCCCGACGTCGTGGTCATGGACATCCGGATGCCCGGCATGGACGGCATCGAGGCCACGCGCTGGATCACGGCCGGCCACGCGTCGACCCGCGTGCTGATGCTGACCACGTTCGACGAGGACGACCATGTCCACGGCGCGCTCCGGGCCGGGGCCAGTGGCTTCGCGGTCAAGGACATGGCGCTGGACGACATCCTCGCGGCGATCCGCGTGGTCGCCGCCGGCGACGCGCTGATCGCGCCGAGTGTGACACGTCGTCTGATCGCGGACTTCGTCGCACGCCGGACGGCCCCTCCGGAGCACTCCGCGCGACGGCTCGAGGGCGTGACCGAGCGGGAACGGGAAGTGCTGACCCTGGTCGGACGCGGGCGGTCCAACACCGAGATCGCGCAGGACCTCTTCATCACGGTGGCCACCACCAAGTCACATGTCTCCCGACTCCTCGCCAAACTCGGTGCCCGGGACCGCGTTCAGCTCGTGATCACCGCGTACGAGACGGGTCTGGTCACGCCGTCGAACCCAGCGCCGTACGACGATGCCGGGGAAACGCGGCCGGGGGCTGCCCCCGCCCTTCCGGGTTCTGCTTCGGTCGACCGGTGATGCGTTCATACTGATCCCGGCCGCCGAGGGCAGGGAGCAGGAGAGATGACCGAACATCCCGAGGATCCCGGTACGGCCCCGCTGTCGGGGCTGTTCGAGGCGGAGCGCTCCGCGGAGATCGTCGCCGCGAGTTTCGCCGGCACGAGCGACGAACGGCTGAAGGAGATCCTCACCTCCCTGGTGCGGCACACGCACGCCTTCGTCAAGGACGTCGGACTCACCGGCGAGGAGTGGGCGGCGGGCATCCGCTTCCTGACCGAGACCGGGCAGAAATGCGACGACACCCGGCAGGAGTTCATCCTGCTGTCGGATGTGCTGGGTGTGTCGATGCTGGTGGAGACGCTGAACCACCCGGCCGACGGGCAGTTCACCGAGTCGACCGTCGAAGGCCCCTTCCACCTGGTCGACTCGCCGCCGCGTGCCCTCGGCGACACCATCGACGAGGCCGGGCAGGGCGGCGAGCCCTGTCTGGTCACCGGCCGGATCACGGACGCCGACGGCCGGCCCGTGGCGGGCGCGAGCGTCGACGTGTGGCAGGCCGACGCGGACGGCTTCTACGACGTGCAGCGGCCCGGCGAGGTCCCGGACCGCAATCTGCGCGGCCTGTTCACCGCCGACGAGGACGGCAGGTTCTGGTTCCGCACCGTCGTGCCGCGCTACTATCCCATCCCCACCGACGGCCCGGTCGGCGGGCTGCTGAAGGCCACCGGACGCCATCCCAACCGGGCTGCACACATCCACCTCGAGGTGTCCGCGCCGGGCGTCCGCACCCTGACCACGCATCTCTTCGTGGCCGGTTCCCCCTACCTGGACTCCGACGCCGTCTTCGGCGTCAAGGAAAGCCTGATCCGCACCTTCGCGCAGGTCGACGACCCCGCCCGGGCGGCCGAGCACGAACTGCCCCATCCCTTCCGTCACGTCGACTTCCCCATCGCCGTCCAGCGCGAGGTCCAGTCGGGCGCGGAGTGACACTCCCTGGAGGTACGAGCATGTCCGAGCACGTCCTCGGGGACGTCACCGTCCACGAGACGCTGCCCTGCCGGGTCCTCGTCGGCGCCGGGGCCCGCCGTGCCGTCCCCGAGGAGACCCGGCGGCTCGGCTCCGGCCGGGTGCTGCTCCTCGCGACGGGATCGGCCCGGGCGGCAGCCGACGAGCTGGCCCGGGCTCTCGGCTCCCGTCTGGCGGCGCGGTTCGACGGGGCCGTCGTCCACACCCCGGTCGCCGTCACCGAGGAGGCGCTGGACCTGTTGCGGCAGGCCGACGCCGACGGCCTGGTGGCGATCGGCGGCGGCTCCGCCGTCGGCCTCGGCAAGGCGCTGTCGGTGCGCACCGGGCTGCCGCAGGTGGCCGTCCCCACCACCTACGCCGGTTCGGAGGTGACCCCCGTCCTGGGCGAGACGAAGGACGGTGTGAAGACGACCCGACGCGACCCGGCCATCGCCCCCGGCACGGTCGTCTACGACCCGGAGCTGACCCTCGGCATGCCGCCGGGGCTGACTCTGGCCAGTGCCCTGAACGCCCTCGCCCACGCGGTGGAGGCCCTGTGGGCTCCGAACGCGACCGCCGCGAGCGACGCCCTGGCGACCGAGGCCGCCGACGGCATCCTCGGCGGGCTCCCCGCAGTGCTCGCCGACCCCTCGGGCCTGCCGGGCCGCACGCGTCTGCAGCAGTCCGCCTGGCTGGCCGGCCTCTGCCTGGCCCAGACCCGCATGGGCCTGCACCACCAGCTCGCGCACGTCCTCGGCGGCACCTTCGATCTGCCGCACGCCGAACTGCACGCCCTGCTGCTCCCGCACGTCCTGGCCTTCAACCTGCCCGCCGCGCCGAGGGCCGCCGCCCGGCTGGAACGGATCACCGGCGGCGACCCGGTGGCGGTCGTGGGCGGCCTGGCCCGCAGTCACACCGGGCCGACCAGGCTGCGCGCCCTCGGTGTGCCGAGGGAGGGGCTGCGGCCCGTCGCCGAGCGGGTCGCGGCCCAGCCCTACCCGAACCCTCGTGCACCGGACGCGGAGTCGGTGACGCTGCTGCTGGAGGCGGCGTGGTGACCGGCGGGAATCACCGGGGCGACAGACCGAGAAGGCGCCGGCGTCCGGTCCGGGACGGTGCGCCGGCCGCGCTTCTCGGCGTGGTGCAGGCCGCGATGCTGCTCGCGGGCTGAGGCGGGCGAAGAGTCCCCGGGTGCGGTCGTCAGGATGCCCTGCGCCGCCGCCTGATCGGTTCTCCCACCCGGTGCATGTGGGCGAGGGCCTCGCGGTACGACCGGATCAGGCCGGTCTCGTGGTACGGCACGCCGATCTCCGCGCAGTACGCGCGGACGACGGCCTGGGCCCGGCGCAGATGGGGGGTGGGCATGCTCGGGAACAGGTGGTGCTCGATCTGGTAGTTGAGCCCGCCGAGCAGCACGTCCGTGAGCCGGCCGCCGCGGACGTTGCGGGAGGTGAGGACCTGGCGGCGCAGGAAGTCGGGCCGTTCGTCGCCGCTGAACGTGGGCATGCCCTTGTGGTTCGGTGCGAAGGTGCAGCCGAGGTAGACGCCGAAGAGGCACTGGTGCACGAAGAGGAACGCGACCGCCTTGCCGGGCGGGAGCACCAGGAACAGTGCGGACACATAGGCCGCGAGGTGAAGGAGCAGCAGGCCGGCTTCCAGGACCCGGTGCTTCATGGCCGGCGAGCGCAGCGCCCGCACGCTCGCGACGTGCAGGTTGAATCCCTCCAACGTCAGCAGGGGGAAGAACAGCCACGCCTGGTGTCCCCCGATGAGGCGGGCGAGGCCACGGCTCGCGCGGGCCTGGGCGGTGGACCACACCAGGATGTCCGGGGCGACATCCGGGTCGAGTTCCTCGTGGTTGGGGTTGGCGTGGTGGCGGGTGTGCTTGTTCATCCACCAGCCGTAGCTCATGCCGATGCCGAGGTTGCCGAAGAGCCGGCCCCACGTCTGGCTCGGCCGACCGCGCCGGAAGACCTGACGGTGCGCCAAGTCATGGGCTACCAGGGCGACTTGGCCGAACATGAAGGCGAGGAAGGCCGCCACCGCCAGCTGCCACCAGGTGTCGCCGAGCGCGAGGAAGGTGCCCCAGCCCGCCGCCAGCAGCGCGGTCACCAGGGTGAGCCGCGCCGTGTAGTAGCCGGGGCGCCGCTTCAGCAGGCCGGCCTCGGTGACACGCCGGGACAGCCGCGCGAAGTCGCTGCCGGCTTCGGAGCCGGCCGTACGGGAGCGGGCGGCCGGCGCCTCGGCGGCGTCCGGGGCATGCGTGGAAATCGTCATGCCGTCGAGTCTCGGCGCGCCCGTTCGGTGACAACAGCCGGTCAGGCCCCCGACCGGACGGGGGGCTTTCCCTACGCCGCCGCAGGGTGTTGCCCCCCTGCCGAGCCGCTGACCTCAGCCCTCCCGGGAGGGCCGGCCGGCGAGGAGTTCGAGCGTGTCGACCACGCGGTGGGAGAAACCCCACTCGTTGTCGTACCAGGCGACCACCTTGACGTGCCGGCCGTCGACGCGGGTCAGGGCCGAGTCGAAGATCGAGGAGGCCGGATTGCCGGTGATGTCGGAGGACACGAGCGGGTCGTCCGAGTACTCGAGGATGCCGGCGAGCGGGCCCTCGGCCGCGGCGCGGTACGCCGCCAGGACGTCGTCGCGGGTGACGTCGCGTGCGACGCTCGTGTTGAGTTCGACGATCGAGCCCACCGGAACGGGCACGCGGATCGAGTCGCCGGACAGCTTGCCGTCGAGGTTCGGCAGCACGAGGCCGATCGCCTTGGCCGCGCCCGTCGTGGTGGGCACGATGTTGACGGCGGCGGCGCGGGCACGGCGGGCGTCGCGGTGCGGACCGTCCTGCAGGTTCTGCTCCTGCGTGTAGGCGTGCACGGTGGTCATGAAGCCGTGCTCGATCCCGGCGAGTTCGTCCAGCACGGCGGCCAGCGGCGCGAGCGCGTTGGTGGTGCAGGAGGCGTTCGAGACGATCGTGTGCAGGTCCGGCTCGTAGGCGTCGGTGTTGACCCCGTACGCGAGCGTGACATCGGCTCCGTCGGACGGCGCGCTCACGAGCACCTTCTTCGCCCCGGCGTCGAGGTGTGCCCGGGCGGCCTTCGCCGCGGTGAAGCGGCCGGTCGCCTCCAGGACGATGTCCACACCGAGGTCGGCCCACGGCAGTTGGGACGGCTCGCGTTCGGCGAGGACGGTGATCCGGCGGCCGTCGACGACGAGGGCGTCCCCGTCGACGGTCACGGGACGGCCGAGCCGGCCGGCCGTGGTGTCGTAGGCGAGCAGCCGTGCGAGGGTGGCGGGCTCCGTCAGGTCGTTCACGGCCACGACGTCGAGGGCGCTGCCGCGTTCGAGCAGGGCGCGCAGCACGTTGCGTCCGATGCGGCCAAATCCGTTGATGGCGATGCGAGTCATGAGTGGTGTCCCTTCGGCTTCCCTCGGTTCCCCACCAGCGTCGCGTGCCGCATCCGTGCGTGACCGTGTCGAGAGCGCCATGGTTCGCAAGGATCGCGCCAGGCGCGACAGCGGCTATTCGCCCTGGGTGAAGGTGCGCCGGTATTCGCTCGGGGTGGTGCCGAGGATCCGCTGGAAGTGGGTCCGCAGATTCGTGCCGGTGCCGAGGCCGACGTCGGCGGCGATCTGCTCGATGCTGCGCTCGGAGCGTTCGAGCAGCTCCCGGGCCAGGTCGATGCGGGCGCGCATCACCCACTGCATGGGCGTGTACCCGGTGTCCTCGACGAAGCGCCGGGAGAGCGTGCGGGGCGAGACCGCGGCGTGCCGGGCGAGCGCCGTGAGGGTGAGGGGCTCGCCGAGGCGGTGCAGCGCCCACTCGCGGGTCGCGGCGAACCGTTCGCCGAGCGGCTCGGGCACGCTTCGCGGCACGTACTGGGCCTGGCCGCCGCTGCGGTAGGGGGCGGCGACCAGGCGCCGCGCCGCGTGGTTGGACACGGCGACCCCGAGGTCCTTGCGCAGGATGTGCAGGCACAGATCGATGCCGGAGGCGGCGCCGGCCGAGGTCAGCACGCTGCCCTCGTCGACGAAGAGCACGTTCTCGTCGACCTGGACCAGCGGGTGCTTCGCGGCGAGGGCCCGCGAGTAGTGCCAGTGTGTCGTCGCCCGCTTGCCGTCGAGCAGTCCCGTGGCCGCGAGCGCGAAGGCCCCCGTCGAGATGGCGGCGAGCCGCGTGCCCCGGGCGTGGGCGGCGAGCAGCGCGTCGACCACGGGCCGCGGCGGATCCTCGCGGTCCGGAAACCGGTATCCCGGGATGAAGACGAGGTCCGCCCACGCGAGCGCGTCGAGCCCATGGGCGACGTGGTACGACAGCCCGTCACCGCCCGCCACGAGCCCGGGCTCCGCCCCGCACACCCGCACCTCGTACGGCATGCTCGCCCGTGTCGTGAACACCTGCGCGGGGATCCCGACATCGAGCGGTTTGGCGCCTTCGAGCACCAGGACGGCGACGCGTCGCAGACGGGGGGACAGCACGGAGACAGGGTACGAGAGGCTCAGGCGACGCCGTCGGGAGCGACGGAGGAGAGGCGGAGTTCCAGTTCGAGCTCCTGACGGATCCGGCATCGACCACGAATCCCGGCAGGGCGGTCGTGTCGCGACGCCCCGACTCATCGAGACGGCACCGCCCCAGCCGGCGGTGAACAGCTCACACAGCCAGGCCAAGTCCCCGGCGGTGACCGGTTCCACGAGGGCAGGCGTACGACGGCGGGCCCCGTCGGAGGTGAACCGACGGGGCCCGCTGTCCAAGGTGGCTGCGGCCGGTGAGCGGGGTCAGTCCGTGCCGGACTCCATCGCGGCACGGTCCAGCGCCACGTCCTCCTCCGAGACCTCGCCACGGGAGGCGATCGCCTCGGCGCCGCCCTGGGGCATGGCGCCGATCAGCCCCGTGGAGGCGGCCTGGGCCGCGCCGATCAGGGCCGGGTGCTCGGTGCCGACCATGCCCAGACCGGCGTACTGCTCGAGGCGGGCGCGGGAGTCGGCGATGTCGAGGTTGCGCATGGTGAGCTGGCCGATCCGGTCCGACGGACCGAACGCGGAGTCCTCGGTGCGCTCCATGGACAGCTTGTCCGGGTGGTAGCTGAACGCCGGGCCCGTGGTGTCGAGGATGGAGTAGTCCTCACCGCGCCGCAGCCGCAGCGTCACCTCGCCGGTGACCGCGGCGCCGACCCAGCGCTGCAGCGACTCGCGGATCATCAGCGCCTGCGGGTCCAGCCAGCGGCCCTCGTACATGAGCCGGCCGAGCTTGCGGCCCTCGTTGTGGTACTGGGCGAGGGTGTCCTCGTTGTGGATCGCGTTGACCAGCCGCTCGTACGCCGCGTGCAGCAGGGCCATGCCGGGGGCCTCGTAGATGCCGCGGCTCTTGGCCTCGATGATCCGGTTCTCGATCTGGTCCGACATGCCGAGCCCGTGCCGGCCGCCGATGGCGTTGGCCTCCATGACCAGCTCGACCGGCGAGGCGAACTCCTTGCCGTTGATCGTCACGGGGCGGCCCTGGTCGAAGCCGATCGTCACGTCCTCGGCGGGGATCTCGACGGCGGGGTCCCAGAACCGCACGCCCATGATCGGCTCGACCGTCTCGAGGCCGGTGTCCAGGTGCTCCAGGGTCTTGGCCTCGTGGGTGGCGCCCCAGATGTTCGCGTCGGTGGAGTACGCCTTCTCCGTGCTGTCGCGGTACGGCAGGCCGTGCGCGAGCAGCCACTCGGACATCTCCTTGCGGCCGCCCAGTTCGGTCACGAAGTCGGAGTCCAGCCAGGGCTTGTAGATCCGCAGGTGCGGGTTGGCGAGCAGGCCGTAGCGGTAGAACCGCTCGATGTCGTTGCCCTTGAAGGTGGAGCCGTCGCCCCAGATCTGTACGTCGTCCTCGAGCATCGCCCGCACCAGGAGGGTGCCGGTGACGGCGCGGCCGAGGGGCGTGGTGTTGAAGTACGCCCGCCCGCCCGAGCGGATGTGGAACGCGCCGCAGGCGAGCGCGGCCAGCCCCTCCTCGACCAGGGCCGCACGGCAGTCGACCAGGCGCGCGATCTCGGCACCGTAGGTCGTCGCACGGCCGGGTACCGAGGCGATGTCGGGCTCGTCGTACTGGCCGATGTCGGCGGTGTAGGTGCACGGGACGGCACCCTTGGCGCGCATCCACGCGACGGCGACCGAGGTGTCGAGGCCGCCGGAGAAGGCGATACCGACGCGCTCGCCGACCGGAAGGGAAGTGAGGACCTTGGACATAGGAAGAGTATGCATCATTCCGCATGCCCATGCATAGCCCATCCCCGCAATCGACCCCGACCGGCCCCTTCCGCCGTCTCACCCCGGCCGGCCGCGACAGCTGGACTCCCGGCAGGACCGAGGGCGGCACGCCGCAGTCGAGCCCTCCGACCGCCACCCCGGACTGCGCGCCCCGGCGGACCGGCTCGCCAGGAGCGACGGCGCAGCCCTGCGCGCTCGCCTGCGTCGGCAGTCATGAGCCTCCTCGCTCCGGCCTGGCGAGCGCCCGCCGCCCGCGCGAGCATGGAACGGCTACTCACCACCCGCGAACCACCTCCGGCCCGCCGAGGGAGAAGGAGATCCGGTCATGCCCACGCCCAGTACCGCCCAGTCGTTGCGGACCACCCCGGAAGGCCTGCTCTGGGAGCCCAGTGAGCGTTGGGTGCGCGGCCGCAAGGGCGATGTCACCGTGGTCGACAGCCGCCACCCCGTGCTCGTGTGGGAGCCCGGCGTCCCCGTGCCGCTGTACGCCTTCCCGCGCACGGAGGTCCGCGAGGACCTGCTGCTGCCGGCGAAGAACCCGCCGGTCGGCGCTCACACCGGGTCGACGGTCTTCTACGACCTCGCAGTGGACGGCGAACTGCTGGAGAACGCGGCGTGGGCCTTTCCCGCCGACGATCTGGCGGGACACATCGCCTTCGAGTGGTTCCAGCGCACCGGCCGGGGCCTGGACCACTGGTACGAGGAGGAAGAGGAGATCTTCGTCCACCCCCGCGACCCGCACAAACGGGTCGATGCCCTCCCCAGCAGCCGGCACGTCGTCGTCGAGATCGGCGGCCGGGTCGTCGCCGACACCCGCCGTCCGGTACTCCTGTTCGAGACGGGCCTGCCGACCCGCTACTACCTCCCCCGCGAGGACGTCCGCCTCGACCTGTTCCGGCCCAGCGACCGCCACACCGGCTGCCCCTACAAGGGCACCGCCGAGTACTGGTCCTGGCACGGGGAGCACGGCGGGTCGGACGTTCCGCCCGACGTCGTGTGGAGTTACCCCGAGCCGCTGCCCGCGGTGGGCGCGATCAAGGGGCTGCTCGCCTTCTACAACGAAGTCGTCGACATCACGGTGGACGGTGAGCGCCTCGAACGCCCGGTCACACCATTCACCAGGACGCCGCGCTAGGTGTGCTGACTGGACAGGTTGGTGACGCGGCTGGCTGGTGTTCGGCCGCCGATGCCGGTGTGGGGTCGGTGGTAGTTGTACCAGTCCAGCCAGTCGGGAAGCGCTGCCTGCCGCTCGGTATCTGAGGTGTAGGGCCGC